>DATJBC010000051.1:0-22140 GCA_035515515.1 Acidimicrobiales bacterium
CGGCCACCTCGGAGCCGGCGGCCTGACGGTCCGCGTGGTCGACCGCCTCCGTCGCCGGGCCGGCCCCCTGGTGGCCGCGGCCCTCTACGTGGGGCTCGGGCTGGCCTACGCCTTCCGGTGGGGGTCGGTGGTGCGCCACACCCCCTCGGAGTGGATCTCACCCGACGACCTCTCCGAGACGTTCCGGGCGTCGGTGGCGCTGGCGCACGGCCACCTCAACGCCATCTACCAGTCGTCGTCGCGCTTCGTGGAGTTCCCGGGGATCCTCATCGTCCTGGTGCCCTTCGCCGCCCTGTACGGCTCGATGCACACCACCTTCATCGAGATCTTCGACCACCAGCGCCTGGTCACCACCCCCCAGGGCCTGGTGGCCAAGACCCACACCATCTGGGACGCGGGGACCACGGCGTCGGGGGCCCACAACGCCATGGTCTACGCCGTGCAGCCGCAGTGGTTCGCGGCGCTGTTCCCCTGGGTGCTGATCGTGTCGTGCGTGGCGCTCTTCGCCCTGGACGCGCTGGCCGAGCGCCTGGGGGTGCCGGCCCCCCGGCGCGCCGTGCTGTGTGTGGCGCAGGTGGTGGTGCTGTGGCCCACCGTCGTGTTCTACGGGCACCCCGAGGACCCGGTGGCGCTGGCGCTGGCGCTCTACGCGCTCGTCTTCGCCCTGGACGGCCGGTGGACGGGCGCCGGCTGGCTCTTCGGCGCGGCCATGGCCTTCCAGCCGCTCGTGATCGTGGTGTTCCCCATCCTGGTGATGATGGCCGGGCGCCGGCGGGCGGCGGCCCTGTCGCTGCGCGGCGCGCTGCCCCTGGTGGCGCTCACCGTCCCCTCCCTGGCCGCCAACCTCCACACCACCGTGCACGACCTCGCCACCCAGCCCGCCTTCCCCGACGTCCCCGGGACGCGCCAGACGCCGTGGACGGCGCTCGCCCCGTCGCTGGGGGGCAGGGGCACCGACACCAAGATCGGCGGCGGGCCGCTGCGCGTGGCCACGCTCGTGCTGGCGGTCGTCGTCGCCTTCTGGGCGCGGCGCTGGCGCCCGCGGCCCGTGATGCTCGTGTGGGCCGTGGCCCTGGCGCTGGCCCTGCGGTCCTACACGGAGTCGGTGATGACCCCGTACTACATGTGGCCCGCCCTGGCCGTGGCCCTGGTGGTGGCGGGCCGCGCCCGCACCCTCGGCCTGTGGCTCGCCGTGGCCCTGGCGGTGGCGGTCACCGTCACGGCCCAGTGGTACCTGGGCGTGTTCGCCTGGTGGGGCGTCGACGTGGGCGGCATCAGCGCGTTGTTGGCGGTGAGCGCCTTCCCGCCGGCGGCCGAGGAGGAGTGGGTGGTCCCGGCCCCGTCTCCGGCGGCGGCGCGCGCCACGGGCGCGGGGCGCGCCCGGGCGGGGGCCCTGCCCCGCGCGTGGGCGACGGGGGCCCGGCGCGCCGGCCAGCCACCGCGGGGCAAGGGGTCCAAGGCGGCCAAGCGGCGCAAGCGCCCCGCTACCCGAAGGTGAAGTCGTAGGCGTCCACGCCCGGCGAGGCGCTGAACGTGAGCGTCGACGACTGGAGCTGCGACCCGTGCACCAGGGTGTAGAGCCGGGGGATCCCCGACACCGTGACGGCCCTGGTGGGCACGCCGTTCACCGCCACGTCCAGGCGGCCGCTCCCGCCCAGCACCAGATAGACGTCGTGCGCCGCGAACTGCAGCTCCAATTGCGCCCCCGGCCCGGCGCTGATCTTCTCCGGGCCGACCGTCCACGTGCCGCTCAGGGCCAGGCTGTCGGGGGGCAGGGCGGGCGGGAACCGGTAGGGGGCGGCGCGGTCGGGGCTCACCGACGTCCCCGCGAAGTTCTGCAGGCGGTCGTAGCCGAGGTAGGACTCCGGGGTGAGGGCGGTGCGCGGCGTGCGGTCGGCCACCACAGTGGGGGAGGGGAGCTTCACCGCGGGGTCGGCGCTGACGAGCAGCTTCCGGATGAGCGACTCGCTGAGGGCGTAGTCGCCCTCGCCGAACTCGACGTGGCGGATGTCGCCATGGGCGTCGACGAGGTACTCCGCCGGCCAGGCGTTGTTGTCGAACGCCTTCCACGTCTTGTAGCCGTCGTCCACGGCCACGGGGTAGTGCACGCCCAGCTGGCGGGCGGCCCGCGTCACGTTCGACACGACGTGTTCGAAGGCGAACTCCGGGGTGTGCACCCCCACCACCTCGAAGCCCTCGGCATGGTACCGGGCGTACCAGGCCTCGAGGTGGGGCAACGAGCGCTGGCAGTTGATGCAGGAGTAGGTCCAGAAGTCGACGAGGACGACCTTGCCCCGCAGGCCCGCCAAGGTGAGCGGGTGCCCGCCCGGCGTGTTGAGCCACGTGGTGACGCCCGCGAAGCGCGGGGCGGGCCCGCAGTTCTCGAGCACGGCCAGGCTGGGCTGGCAGTCGGCGAGGTCGGCGGGCACCTGGTTGTCGGTGAGGGCGGACAGCTGCTTCTTGGCATAGGAGCCGCCCTCGACGTGGTTCTGCAGCACGCTGGTGTAGCCGGGTACCACCCGCTGCAGGCCGTCGGTGACGTTGAAGGCGATGAGCAACGTCATGGTGAGCAGCACCACCCCGCCGACGGCGCGCGCCAGCGGGGCGTGCGCCCGGAAGGCGGCCACCCGCTCGGCCACGCGCTGTCCCGCCAGCGCGAAGACGAGCAGGGGCACCGCCGCCCCCAGGGCGAAGTCCACGGTGAGCACCACCGTGCGCAGTCCCACCCGGTGCATGGCGCTCACCGACGTGATGGCCGACAGCACCGGGCCCGCGCACGGCGCGAAGACCACGCCCAGGCCGAGGCCCAGCATGAAGCCGCTCGAGCCGCCCTTGGGCTGGCGCCGTCCCAGCCGGGCGAAGGGCCGCTCGAGCAGGTCGCCGAGGGGCGGGACGACGAGGCCGGCCGCCACCACGCCCAGGACCACGAGCCCGGCGTCGCGCAGGAAGTCCTGGGGCAGGCCGAGGAAGCTGAGCAGCGACGACCCCACCAGGACCACCACGCTGAAGCTCACGACGAGCCCGGCCACCACCGCGTAGGCGCGGGCGCTGCGCGTGCGCGCCCGCCCGCGCGCCGGCGCGCCCGTCACCGGGGTGGCCGTGCGCACCCCGCTCGTGTCCTCGGCGCCCGACGGGTCGGCGGCGGTCCCGGCCGGGACGGTGGCGCCCGCCACCAGGACCACGGGGAGCACGGGGAGGATGCACGGCGAGATGCCCGCGATCAGGCCCGCTACGAACCCGATCCCGTAGAGCAGCAGCACGCCCCGTTCCTCGCTTGGCGCCGGGCGGGGTGCCGCCCCGACGACGTCGACCAGTCCCGGGGCGCCATGCTACGGAGTGGACCACGCCTTGGTGCGTCGCCCGTCACGGTGCTCGCGCCGCGCGCCGCCCTCCGGCGTGGCCGGCGCGCCCGGACGCGTGGTGCCCGGTGCGCGGCCCCTGCCTCAGGCCCCGGGGGCGGCCCACCCCAGCGCGCGCGCCACGGCGCGCCTCCACGCGTCGTAGGCCCGGTCGGCGGCCAGCGCCGTGGCGCGTGCGGTGAACTCGGTGTCGAGGGCCCAGGTGGCGGCCACCTCGTCGGGGCCCGGCCACACGCCCTCGGCCAGGCCCGCCAGGGTGGCCGCCCCGAGGGCGGTCGTCTCGGTCGTGGCCGGGCGCGCCACCGGCACGCGCAGCTGGTCGGCCTGGGTCTGCAGGAGCAGGTCGAGCGCGGCCGCCCCGCCGTCGACGCGCAGCGACGCCAGGTCCGACCCGCCGGCGCGCATGGCCTCCACCACGTCGCGCACCTGGAAGGCGATGGCCTCCACCACGGCGCGGGCGATGTGCGGCGCGCCCACGCCCCGCGTGAGGCCGGTGATGGTGCCCCGGGCGTAGGGGTCCCACCACGGGCTGCCCAGCCCCGTGAAGGCGGGCACCACGACCACCCCCTCGCTGTCGGGCACCCGGGCGGCCAGCGGGCCGATGTCGGCGGCCTCGGTGATCAGTCCCAGGCCGTCGCGCAGCCACTGGACGGCGGCGCCGGTGACGAAGACCGCCCCCTCCAGGGCGTAGGACAGGGGTTTGGCGCCGCCGTGCGCGCCCAGGTCCCAGGCGATCGTGGTGAGCAGCCCGTCCACCGGGTCGGGGCAGCGTGGCCCGGCGTTGATGAGCACGAAGCTCCCGGTGCCGTAGGTGGCCTTGGCCATGCCCTCCTCGAGGCAGGCCTGGCCGAACAGGGCGGACTGCTGGTCACCGGCGACCCCGCTCACCGGCACCCCGGCCAGCGACGGGGCCGCCGCCGCCAGCGCCCCGCGCACGGTCCCGAAGCGCCCGCACGACGGGCGCACCTCGGGGAGCGCGCCCAGCGGCACCGTGAAGATCGCTCCCAGCTCCTCGCTCCAGGCGCGCGCCCCGATGTCGAGGAGCAAGGTGCGCGAGGCGTTGGACACGTCGGTGGCGAAGACGCCGCCCTCGGTGGCCCCGGTGAGGTTCCAGACGAGCCAGGCGTCCACGGTGCCGAGCGCCAGGGTGCCGGTGACGGGCACGCCCCCCGACTCGAGCATCCACGCCATCTTGGTGGCCGAGAAGTACGGGTCGAGGACCAGTCCCGTGCGGGCCCGCACCGTGGGCAGATGGCCCTCCGCCTCGAGCTGCGTGCAGCGCTCGGCGGTGCGGCGGTCCTGCCACACGATGGCGTGCTGCAGCGGGCGGCCGCTCGCCCGGTCCCACGCCACCACGGTCTCGCGCTGGTTGGTGATGCCGATGGCGGCCACCGAGGTGCCCGCCTCGTGGAGGCGGCCGGCCACCTCGGCCACGGTGCCCAGCACCGTCTGCCAGATCTCGGCGGCGTCGTGCTCGACCCATCCCGGCCGGGGGTAGTGCTGGGTGAGCTCGCGGTAGGCCACGTGGGTGACGGTCCCCGAGGCGTCCACGGCCAGGGCCCGCACCCCGGTGGTGCCGGCGTCGATGGCGATCACGCTGGCCACGGCGGGCGACCCTACCGGGACCGCCCCCGCCGGGCCCGGGCGCCCCGAGGGGCCCCCGGGGCGGTGGGTGCAAACCTTCGCGAGCGGTCGCCCACCTGGGCCGATGCCCCCCGTCGGGCGTTGACACCCTCGTAACTACAGTGCTGTAATAGGCACCTCATCTAGTGGGACCCCCCGGGGGGACCACAACATCTTGTGGTGTCGAGGGACCCACGGCCGGCCCGGCCCGCCGTCTGGCAACAGCCGGGACGTACGCTGGACAACGAAAGGGTGGAGACAACGACATGGCCATCGCCCCGCAGCGGACCACCATCGGCATCAGGCGGCACTTCACCACCGAGGGTGTCCACCCCTACGACGAGGTCGAGTGGGAGCGGCGCGACTCGCGCATCACCGACTACCGGGACGGCAGCGTGGCCTTCGAGCAGCTCGGTGTGGAGGTGCCCGCCGGCTGGAGCGTGAACGCCACCAACATCCTCGCCCAGAAGTACTTCCGGGGGACGCCGGGGACGCCCGAGCGGGAGTGGTCGTTGCGCCAGGTGTCGGACCGGGTGGCCGACACGATCACCGACTGGGGCATCAAGGACGGCTACTTCGAGGACGCCGCCGAGGCCGAGATCTTCCGCGACGAGCTGAAGGCGATCATCGTGACCCAGCGCGCCGCGTTCAACTCGCCGGTGTGGTTCAACGTCGGCGTGCGGGGGGTGCCGCAGCAGGCGAGCGCGTGCCAGCCCTACCACGCGCTGGTGAGCACCCCCGAGGGCCTCGTGCCCATCGGCCGCCTCGTCGAGGACGGGGTGGTGGGCGCCAAGGTCTTCGACGCGTTCGGGGTCACGCGCATCGTCGCCGTCAAGCACAACGGTCGCAAGCAGGTCCTGCGCCTTCGCACCAAGGCGGGCCACGAGCTCGACGTCACAGCCGACCACCTGGTCTGGAAGTGCAGTGACGATACCTGCGGCTCGTTCGTCGAGGCGGGTGAGCTCAAGGCGGGAGATACTCTGCAGTGGTGCCGGACCGAGTCCTACGGCGCCGGCGAGATCAGCTCCCAAGATGTCTCGGAAGCTGCCCTGGCCGGGTGGCTCCAGTCGGACGGGCTCGTCGGCCAGTACACCGGCGCCAACCGCTCACTCACGATCGAGGCTATGACGGTTACTCCGGCGGAGCGGCGTTGGGTTCTCGCCGCCCTCGAAGCGGTGTTTCCCGACGTCCATCGCTACGAGCGTCTGGTTCCGACTAAGGACCGGTCTCTGGACTGCCGGCGTATCAGGCTCTACGGAGCGCCCCTCAAAGACTTCGTCTCGCGGTGGAACCTGCGTGACCGGGGCACGGCGATGACCGTGCCCGAGAGGCTCTTCACCGCGCCGCTCCCCGTGGTGGCGGCCTACCTGCGCAGCCTGTTCCAGGCCGAGGGCTATGTCTCGATCAAGGAGCGGTCCGCGACCGTGGCCCTTGACATGATCTCCGAGGGCGTGGTGAGGGGGGCGCAGGCGCTCCTGGCCCGCTTCGGCATCTTCTCGCGAGTGCGCTACAAGGCTGACACCCGCCAGGACCGCCACGGGTGTTGGTCGCTGTCCATCCGTACTCTCGGCGACCGTGCCGCTTTCGCGGATCTCATCGGCTTCGTGGACCCTCGCAAGGCCGACAGACTGGAAGCCAGCCTCACCCTGGAGGGGCAGCCCCGGCAGCCCACCAAGCGCCTCCAGCTCGAGGCAGTCGAGGACCTCGGTGAGATGGACGTCTACGACATCCAAACCGAGAGCGGCGAATACCTGAGCAATGGCCTGCGCGTGCACAACTGCTTCATCTTGTCGGTGGACGACTCGATGGACTCGATCCTCAACTGGTACCGGGAGGAAGGGATCATCTTCAAGGGCGGCTCCGGTGCCGGCGTCAACCTTTCGAACATCCGGGCCTCGGTCGAGCCGCTCCAGGGCGGGGGGACGGCCTCGGGACCCGTATCATTCATGCGTGGGGCCGACGCGTCGGCTGGAACCATCAAGTCGGGGGGCAAGACACGTCGGGCCGCCAAGATGGTCATCCTCAATGACGACCACCCCGACATCGAGGACTTCATCTGGTGCAAGGCCATCGAGGAGCGAAAGGCCCGAGCCCTGCGCGACGCGGGGTTCGACATGGATCTCGACGGCGCCGACTCGTTCTCGATCCAATACCAGAACGCCAACAATTCGGTACGGGTGACCGATGAGTTCATGAACGCCGTGCTCGACGACGCTGACTGGGCACTTACCGCTCGCACGGACGGCGTGCCGATGCGCATCGTCAAGGCACGTGACTTGTTCCGGCAGATCGCCCACGCGGCCTGGGAATGCGCCGACCCCGGTATGCAGTTCGACACGACCATCAATCGGTGGCATACCGCTCCCAACGCCGGCCGCATCAATGGCAGCAATCCGTGCAGCGAGTACATGCACCTCGACAACAGCGCCTGCAACCTGGCGTCGATCAACCTCCTCAAGTACCTGCGTGAGGACGGCAGCTTCGACACCGAGAGCTTCACGGCGACCGTGGACGTCGTCTTCAGCGCCCAGGAGATCCTGGTCGGGAACGCGGACTACCCCACCGAGAAGATCGCCGAGAACTCCCGTCGCTACCGGGAGCTCGGGCTCGGTTACGCCAACCTGGGCGCCCTGCTCATGGCCCAGGGACTTCCCTACGACTCCGACGAGGGCCGGGCGTGGGCGGCGTCCATCACCGCCCTCATGACGGGCCACGCCTACGCGGTGTCGGCCCGCACGGCGTCGCGCATGGGGCCCTTCGCCGGGTTCCACGCGGACCAGGAGGCCATGATCAACGTCCTGCGCATGCACCGTGCGGAGGTGGCCAAGATCGACGAGGAGCTCGTCCCGACGGAGCTCCTGTCCGCCGCCCAGGAGGTCTGGGACGAGGCCGTCGAGCTCGGCGAGCAGTTCGGGGTGCGCAACTCCCAGGCGAGCGTGCTCGCCCCCACCGGCACCATCGCCCTCATGCTCGACTGCGACACCACCGGGGTCGAGCCCGACCTGGGGCTGGTGAAGACCAAGAAGCTGGTGGGCGGGGGCACGATGTCCATCGTCAACCACACCGTGCCCCGCGCGCTGGCCCGGTTGGGCTACATGCCCGAGCAGATCGAGGACATCGTCTCCTACATCGACGAGCACAAGTCCATCGTGGGCGCCCCGCACCTCGCGGCCGAGCACCTGGCCGTGTTCGCCTGCTCCATGGGCGACAACACCATCCACTACCTGGGCCACGTGCGGATGATGGGTGCGGTGCAACCGTTCATCTCGGGCGCCATCTCCAAGACCTGCAATGTCCCCGAAGACGTGACCGTGGAGGACATCGAGCAGCTGCACCTCGATGCCTGGCGGATGGGGATCAAGGCGATCGCCATCTACCGCGACAACTGCAAGGTCGCCCAGCCGCTGTCCACCACCAAGAAGGCCGACGGTGGGGACGCCGCCCCGCCGGGGTCCGATGCCGAGGCCCGCGACCGCGCCGTGACCGCCAAGATCGCCGCCCTCGAGGCCGCGCTGGCCCAGGAGCGCAGCCGCTCGGTCGACACCGTGGTCGTGGGAGCGGTGCGCGAGCGCCTGCCCAAGCGCCGCAAGTCCAGCACCTTCTCGTTCCGGGTGGCGGACTGCGAGGGGTACGTCACGGTCGGCGAGTACGAGGACGGGCGTCCCGGCGAGGTGTTCATCAAGGTGTCCAAGCAGGGTTCGACCCTGGCGGGCATCATGGACGCCTTCTCGATCTCGGTCAGCCTCGGCCTGCAGCACGGCGTGCCCTTGGCCACCTACCTGCGCAAGTACAGCAACATGCGCTTCGAGCCGGCGGGCATCACCGACGACCCCGACCTGCGCATCGCCACCAGCCTGATCGACTACATCTTCCGGCGCCTCGCACTCGACTACGTGTCGAGGGAGGAGCGCGAGGAGCTCGGGGTCCTGTCCACGGCCGAGCGCGTCCAGCCGACGTTGCCGGGCGTGGAGGAGGCCGCCACCCCCGGTGAGGACCTGGTCGAGGACGCCGGCGTGAGCTCGGTGCCGCCGTCGCTGTTCAACCAGCCTCCGCCGGCGCACGTCGGCGCGGGCACGGCGCCCCAGGCACGGCCGGAGCAGCGCGACGCCCCGCTGTGCTACCAGTGCGGCATGGTCATGCAACGGGCGGGGTCCTGTTACGTGTGCTCGAGCTGCGGGACCACGAGCGGCTGCTCGTAGCACACCGCAGCCGGTCTCCGTTCCCCCCGCCACCTCGTCTGGGATGTCCGCTCGCGCGGGCCCGGCGCCGACGTACCGATGACCCCGCACGCCGATCGGGGCTAGCGTCACGGCCCGTGGGAGACCAACGCGCTTCGGCGCCGGGCAGGGTCCGCCTCGCCGAGCTGGTGGCGGCCCTGTCGCTCGGGATCGACCTGGGGTTCGGCCAGCCGATGGAGCACGTGCTGCGCCAGTGCGTGATCGCCCTCCGGCTGGCCGAGGCCATCGGGCTGAGCGAGGACGAGCGGTCCGTCGTGTACTACACGGCCCTGCTCGTGAACGTCGGGTGCCACGCCGACGCTCACGAGCAGGCCAAGTGGTTCGGGGACGACATCATGCTCAAATCGGGCAAGTACGACCACGAGGTCGGGACCCTGAGCGGCGCCCTGGCCATGATGCGGATCATCGGCAGCGGGAACCCGCCGTTGCACCGCTTCCGCGTGGGCGTGGAGTTCGCCGTCTCCGGCCACCGCGACCTGAGCGGCATGATCGCCCAGCACTCGGCCTTGGCCCGCCGCCTCGCCGAGCAGCTCGCCCTGCCCGTCGCCGTGCAGGAGGCATTGGGGGCCGCCTACGAGCAGTGGGACGGCAAGGGCTTCCCGGGGGACCTGAGCGCCGACGCCGTCCCGGTCGCCTCGCGGCTCGCCCAGATCGGCGAGTACGCCGAGGTCGCCCACCGGGTCGGCGGTGTCGGCGCGGCCGTGGCGCTGGTGGAGAGGCGGGCGGGCGCCCAGTTCGACCCGGCGCTGGCCGCCACCTTCTGTCAGCACGCGGGCGCCATCCTCGACGGGCTGGACGCCGGGGAGACGTGGGACGCCGTCATCGGCGCCGAGCCCTCGCTCGGCGTCTACTTGACGCCGGCCGAGTTCGACGCCGCGTTGCTGGCCATCGCCGACTTCGTCGACCTGAAGTCCCCCTACATGCTGGGGCACGCCCGGGGGGTCTCCGAGCTCGCCGCCGCCGCCGGGGCCAAGGTGGGGCTGGGCGACGCCGAGCTGGCGTCGCTGCGCCGTGCCGGCGTCGTCCACGGCCTGGGTCGCCTGGGCGTGTCCAACGCCATCTGGGACAAGCGCGGGCCGCTGGGGGCGGGGGAGTGGGAGCGCGTGCGCATGCACCCCTACCTCACCGAGCGCATGCTGTGTCAGTCCGAGGCATTGGCCCCGCTCGGCACGATCGCCGTGGCACTGCGCGAGCGGCTGGACGGCTCGGGCTACCCCCGCCGGCTCTCGGGGGCGTCGATCCCGTTGTCGGCCCGGGTGCTCGGCGCCGCCGACGCCTACCAGGCCATGTGCGAGCCCCGCCCCCATCGCGACGCGCTGGTCCCCGAGCAGGCGGCGGCGGAGCTGCGCGCCGAGGTGAGGGCGGGCCGGATGGACGGGGACGCGGCGGAAGCCGTCCTCGGCGCCGCCGGCCATCGCGTCCCCCGCCGGCGCGAGGGCCCCGCCGGGCTCACGGCCCGCGAGGTCGACGTGCTCCGGCTCGCCGCGCGCGGACTGTCGAGCAAGGAGGTCGCCGCGCGGTTGGTGATCTCGCCCAAGACCGCCCGTAACCACCTCGAGCACATCTACGCCAAGGTCGGCGTGTCGAGCCGGGCGGGGGCGAGCCTCTTCGCCCTCCAGCACGGCCTGCTCCCCGACGAGGAGCTCGTCCTGCCCTAGGGGCGAAGATGGGGCAATCGCCCCATGAAGGCGTCCGGCCTCTTCCGTAGCGTGCCTATGGCGCACCAACGAGGGAGGTCCCGATGAGCGTCCGCAGCAGGTTCTTCGCCGCCACCTACGACCGGCAGATGCGCCACACCGAGAAGGCCGGCCTGACCGAGATGCGCCGGAACCTGCTCGCCCAGGCCGCCGGCGCTGTCCTCGAGATCGGTGGCGGGACGGGAGCCAACCTCGTCCACTACGGGCCGGCCGTCACCTCCCTGACGATCACCGAGCCGGACGCGGCCATGCTCAAGCGCCTCCAGCGCCGCGTGGGCGACCGTGCACCCCAGACGGTGGTGCTGCGGGCCCCGGCCGAGGATCTCCCCTTCGAGGACGGCTCCTTCGACGTGGTCGTCTCCACGCTGGCGCTGTGCGGGGTGGACGACCAGCCGCGGGCGGTCCGAGAGGTCCGTCGCGTGCTGCGCCCCGAGGGCCGGTTGCTGTTCCTCGAGCACGTGCGCGCCACAGACCCCGCGGCGGCCAGGAAGCAGGACCGGATGAACTGGCTCAACCAGCTGGTCGTGTGCTGCGACTGCAACCGGCCGACCCTCGACAGCATCGAGCGTGCCGGGTTCCGCGTCGGGGCCGTGGAGCACACCGAGCTCCCGAAGACACCCAGCTTCGTGCGCCCGGCCGTCGTCGGCACCGCCGTCTCGCCCCCCGTCCCGGGGCAGCCCGCCGCCCGCGACCGGTCCTCGGTCGTCCCGACCTGACGACGCCGCATCGACCGACACCGCATCGACCGACACCGCACCCCGGACCTACGAGACAAAGGAGTAGCAAGCCCCATGCCCCGTTACGTGCTCCTCGCCGACCACAACCCCGAGGTGTGCCCCGGGTCCAACGCCAAGGCACGGGCCCGGATGCTCGAGGGCCTCAATCCCGAGCACGCCGAGAAGGTCGCCCGGTCGCTCGGCCTCGAGACCGTCTTCGGGCCGATCCACCTCGACCCGAGCCACCGCACGCTGGCGGTGTTCGAGGCTGGCTCGGTCGAGGCCGTGAACAAGTGGGTCATCGAGACCGGGCTCTTCCAGTGGAACACCGTGGAGGTGAGCGCCACCACCCCCATCGAGGAGATGATGACCACGATCATGTCGGCGCCGATCGTCTTCGACTGAGCCCGA
Organism: Acidimicrobiales bacterium; assembly: GCA_035515515.1. Lineage (GTDB taxonomy): Bacteria > Actinomycetota > Acidimicrobiia > Acidimicrobiales > UBA8190 > DATJBC01. Next base: position 12,045 of record DATJBC010000051.1, read on the forward strand.
GGCGCCGATGGTGGCGAGCGCTAGGAGAAGGCCGACGCCGACTGCTCGGTGTCCTCGGAGCCCCGGAAGAAGACGATCTTCCCGTCGGCGAAGCGCCACCAGTGCTGCATGTACATGGTGGCGGTCTTACCGGTCGCCTTCACCGTGTAGCTCCAGTGGACGGTGGCGATGACGTTGTGCTCGTTCGCCATGAGCGACACCACGTCGAACTTGGTGACGTCGACGTTCGAGGCGATCTCGGAGAAGAACCGGGGAACCTCGTCCTTGCCCCGATGGGGGCCCCACCAAGGCACCGCGTCGCCGGCCGCCTCGGCCGCCCAGTCGACGTCGTCGGCCAGCTCGGCCAGCACGGCGTCGACGTCGCCTCGTCCGTAGGCGGCGTACAGGCGCTGGACGGCCTCGATCTTCGGATCTGTGTTGGTGTGGGTGGTAGTGGTCATGGCCACACGATGCCTGGACGCAACGGCCGGCCGCATCGGGAGAACTCCCTATCTTGCGGTCTATCGTCGGGGCCCATGCCCGAGGGGGTGACCCTGGTGGAGGTGGCGGCGCTCCTCGCCGTGGCGCAGGACCACGCCTTCGGGCAGCCCCCCGGCTCCCAGCTGCGGGCCACCGTGATCGGACAGCATCTGGCCCGGGCGGCGGGGGTCGAGGGCGCCGAGCAGGGTGCCACCTGGCTCACCTCGGCGCTGCGCTTCCTCGGGTGCACCGGCCATGCCTTCGACACGGCCGTCCTCCTGGGCGACGAGATCGCCTTCCGGGCCGACACCCTGCGTGCGGACCTGGCCGACCCCATGGACGTGGTGCGCCTCATGGTCGACCACGCCGGACCCGGGCTCTCGGGGTTCGCCAGGCTGCGCGCCGTCGCCGCGGTGCTCGCCGCGGGCCGCAAGCCGGCCGAGCTCAACTTCCGGATGGCCTGCGAGGTGGCCGACGCCTTCGCGCTCCGCCTGGGCCTCGACGAGACCGTCCGCGGCGCGCTGGCCGCGACCTTTGAGCGCTGGAACGGACGAGGCCTGCCGTCGGGGCTCAAGCGCGACGCCATCCCGCGGCCCATGCGGATCGCCCACCTGAGCCAGGAGTTCGAGGTCCTGGCGCGCCTCGAGGGGATCGACGGGTCGTTGGGCACGATCAGGGCCCGGCGGGGCAAGGCCTACGACCCCGCCCTCGCCGATCTCGTGCTGGCCGAGGGGGAGAAGTGGTGCGCCGCCCTGGAGGGACTCGACCCGTGGGACGAGGCGCTCTCGCTCGCCCCGTCCGGCGCGCGGCTCGACGAGCCCGGCACGCGGGGCGCCCTGGTCGTGCTGGCCGACTTCGCCGACCTCAAGTCCCCGTGGACCAGCGGCCACTCCCGTGCGGTGGCGGCGCTCGCCCTCGAGGCCGGCGGGGCCCTGGCCGAGGCGGCCGCGCTCGTGCACGACCTCGGGACGGTGGCGGTGCCCAACACGGTGTGGGACAAGCCGGGGGCCTTCACCCGCGACGAGCGCGACCGGGCCGAGTCGCACGCGCTCGTCACAGACCAGCTGCTGCGGCGTCTCCCCGCCACCGCGTCCCTGGCCGAGGTGGCGTCGGGGGCCCACGAGCGTCTCGACGGCTCGGGCTACCACCGCCGCCTCTCCGCGGCGCACCTCGACGACGCCCAGCGCGTGGTGGCGGCGGCCGACTGCTACCAGGCGATGGTGTCGGACCGCCCGCACCGCCCCGCCCGGCCGACCGAGGAGGCGGCGGCCGAGCTACGGGCCATGGCCGGTGGCGGGCAGCTCGACGGCGAGGCCGTCGAGCGGGTCCTCGCCGCCGCCGGCCACCGCCGCAGCGCGCGGCCGCCCCTGCCCGCGGGCCTGACGGCCCGTGAGGCCGACGTGCTGCGCCTGCTCGCCCTGGGCCTCACCACCCGGGGCGTGGCGGAGCGGCTGGTGATCTCGCCCAAGACGGCGGACCACCACGTGCAGCACATCTACGCCAAGATCGGCGTGTCGACCCGGGGGGCGGCCACGCTCTTCGCCATCGAGCACGGGGTCCTCCCGGCCGAGGTGTGAGCCCGTGGGCCAAGATGCACACATGAGCGGCCTCCTCACCTACGAGCTCGGCGACGGTGTCGCCACCATCACCGTCGACGACGGCAAGGTCAACGCCCTGTCGCCCGCCATGCTGGGCGAGATCGGCACGGCCCTCGACCGGGCCGACGCCGACGGCGCCGTGGTGCTGCTCACCGGCCGACCCGGGATGTTCTCGGCCGGCTTCGACCTGCGGGTGCTGGGCGCCGGTGGCGCCGGGGCCGCGGAGATGCTGCGCGCCGGGTTCGAGCTGTCGTACCGCCTCCTCAGCTTCCCCGCCCCGGTGGTCATCGCCTGCAGCGGCCACGCGCTGGCCATGGCCGTGTTCCTCGTGCTGTCGGGTGACTACCGCCTGGGAGCCGACGGGGCGTTCCGCATCGGCGCCAACGAGGTGGCCATCGGCCTCACCATGCCCCGTGCGGCCATCGAGGTGTGCCGCCAGCGCCTGGCTCCCGCCCACTTCCACCGGGCGGTGAACAACGCCGAGATCTACACCCCGGCCGCGGCGGTGGCGGCGGGGTTCCTCGACGAGGTGGTGGCCCCCGAGGGCCTGGCGGCGCGTGCCCGCGAGCGGGCCCTCGCCCTGGGCGCCCTCGACCGCGCCGCGCACCGTGCCACCAAGCTCCGGGCCCGCCACGGCGCCCTCGAGGCGCTGCGGGCGGCCATCGGCACCGACGACGCCGAGGTCCGCGCGCTCATGGGCGTGACTGCCTGACCGCGCCGGGGCCGGCGGCGTAGGCTCGTGGTGCCGGGGCGGGGTCAGGCCGCCCGCCGGGGCCGTCACTCCGACGGCGTCCGGGACGGCAGGGGGAAGCGGGGGTGCTGCGGTGAGGCGTCGCACGACGGTGCTGGGGTCGCTGGGTGTGGTCGTCGCCCTGGGGGTGGGGTCGGTGGCGCTCGTGGGGTCGAGCGCGGCGGCCCGCCCCAAGAGGCACGCGGCGGCCCTGGCCGTGGCGTCGCCCGCCACCACCGTGTCGTTCACCTTCTCGGCGCGGGTGGGCGGTCTCGGCAAGAACCCGGTGTCGCTCACGGGTTCGGGGCAGGCCGACTTCGTGCACGACGCGCTGGCGGTCACCGTCGAGGTGCCCGGTGCCCTGGCCCGCCTCATCCCCGGCGGCAACCCCGGCGGTGAGGCCGTCGACCTCGTGCTGTCGGGCGGCACCGTCTACGCCCAGGTGCCGGGGCTCTCCAGCCTCACCGGCACGCCGTGGATCTCCGTGGCGCTGCCCGCCGGGGCCACGTCCGCCCTCCCCGGCGTCTTCAGCGAGGTGGCCGGGGCGCTCGGCAACGTGAACGAGATCCTGTCCTTCGCCACCGCCCACCACGCCAAGGTGCGGTCGCTCGGCACCTCCACCGTGCACGGCACCACCGTGACCGGCGAGCAGATCACGGCCCGCTCCAAGGGGGTGCGCATCGGGGCCCGTCTGTGGACGGCGGCCTCGGGTGACCTCGTGCGGGCGGTGGTGGGCCTCGGCCAGGGGACCCGCGGCATCACGGCCACCGTCGACCTGGGCCGCTACGGCGCGCCGGTGACCGTCACCGTGCCGCCCCCCGCACAGGTGAAGGCCATCCCGCTGTCGCTCGTCGAGTCGGTGGTGGGCGGCCTCGTGTCCAAGCTGCACCTGGGCGCCCTCGCCGGCCTGTAGTCGGGGGCTGCCGCCGCGCCCGCGGGCGGGTGGGCGGTGCGTTCGATCGGCACAGGCGCCGACTGCCTTCCCCGGCCGGCGGCGGCCACCGCGCCGTATGTGCAGCGCTCCCCGGGCCCCGACGAGACGCTCGAGGCGGTCGGGTCCGCCCCGAACGGGTCATCGGGAGAGGCCCTGCCCCGGTTCTGTGCGCCCGGAGCGCCTAGGCGGGGCCGGCGGGTCTCTCGCTCCGCACGTGCGCCCCGGTTGCCCCGGCGGGGTGGACGGTGCCGTCGCCGGCGGAGGTGGGCACCTCGGCGCCGAACACGACGTACCCGTGCTTTCCCCTCGCCTTTGCCTCATAGAGCGCCACGTCGGCATCACGAAGGAGCTGGGCGGCGCCGTCGCGAGCGCCGACTGCGACGCCGATGCTGGCGCGGATGCTGAGCGGTCCCACGCGCTCGTCTTCGACGGTGAACGGCCGCGTGAACGCAGTCAGGATCCGTTCTGCGACGAGCTCGGGACCGATGCCGCCGAGCTCCCCTTCTGCCAGGACGACGAACTCGTCGCCGCCGAGGCGTCCGACGCTGTCATTGGCTCGCAGGGTCTCGGCGAGACGGACGGCGACCGCCCTGAGCAACTGGTCGCCGACATGGTGGCCGAAGGTGTCGTTCACATCCTTGAAGTTGTCGAGGTCGACGAACAGAGCCCCGACCAGCAGGGGATGGCGCTGCGCGCGCATCAGCATCTGCTCCGCCCGATCGAGGATGAGCTGCCGGTTGGGTAGGTCGGTGAGCCAGTCGTAGAGCGCTTGGTGCCGGAGCTGTCGAGTTCGCTTGTCCACCAACCGGAGGGCCATCGAGCGCGATCGCGTCAGGAGGACGAAGAGCACCAGAAGCATGCAGCTCAGGGCGGCGCCGGTCGCACCAACCCAGAGGGCCTGGGGCAGGGCGTTGGACCGCGCGGAGCCGGTCACCTTGATGATCCACGACCCACCCGCTTCGATGGTCTGGGACCGTGTGAACGTCGGGCCGGTCGGCGGCGAACCCGCCGACGCCACGGCGACGACCCCGGAGCCGGGCTCCTTGAACGAGAGGCTCACCGACACGCCAGCGTGCTCGGCCGCTTCGGATCGAAGCAGGTGCGGCCCGTTGAACGTGGCGACGATCCATCCGTGCAGGAGATCGCGGCGGCCACCAGCGGTCGGTGGCGTCGTGACGCCGTCGTATACGGGCATGAAGACGACGAAGAGGCCACCGAGACCCTTGGTCTTGGCGATCGCGCCGGCCGCCAGGACCGTGATCTGACCGGTGTCGGCTGCCTGTGTCAGCAGGGAAGGAATCGGAGAGGGGCCGTTGTCGGGCGGAATCGTCGCGCTGCAGAAATCAAAGGTGGGAGGAATGACCCGCGCCGCCGGCGACGTGGCTATGCCGAATCGCTGAAGGCAGTACTGTGACCGCCTCCCCGCCGGGAAGACGGCGTACGGAGTGGAGACGGGTTCGTTGATGGGCGGATCGGCCAGGACTTGGGCGCCAAAGGCAGCCAACTGAGATGGAAGGACGCGTTGGACGAAGCCGAATCCGACCCCCCCGGGGTAGCGGTGCTCGATGCCGAGGGATTGGAACCACTTGGCGAGCTCATGATTGGACAGTGTGGGCAGAGCCAAGATGCCGCCGCGTTGGATGGCGACGAAGTCCTCGTCTCTGGCCAGGGCCGAACTGACCCCCGTCGAGACGGCGGAAGCGTCTCTGGCGAAGGCGGCCCCGGCCTGATCTTGGACATGGGTGTGCCATCCGAGCGCGCCCAGTGCTGACAACACCATTCCCGACGCGAACACGATGCACACCACAGCGTTCCAGAGGCGCAGGCGCCCGCGAACGGGAGTGGCCAGATCGGCCGGTTCTCCGGTGACTTCGGGATCCCACCTCGTCGCCATACATGCCTGTTATCGGCCAATTTCTCGACAATCATTAGACACCCCGATCGATGGGGCGTGCGGGAGGACGGCACACTCGGTCGCGCCGGCAGGCACGCCCGGGTGCATCACCACCAACGGCACCACCTGCTCTCGTCGAGGGCGCCTGGCGTCAGGGCATCCCGTCCGACCACGTGCGAAGGCTCGCCCCCGGTGCACAGGGTCGAGAGCCCCCTGCGGTGAGCCGGGGCACCGCCACGGCCTGGCTGCCTACGAGGCGTGCGCCGCCACGATCTCGCGCAGGTGCACGCGGCCGCCGGTTCGCAGGATGGCCCGGTTGTAGATGACGGCCGCGCCGCGCGACACGAGCACGATTCCCACCAGGGTGAGGGCGACGGAGACGAGGAACTGCCACCACGTGGCTTCGCCCAGGCCCACGAGGACCGGCATGGAGAACGGGGCGGTGGGGGGCAGGTAGGCGAGCACCTTCACGAGCGTCGAGGCCCCGCCCGACCCGAGCGCGGTGAACGAGGTGATGTAGCCGAGCAGGATGGGCAGCTGCAGGGGGAACGCCAGGCTCTGCACCTGCTCCTGGCGGTCCGCCAGCGATCCGCCGGCGGCGTACACCCAGCAGTAGAAGGCGTAGCCGAGCACCACCCACAACAGCGCGCTCACCACCTCGAGCGGGGCCGTGCCGTGCAGGAGGGTGGACCCCTCGGCCGCTCCCAGCCCCAGGGCGACACCCACGATCAGCGCGGCCTGCAACATGGCCACCGCCCCGATGCCGATCACCTTCCCGGCCAACAGCTGGCGGGCCCGCAACGTCGACAACAGGACCTCGATGACGCGCGACGACTTCTCCTCGATGACGCCCATGAGGAGCCACGTGCCGTACTGGGTGAGCAGGATGTAGGTGAGGATGAGGCCGTAGACGGCGGTGGTGCGGGCCGTCTGGTTGCGCTGGGGCGGCTTGAGGCTCGTGACGGGCAGGGGCCGGGGATGGGCGAGCTCGGCGGCGTGCGCCGGTGCGATGCCGGCCTGCTCGAGCCCGCCCTGCAGGCTGACCGACGCCGCCAGGGCCCGCACGAACACGGCGTCGCTCGAGGTGTCGCTGGAATCGAGCGACTGGTTCACCACGATGCGCCGGGTGCCGTCGAGCACCGCCACCAGTTTCCCGCTGCGCAGCGCATCCTCGGCCTGGGCCAACGACGGTTCGGACACCAGGTTCACCTCGAGCTTGAGCGCGTCCCCCGTCGCCACCACCGTGGCGCGCAGCGGTGTCGACAACGTCCCCACCACCCCGACGTGCTGGGCGCTCTGCTTGCCCTTGGTGAGCACGGGGATGGTCACGGCCGCCGCCACGGCGAGGAGGATCACCAAGGTGGCGATGCGGAAGGTGCGGCCCTTCAGGCGCTCCCGGATCTCACGGCGCGCCACCAGGCCCACGTCCCCGCCCACCCGGTCGATGAAGGCCCCCAACCCCGCCACCGGCGACGCCGTCGTGGGGCCGGGGGCCTGGTCCACCCCGCCCCCGGCGCGCCGGGCACGGCCCCGCACGCGCATGGCGATGCGCGCCACCAGGATCGCCGCCGCCGCCACGAGGATGGCGTACTTCACTGCCGCTCACCGGTCACCGGGACACCGCCTCACGGAACACCTCCGACAGGCGGCGCCGCTCGAAGCCGAACTGCTCGACGGCGCCCGCCGCCATGGCGGCGGCCAGCACGGCCTGGGGGTCGGTGCCCTCGTCGAGCACGAGGCGCACCGCCCCGCCGTCCACGCGCGAGACCGCCGCGCCGGGCACGGCGCGCGCCCAGTCCCCCGACCAGTCGCCCTCGACCTTCACCACCAGACGCCGGCGCCCGCCGGTGGTGATCTCGTCGACCGAGCCTTCGGCCACCAGCCGGCCGTGGTCGATGATGGCCACCGACTGGCACAGGTCCTCCACCAGGTCGAGCTGGTGGCTCGAGAACAGCACCCCGCGCCCCGCGGCAGCCTGCTCGGCGAGCACGCTGCCGATGGCGTCGACGCCCACCGGGTCGAGGCCCGACAGCGGCTCGTCGAGGACGAGCAGCTCGGGCTCGTGCACGAGCGAGGCGGCCAGCTGGGCCCGCTGCTGGTTGCCGAGCGACAGCGCCTCGACCTTGGACTGCGCCCGGTCGGCGACCCCGAGGCGCTCCAGCCAGTGCATGGCCGCCCGCCGGGCGTCCGTGGCGGGGACGCCGTGCAGCCGGGCCAGGTACTCGATCTGCTCCACGACCACCATGCCCGGGTACAGGCCGCGCTCCTCGGGCATGTAGCCGAAGCGGCGCCGTTCGGCGGCGGTGATGGGGGCGTCCTTCCAGCGCACCGAGCCCGACTCCAGCGCCACCAGCCCGAAGGCGGCGCGCATGGCGGTGGTCTTGCCCGCCCCGTTGGGCCCGAGGAAGCCGAAGACCTGGCCCGGGGGCACGGTGAACGACAGCCCGTCGAGCGCCACCACGGGGCCGTAGCGCCTGGTGAGCGCGTCGAATTCGAGCATCAGGCCGTTCGTCCTCCCCGGTCGGTCACGGTCGGTGCCCCCCGGCGTCGTGGCCGGCGGCGACCACGGCGGGCCACCCGGCCACGCAGGGCCGGACATGGCGCAGGGCCATGAGCCCCTTCACCAACCCCGCTACGAAGTTACCGGCGGTGTCGGCCACGATTCGCACAACGACGAGCCGGTGCCCCTCCAGGGCGTCGGCCACCCACGACGACTCCATGTCCACCGCCAGCGCCCCGCAGGCGGCCAGCTCGGTGCGACGGTCCCCGTGGACGAGGGTCTTCGACGAGGCGATGGGCCCCAGGTGGACCTCGTGGCCCGCCGCCCGCAAGAGGGCCGCCGCGGCGGCCGCGTCGCGCTCGGACAGCTCGCGCACCTCGTCGTGGGGGTTGCGCACCGAGGTGGCCACCACGATCTCCCCGGGCTCGAGCGAGGTGTCGAGACCCCCCGAGATCCCGGCCAGCACCACGGGCGATCCCGGAACGAGGCTCTTGGCCAGCTTGCCCGCAACCACCGTGGCGCGCCGGTGCCCCATGCCGGTGCGCACGACGCGCCCGCCCAGGGCGAGGGCCTCGAGGCGCATGGCGGCGACGAAGGTGACGGCGTCGTGGCGGGCCACCTCCGCAGTCTGCCCCGCCCCGCTCAGGCCGGTGTGGCACCCACCCCCGGGCGCCCCTGCCTGCCGTGGGCGGCCCCGGCGCCGCCGGGACCGGCGTCCCCGGGCTCGATGTCCACGGCGCCGTCTCGGTAGGTCACCGTGTTCGTGCGCACGGCGGTGACCCGCGCCCCGGGGAGGACGATGCCCACCAGGTTGAGCGGGTCCGCGGCGTTGAGCCGCACGACCTGGCCGCCGCGCTCGGCGCGCCGGATGCGCCGCAGCTCGTCGACGGCCTCGGGCACGGCGTACTGCTCGCCGGCGAAGCCCGTCACGAAGCGGCCGCCCCGTACCAGGCCGCGGGCCTCGAGGCGCCGCAGCGCCCACAGCACGTCGCGCCACGGCAGGGCGAGGTTCTCGCGGGCGGTGAGGTCCCAGAACACCACGCCCCAGCGCGCCAGCAACTGCCCCGCCACCTGCTCTGCCAGCGTGTCGCGGTCGAGCTCGCCGGCGCCCGTCGCGGGCAGCAGGGCCCAGCGCCCCTCGCCTCCCTCGCGCCGCGCCGGGGCGCGGCGCACGCCCGAGGGCCGGCGCGGCTCGTGGCGCTGGCGGCGGCGCCAGGACTGGCGCGCCGACAGCAGGGCGCGCACGGCCTGGAAGCCGTCCGCCGTGACCAGCCCGCGCGCCACGAGGTCCCACAGGCCCTCCTCGACCTCGACCGGCAGGCGGCCGGTGGTGTTGCGCAACTCGGCGTGGAACATGGCCCCCTGCCGGCGCAGGGCGTCGAGCACCTCGCGGGCCGCCCCGTGGGCGGGCTCCGCCGGCTCGGCGTCGCCCCGCGCGGCGCGCAGGAGCCAGGGGAGGTCCTCGCGCAGGGCGAAGGTCACCGGCGTGGCGCGCGACGGGGTGGCCGAGCCCCGCCGGGGCGCGGCGTCGGGGTCGGCGGCCCGCAGCGACAGGCGCCCCCACACCAGCTCGCCGGCGTGGCACAGGTCCTCGAGCCAGCGGTGCTGGTAGCCCTCCACCCGCACGGGGAGGATCGACTCCTCCCAGGCGCCGGCGGGGATCTCGAAGCCCTGGAGCTGGTCGACCACGGCCAGCACACCGGCGCGGCCGTGGCGGCGGGTCCCGGGCGCCACCCGCTGCCACGCCAAGAGGAAGCGCATGAAGTCCTGGGCGGTGACGGGCTCGATCTCGCGCCGCAGCCGGTGCTGGGTGTAGCCGTGGATGCGGGCCAGCAGTCGTCGGGCACACCACTGCTGCTCGGGCGCGCCCCCGTCGCCGTCACCGGCGGGGGTCTGCGGAGGATCGAAGCGGCCTTGGAGGGCGAAGCCCTCGGCCTCGAGGCGCCCCAGCCCCACCGCCACCCGGGTGGGGGCGAGGCCG
>DATJBC010000052.1:0-4177 GCA_035515515.1 Acidimicrobiales bacterium
ATCGAAGGCGGCCCGCTGCGTCATCGCCGCCCGGGGACGCTTCGAGCTCGTCGACTTCGGCATGCGCCGCACGCACGGGCTCGAAGCGGCGCTGGCTGCGGCCAGGGTGTCGGCCATGGTGGGGTTCCAAGCCACCAGCGACGTCGAGGCTGCCAGGCGCTACGGCCTCGTGCCGTCGGGCACCATGGCGCACTCCTACGTCGAGGCGTTCACCGACGAGACCGACGCCTTCCGCGCCTTCGCCGCCGATCACCCGACACGCACGACGTTCCTGGTGGACACCTACGACACGCTGCGCGGCGTGCGCCGTGCCATCGAGGTGATCCGGGAGGGCCGGCTGGAGGGCCGCGCCGCGATCCGGCTCGACAGCGGCGACCTGTCCTCGCTCGCCCACGCCGCCCGGCGGCTCCTGGACGAGGCCGGCATGCGCACGGTCAAGATCGTGGTGTCGGGAAGCCTCGACGAGCACCGCCTCGCGCAATTGGTCTCCGACGACGCCCCCGTCGACGTCGCCGGCGTCGGCACGCGCATGGGTGTCTCAGCCGATGCGCCGTATCTCGACTCGGCCTACAAGCTCGTCGCCTACGACGGCCGGCCGGTGGCCAAGCTGTCGACCGGCAAGGCCACCTACCCGGGTGCGAAACAGGTCTTCCGAGGTCCCGGGCTGCACGACGTCCTCGGCCTGCGTGACGAGGAGCCCCCACCGGGGTCCGCACCCCTGCTGGAGCACGTCATGGAGGGCGGTCGGCGACGGCAGCCGCCCGAGCCGCTACGGGTGCAGCAGGAACGCTGCCGTCGGGACCTTTCCCTGCTGCCGCCCCCGGCCCGCCGCCTCGTGGGCCCCGTGGCCCCGGAGGTCGAGGTCAGCGCGGCGCTGGCGGCCTTGACCGACCAGGTGCGCCACGACATCGAGGCCCGTACGCACGGCGGTGGGCCGGGCTGACCGCTTGCGACCTCGCAGGGGCGCGAGCGGGCCCACAAGATGGTCTCCCTTCGCCGGCATTGCCCGGATCAGGTCCTAAGGGTCGCTGAGTCGCTGGCTCAGCCTCTCAGCCGAGGCTCCCTCGCCCATCTCGTGGACCAATTCCATCGGACCACAAGTCGCCGGCGGAAACCAGGGCCGAAGGTCCTCTGTGACGGTGGCGGCGCCGCCCGGCCCCGTTGGAGCAGCGCCGTCTCGGTCACACATGAGGACCGCTTGCCGGGAGCGCTGGGCGCGCACCGGGACTATCCACGGCCCCGGAGGTGTTCCCCAAGATGGAAGGGTCCAGTTGGAAAGAAGATGGTGCCCTTGGTGACGTCGGATCTCCAGTGCCGGCCGAGAAGGTGGCTGGGCCGCAGGCGTCCGGCGGGCTTCCGCCGGGTCCACCTGAGCGGTTGAAAGGTGCGATTGTCCGGAGGCGTTTGCTCTGGTCCGCACAAGGTCGAAGCGCCGAAGTTCTTCGCTCAGTGTCCGTCCGTCGGCAGGCATCTCTCAGAGGCGCTGGACAGCTGAATGATGGTCCGCCCGCACGACTCGACGAGGGTCGGCGGGCGAATCCGCGTTACGGGGGAGGACGTGGTGGTGCCCGGCGCCTCTCGTGGGGTCCGAAGCCTCTGGTATCGGCGTCGGCATGGGCGCAACCTTGAGGTGTGGACGAAGTGCTGATCAGAAGGCTGGCTGGGCTTCGTGGCGCGCCTGTCGTGACCAGTCTCTATCTCGATCTCGACGGTCGGCACCTTCCTCGTATTTCCGACTACACGCCTCATGTCGCCGCACTGGGTCGCGCCGCCCGTCACCGGGCGGCAGGCCTCGGTCCCGCCGCGGCTGAGGCCGTCGAGGCCAATCTCGAGCGGATCTCGGCGTGGTTCGCGGCGGGCACGGACCGGCGCAACACCCGGGGAGTCGCCTTGTTCTCGGATGCGGCGGCCGACCTCTTCGAGGTCGTGGAGCTCCCCGTCGCGGTCCGAGATCACGTCAGCCTCGGGGACCGTCCTGACGTGGCCCCGCTGTGCGAGGCCCGCGGGCGGTGCGCGCCGGCGCTCGCGGTGGTCCTGGACCGCCACCGGGCGCGGTTCTTCCACATCGAGGGAACCGCCGTGGAGGAGGTCAAGGAGGCTGACCGCCCGCCCGTGCGGCGAGTCGACACGGACCTCGAGCTCGGGGGCTGGGAGCGTCAGCACGAGGAACAGGCGCGTCGGCACGTCCGTGGCGTGGCCCGTGAGCTTGGCCGCCACCTCGAGGCCCGGTCCGTCGAGCATGTGGTCCTGGGTGGGGCCCGCGAGGCGGTCGCCGCTCTGGAGACGTGCCTGGCGCGCGCCGTCAGGGAGAAGGTCGTCGGCACCGTGACCATGGCAATGACCGCCCCGGCGGCCGAGGTGGCGCGCGCCACTGCGGAGGTGTTGCAACGGGCGCGCGGCAGGGAGCAGGCCCGGCTCCTCCAGGTCGTGCGCGACGGGGCCGAGCAGCGGCGGGGCGCGGTGACCGGCCTGGAAGCGACGTTGGGCGCGCTGGCCGAGGGCCGGGTCACGACGCTCGTGGTGGACCCCGAGACGCACGGCCCCGGTGCGCGCTGCGCGGTGTGCGGCCGGCTCACGGTCGACGCCGCACGCTGCCCGCGCTGCGGTGCCCGACCCGCGCCCGAGGACGACGTGGTTGACGCGGCGGTGACGGAGGCATGCGCCGCGCACGTCGACGTCGAGGTGTGCGAGAGCCGGGCCCTGGAGGACGTCGGCGGCATCGCTGGAGTCGTGCGCGTCTGACCGAGAAGGGGGGCGACATGCCCGACGGAGTGGTTCGGTGGGTTGACACGAAGGACCGCATCGCGGAGATCGTCCGCGGCGGCCGGGTGTTCCGGGCTCGGGTCGGCGATGTCGAGCCCGGAGCGCGCCACGGTGGCGCGCACGTGCACTTCGACATCCGCCGGGCCGATGGCCAAGAGCAGGCCGTACAGGTGACGCTGCGGCAGGGCACCCGGGTGTCGCGCCGCCAGCATCGCTTCGGGACCCTCGTGGGCGCCCGGAGCGCCGACGCCAGGGGGGCCGCCCGGGTCACCGGTCCGCACCCCGAGCTCGCCGGGGCCAAGGGCCTGCACCCGCTGGAGGTGGCCCGTGCCTGGGCGACCTGCGTCGCCACCGGCGACGTGGACGGCGCGCTGGCGCTCTACGCGCCCGATGCCGTCGTCCACCTGGCCGATGGCGAGCGGACGGGGCGACACGCCGTCCAGGCGTGGCTGGAGTCGGTCCCGGTCCTCGGCTGTGCGCGCCACGCACGCGTCCGCGGGGCCGACGGGACGGTAGCGGTGCGTTGGGACGCCGAGGGCGACGAGCCCGGGCTCGCCGTGCGCTGCCAGGTGGCGCACCATGCGATCGCCGAGCAGTGGGAGGCGGCGGCCGGACCCTCCGAGGACGTCGCCGGCGCGGCGCCGAGCATCGCCCTCACGACGGTGGGGCCCGTCGAGGAGCAAGACGTCGCCCTGGCCAGCCGGCAACTGCGGGACCTCGTGGCGAAGGTGCACGCCAGCGTGCTCTTCGCCCGCCTGAAGCTGTCGTGGGAGCCGGACCCTGCCCGGGAGCGCCCGGCGGTGGCGGAGGCGACCCTCGATCTGAGCGGCGACCTGGTGCGGGCGCATGTCACGGCGCCGACCATGGCCGAGGCCGTCGACCTGCTCGGCCACCGGGTGCGCGACCGGCTCGAGCACCTGGCCAAGCACCGCCGGCAGCTGCGCCAGGAGACCGGCCAGGCCGCTCCGGGCACGTGGCGCCACGGCGACCTGCCCATGCTGCGCCCGAGGTACTTCGACCGCCCCGTCCAGGACCGCGAGGTCGTACGGCACAAGACCTTCGCCGTGGACGAGCTCACGCCGGACGAGGCCGTGTTCGACATGGAGCAGCTCGACTACGACTTCTACCTCTTTCGCGACCTGGCCAGCGACACCGACAGCCTGATCGAACGTGCGGGCGACTCCTACCGCCTGACGCGTCTCTCGCCCGTCGCCGTCGACCCGGGCCCGACGGCGGCGCCCGTGGACGTGGCCCCTGTTCCCGCCCCCATGCTCACGCTGGCCGAGGCGATCGAACGCCTCGATGCCGGGGGCGAGCCCCACGTCTTCTTCGCCGAGGCCGCCACCGGGCGCGGCACCGTCGTCTACCGCCGTTACGACGGGCACTACGGCGTCATCACTCCCCAGTAGCGCGC
>DATJBC010000053.1:0-29352 GCA_035515515.1 Acidimicrobiales bacterium
GCCTGGCGCACGTCCTCGACACCTACGCCGGGCCGTCGGGGCCGGTGTACGCCTTCGACAACGACGTGGGCGTGCCCTACTACCTGCTCAATCGCGTCCCGGGCACGCGCTTCGACAACGAGCTCGACGGCTACTCCCCCTACTCGCAGAGCCTGCTCGTCGGTGACCTCGAGAGGAGCAGGCCCCGCCTCGTGATCTACACCAACGGCACCTTCGGGTTGCCGTCGGTCGACAGCTACCGGGGCGTCCCCATATCGGACGCCCTCCACAGCTACGCGGTGAGCCAGTACATCCTCGACCACTACCGCCCGCTGGTCTCGGTCCAGGGCCAACTGGTCCTGCTGCGCGACGACCTCGTGGGGAAGGTCCCGCCGCTTCCCCCGCTCAGCGTCCCCGCTCGGACCTCCGACCTCTACGACGTGGCCGGTACGTGCGCGTGGGGGTACTCCCCCAACTTCCTCCCGCCCCCGTCGCAGGGCGCGGCGTCCTCGGTGGCGCTCTCGGTGTCCCACGGTGCCTCGACGCAGCGCCGCCAGGTCGTCAAGGGATGGGCCGTGGACCCGGCGACGCTGGAGCCGGCGACGTCGGTGGTGGCCGTGCGCCACGGCCAGGTCGTCGCCCGGGCCGTCCCGGCACTCGACCGTCCCGACGTGGCCAAGGCCCTGCACGCCGTGTCCAGCGCGACCTCCGGCTTCGTCCTGGTCGTCCCCGATGGAGCCGCCCCGTTCGACGTCCTGGCCGTGAACCCCGACGGCACGGCCACGCGGATCGGCGGCTCCGGGGCCGCCCCCGCGGGGCCGCCCCCGTCGGTCGTGCCGGCAGGGGGAGGGGCCGTGCGTGTGGTGGAGGGGGCCGACGTGGGCCACGTCGACAGCATCGCCACCACCTCCGGGCGCTTCTGGACCGTGCGGGAGCCTCCCGGCAAGAGCCTGTCGAGCTTCCGATGGCTGACGGTGACGTTCACCGGTGACGCCCGGGGCACGTCCTTCGCGCTCACCGACCTCGTCGGTGACCGCAGCCACGAGATCACGTGGTGGGGGCTGCCCCAGAGCGGCCACCGCATGTCCGTGCAGGTGGGCAGCTGCCCGCAGTGGCACGGGTTCGGCCAAGGCCCGTTGGACCTCGAGATGTCCGGGGGCGGGTCGATCACGTCCGTGACGCTCTCGCCTTGACCCCGGACGCGCTGGGAGCGCACGGCGTCCGCGCCGACCGCCCCCGGGCCGGGAGGCCGGCCCGGCTGTGGGCCGTCCTGCGGGCGCGGCCCCGCCTGGTCCGGTGGGCCTATCCCGTCCTCCTGGTGGCCCTGTCCGTCGGCTTGTCGGCGGCGGGCCTGTCGGGAACGTCCGTCGGCGTGCTTCGGTCGGGGACGGCTCCCGCGGCGCACGACCCGTCCCTCGTGGCGGGGACGCCTCGGCCGGTCCGGTCCGACGAATGGAACGTGGCGACGCCCATGCTCGTCGGCCAGAGCCACCGTGGCTACGCCAACACCGACCCCGACGGCCTGGGGCCGCACGAGCTCGTCGGCACCGTCGACGTCCCCAGCACCGACTGGTCCACCGCCTTCAAGCCCTGGAACCTCCCGCCCCTCGTCCTCGACGTGGAGCACGGGTTCGCGGCGCGGTGGTGGACGATGTCGCTCCTGCTGCTGCTGGGGGCGTACCTGCTGTTGCTCGCCCTCACCGACAGCACCCTCGTCGCCGTGGTCTTCAGCCTGGGGTTGTGGCTCTCGCCGTTCTTCCACTGGTGGTACATGGCGATCACCCTCGACTCGGTGGGCCTGGGCATGCTCGCCCTGGCGGCGCTCCTCTACGGCCTGCGCGCCGGGAGCCGCCTCCGCAGGGCCGCCTGGCTCGCGGTGAGCTCGTACGCCCTCGTCGGGTTCGCGCTCGTGCTCTACCCCCCGTTCCAGGTCCCCGTGGCCCTGGTGCTGCTCCTGGTGGGCGTGGCCGAGGTCGCCGGCTCGGACCGGGCCGAGCTTCCGTGGCGGCGCGTCCTCGTGGGCACGGCCGGCTGTCTCGCCGCGGCCGGCGGGGTCCTGCTCGCCGTGTACCTGCACGAGCACGCCGCCTTCTCGGCCATCAACGACACGGTGTTCCCCGGGCGGCGGCGGGTGGGCGGCGGCGACCCCTCGCTCCTCCAGACGTTCTCGGCGCCCTTCGGCTTCGTCCTCAGCCGGCAGGGCGCCGCCATCCCCCCCACGGTGACCAACCAGTCCGAGGTCTCGTCGTTCCTGCTCCTCGGTCCCTTCGCCCTCTTCCAGGTCCAGCGGGTCGGGCTGGGCGCCTTCACCCGGCGCTGGCGCTACCTGGTGGCCGGCACGTCGTGCGCCTTGATCCTGATCGCCCTGTGGTACTTCGTGAGCCTGCCCCCCGCCGTGGCGGCCGTGCTGCAGCTCGACCGGGTGGAGACCTACCGCGCCATCCTCGGCGTGGGGGTGGCCGGCTTCCTGTTGATGGCGCTGCTGTGCGCGGCCCCGCTCGGCGCGCCGGCCGGTGGTTCGGGCTCCGACGGGGCGAGGCGCCCGCCGGCCGCGCTGCGGCGACGGCTCCTGAGCGGGGCGGTCATGTGCGGCGTGCTCGCCTTCTGCATGTACCTGTGGGGGGGCCGGAACCTGGCGCTCACGATCCCCGCCCTCAACATGAGCCTGTGGAAGATCGGGGCCTTCAGCGCCCTGGCCGCCGTCGTGGTCCTCTTGCTGAGCGCCCGGCAGGTCCTGCTCGGGGGGCTCGGGCTCGTGGTCGTGGGCGCCCTGGCGTCGCTGGGCGCCAACCCCCTCTACCAGGGCCTCGGCCCGCTGACCTCCTCGCCGCTGCTGCGCGCCGTCCAGGCGCAGTCGCAGCGGCCCCCGAGCCCCGCCCGGCGCGTGTGGCTCCCGCTCACCGACGGCTATGGGAGCGACATCCTCACCGCGTCGGGCCAGCCGACGCTGGGCGGCGTCAGCTTCTATCCCGACGTCACGACGTGGAAGGTCCTCGATCCCCGCCGCCGCCAGGCCCAGACCTGGAACCGCTACGCCAACCTCGTGCTCACGCCGGCGGCGCCCGGCGCGCCGACGACCCTCACCCTGGTGCAGCAGGACCTCGTCGAGGTGCGCATCGACCCGTGCGGCGCGGCGGCGGGACGGCTGCACGTCGGCTTCGTCCTGTCGTCGGGGCCGCTGCCCTATCCCTGCCTCGAGCCGAGGGGTCACCTGTCGCTGGGCAACCTCCCCGAGTTCATCTACGTCAGGCGGGCCACCTAGCCGAACGCCCGTGCGCCACGAGGCCGTCGAGGATGTCGTCCTCGGACACCAGGCAGGCCTCCTTGGCGAAGATCGCCATGACGGACGCCAGGATGAGGACGCCGGCCACGATCACGTCGACCCGCCCCTCCTCCATGCCGGGCCGCGTCCGCCGCTGCGCGGCGCCCTCGTGGGCCAGCAGCCCCAGCCACCGGACGACGGCCGACCGGGTCAGCACGCTGTGGTGGATGCGGTCCCGGCGGTACTCGGCCAGCCCGTGCTCGAGGGCGGCGAGCGTGGAGACCGTCCCGGCCAGGCCGATGAGCGTCCCGTCGGGATCCAGCGCCGGCATCGAGGCGCGCGCCCGGTGCAGCTGGTGCTCGACGGCCGTCCGCGCCGCGTCCAGCTCGGCCGGCGGCGGCGGGTCGTGGGAGATGTAGCGCTCCGTGACCCGCACGCAGCCGATGTCGAGCGATCGCACCACCAGGTCCGCCGGGGTGCCGGCGTCCTCGCCCACCCGACCCGCCATGAGCTCGGTCGAGCCGCCGCCGATGTCGACCACCAGCACGGGCCCGGGGCCGGCCATGGCGCCCGGGAGCCCGGCGGTGGCGCCCGCGAACGACAGCTCGCCCTCTTCGAGGCCGCTCAGCACCTCGGGCTCGACGCCCGTGGCCCGGCGGGCGGCGTCGAGGAACTCGGCCCCGTTGGTGGCGTCGCGCAGCGCCGAGGTCGCCACCATCCGGGCCCGGCGCACGCCGTGGCGCTCCATGGCGCGGCGGTAGTCGGCCAGCACCGCGCAGGTGCGGGCGATGGCGGCCGGCGACAGGCGCCGGGTGGCGTCCACCCCCTCACCCAGGCGGGTGATGCGCATGCGGCGCTCGAGGGCGCTGCCGTCGGGCGCCGCGACGAGCAGGCGCGTGGAGTTGGTCCCGCAGTCGATGGCCGCCCGGGGGCCCGGGCCGTCAGGGCCCATGGCCCCGCTCCACCACGAACGCCGTGCGGTCGAGGCCGAGCTCGGCCAGGGCCCAGCGCCCCACGGGGTCGTCGCCACCGGCCAGGTAGAAGGCCACGTGGGCGTGCAGGCACTTCACGCCCCGGCGCGTGCCGCCCACCCCCCCGGCCGGCCGGGGGCCGCGGTGGGCGGGGTCGAGCTCGGCGTCGCGCTCGGCCGCGTAGCGCCGGTGCGCCTCGGCCAGCTCGTCGGGGTCGACCGCCTGCGCGGCGCGCCGCACCCCGCCGGCGGCCTCGAGGGCCCCCACCGCGCTGCGCAGCTCGGCGTCGACCAGCCAGAAACGCGTGGGCATGGGGGTGCCGTCGTCGAGCAGGGGCGCGTTCTCGATCACCGCCGGCGAGCCGTCGCGGCGGCGGACCCGGACGGCGAAGCGCCCCGACGGCGGCCGCCCGAGCAGTCGTGTCACCGCCTCCCGGTCGTCGCCAGGGCCGCGACGCCCGCCCGTCAGCTCCAGAACTCCAGGCTCCGTACGACGCGCGCCCAGTAGCCGTGGGGCTCGGCGCTCCCGGCGTGCGCGCTGGACGCCGCCCGCCGCTCGTGGTGCTCGTCCCCCGCCGGGGGCGGCGGGATGCCGATGAGGGACTGCGAGCGCGCCGAGCCCGGCGACACGGGCGACTCGTCCAGGGGGACCTGCCCCGAGATCGACCCCGGCGTGCCCGCCGCCGCGGGCAGCACGTCGAAGGCGCGCTGGCCCCGGGGCACGAGGCCGAATTCCTGGCGGGCCAGGTCGTCGACGATGGACGGCGAGGACAGGGCGCCGGCCTGGCCGGCGAGGGTGCGGTTCTGCGCCTCCACCGTGGACAGGTCCCGGGCGGTGCGCGAGAGCGCCGCGCCCTGCGACAGCAGCCCGGTGAGGGGGAAGCTCGTCAGCAGCACGATGGTGGCGAATCCTACGGCCGCCGCCACCAGCGCACGGGCGCGCCGGTGCTCGAGGGGCAGCGCCACCCAGTGGCGCCGCAGGCGGGCGGCGGCCGACCACGCCAGCCGGCGCGGCGAGGGCAGCCGGGCGCCCAGGCGCGCCACGACCAGGTGGAGCGGAGGGACCCGCACCGGGCGCAGGTGCACGGCGGGCAGGCGCGCCCGGGCCGCCGCCAGCGCCCGCCGGGCCGACGGCGGCCGCGGGAGCCGCCGCGGGCGTCGCCGCGCGTGGCGGGGGTGGCGCCTCACCCCGCGGCGGCACTCCGGCCGCCCGCCGTGGACAGGGCGGCGGCCCCGAGATAGCGGGCGGACTCGCCCAGCTCCTCCTCGATGCGCAGCAGCTGGTTGTACTTGGCCACCCGGTCCGAGCGCGCCGGCGCCCCCGTCTTGATCTGCCCGCAGTTGGTGGCCACGGCCAGGTCGGCGATCGTCGTGTCCTCGGTCTCCCCCGACCGGTGCGACATCACGCACCCGTAGGCGGCGCGCCCCGCGCCGAGCATGGTGTCGAGCGTCTCGGTGAGCGTCCCGATCTGGTTGACCTTGACGAGCACGGCGTTGGCCACGCCCCGCTCGATGCCGCGCTCGAGGCGGGCCTGGTTGGTCACGAAGATGTCGTCGCCCACCAGCTGCACACGCCCGCCCAGGGCCCTGGTCATCTCGGCCCAACCGTCCCAGTCGTCCTCGGCCATGCCGTCCTCGATGGACACGATGGGGTAGCGGTCGCAGAGCTCGACCCAGTAGGCCACCATGTCGCGGGGGCTGAGGCGCCGGCCCTCGCCGGCCAGGTTGTAGACCCCCTCCTCCCACAGCTCGCTGGTGGCGGGGTCCAGCCCGATGGCCACCTCCTCGCCGGGCACCCGCCCGGCCGCCTCGATGGCCTCCATGAGGATGCCGATGGCGTCCTCGTTGTGCGGCAGGTTGGGCGCGAAGCCGCCTTCGTCCCCCACCGTCGTGGACAGGCCGCGCCCTTTGAGCACCTTGGCCAGCGCGTGGTAGGTCTCGACGGCCCAGCGCAGCCCTTCGGAGAACGACGCCGCGCCCACCGGCATGACCATGAACTCCTGGAAGTCGATGGAGTTGTCGGCGTGGGCGCCGCCGTTGATGACGTTCAGCTGGGGGACGGGGAGCACGTGCGCGTTGGCGCCGCCCACGTAGCGGAACAGCGGGAGGCCCGCGTCGAGCGCGGCCGCCCGGGCCACCGCCAGCGACACCCCGAGCACGGCGTTGGCCCCCAGCCGGCCCTTGGAGGGCGTGCCGTCGAGGTCGACGAGCGCCATGTCGAGGCCGCGCTGGTCGTAGGGGTCGAACCCCGACAGGACCTCGGCGATCTCCCCGTTCACGTGCCCGACGGCGCCGAGCACGCCCTTGCCCCCGTAGCGCTCGCCGCCGTCACGCCACTCGGTGGCCTCGTGCACCCCGGTGGAGGCACCCGAGGGGACGATGGCCCGCCCGCCGGCGCCGGAGTCCAGGGCGACCTCCACCTCGACGGTGGGGTTGCCCCGCGAGTCCAGGACCTCCCGGGCCGCGATCCTCTCGATGGCGGTCATGCCTGGCGTTGCCCCTGTTGTCAGAGTCCAAGAACGTTGTAGGTGTTGTAGAAGTTAGCCGGGGGGGCCCGTGGGGCCGCGGAACGGGCCCGCCTGGCCGCTCAGGCCGAGGCGTCCTCGGCCGAGTCCAGCCGCTGTCGGAAGCGCTGGGCCTGGGCCCGCAGGGCACCCTCGGGGTCCACCCCCAGGCGCCGGGCCGCGTCGGCCAGGGCGAACAACAGCGCCCCCAGCGCGGCGTCCGCCGCGGGGCCCGCCTCCAGGGTCTCGCCCGAGGACTCGGGTGGGGCGCCCCCCGCCCCCGGGGGCGGCACCAGGGCGGCCAGCCCGGCGGCGATCTCGCGGCGGCGGTCCTCGAGCGTCCCGGTGTCGAGCCCCAGCGACTCCGCCTTGCGCTGGAGCTTGGCCGCCAGGGCCAGGGCGGGCAGGGCGGCGGGGATCCCCTCGGTGACGCGCGCTCGTCCCTTCTCCGCCTTCTTGAGCACCTCCCAGCGCGCCGCCACCTCCTCGGGCGTGTCGGCCACGGCGTCCCCGAAGACGTGGGGGTGGCGGCCGACCAGCTTGGCGTGCAGCGTGTGGGCCACGTCGGCCAGGGTGAAGCGACCCTCCTCGGTGGCCAGCAGGGCGTGGAAGAACACCTGGAACATGAGGTCGCCGAGCTCCTCCTCGAGGTGGGCGACCGCCTCGGCGGGGACGTCGGGCTCCGCGGCCGACAGCGCGTCGATGGCGTCGAGGGCCTCGTAGGCCTCCTCCATGAGGTGGCGGGCGAGCGAGCCGTGGGTCTGGCGCCGGTCCCAGGGGCAGCGCGCCCGCAACGTGCGCACCAGCTCCTCCAGGCGCACCAGCTCCCCGGCGACCGGCGGGGCCAGCTCCGGGACCCACAGGGCGGTGAGGTGGTCGGGCTCGAGGCGGCGGTCGAGATCGGTCCACGCCACCTCGAGCACCTGCTCGTCGGGCAGGCCCAGGTGGTGCAGGAGCACCGCCGCGCGGGGCGCGCTCCCGGCCACGTCGTCGGCGGCCAGCTTGATGTCCGACAGCACGCTGCGGCTGTGGCACTGCGCCACCAAGAGCGGGCCGCGCTCGCCGGCCGCCTCCACGGCGAAGGCGGTGCCGTCCACCAGGCGCACCCCCGCCTCCACCGGGTCCACCCCGAGGCGCGCCCACGCCAGGTCGAGGAACGACGGCGCGGGGACCACCGTGAGCGCCACCCGCCCGTCGGCGCGCAGCATGCGCACCGTGCGCTCGGCCACCAGGGGCGAGCCGGGCACGGCGTAGGCGACGAACGGCGCGGGGGGCGCGCCCGCGGCCGGCCCCTCGACGGCGGCCTCGGCCACGGCCAGGAGGGCGGCGGCCACCACCTCGTCGACGATGGCGCGGTACACGGCGTCGAAGTCGGGCCCCTCCTCGTAGAGGCGGTCGAGGGCGTCCACCCGCCCGGGGGCGAGGTCGAAGACCGCCGCGGCCGCCGGGTGGCGCGCCGTGCGCAGCAGGCAGCGCGTGGCGCGGGTCAGGGCCTCGGCGCCGGCCGCCGGGAGCAGCTCGGGCCCCGCCGGCCCGAGGCCGACCACCACCACACGGGGGCGGCCGTCGGCGGCGCCCGCCTCTCCCCACGGCGCGTCCACGGTCAGCCCGGCGGGGGCCCGCCCGCCGCGCTCAGCTCGACGGTCCGCCGGGGGCCGCGTTGAGCAGCAGCCCGGGGCGCGGCGCCACCGGCACCGACACGCCGTGCTTGAGGCTCCAGGTCCCGTAGCGGGGGTCGAGATCGACGTCGGCCGTCCGGGCCACGGCCTCGAGGGCCCGGCTGAGGCCCGCGCCGCCGCGCGCCAGGAGCTCCTGGCGCAGCCCGGGCCGGGCGGCGTCGAAGGAGAGCAGCCGGTGGCTGCTCACGCCGAAGACGAACCACGTGGCGGTGGGCGCCCCCGTGGTGGGGTCGGTGATGGTGAGCTCCTCGGGCGGCGCCACCTGGCCGTCGGCCAGCGCCTCGATGGGCTGGGCGTTGGCCGCGCCCAGCTCGGACTCGAGCGTGGACGGCGTGAGGCACGGCCCCTGGCCGCCGGTGGGGGTCTCGGGGCTCACGCCCGCGCCCTTGAGGGCGTCGGCGAAGCTCGTCCCGCCGGCGATGGCGTCGTGGATGGCCTGGGCCGACGCCTGGTCGGTGGCCACGATGATCTCGAGGCACGACTCGGTGACCTCGCCCTGGTGCGACGCGTAGTAGGCGCGCAGCGCGCCGGGGCGCACGTCCACGTGGCCGGCGACCTCCTCGAGCTTCTCCTGGGAGGCGATGAGGCCCGCCTGCTGCGCCACGAAGGAGGCGGGGAGCCGGCCCACGAGGTCGCTGCCGGTGAGCCCGCACGGCGAGCTCACCTGGGTGCTGGCCGCGTCGAGCTGGTTGCGGTAGTCGTCGGCGGCGGCCGCCACGTCGGCGGCGGTGACCGTGGCGTGGCGCTGGGCCAGGGCGTGCTGCTCGAGCGCCTGCTGCACCATGCGGTCGAGCACGTAGGCGGCGAACGTCGAGGTGACGGTGCCGGCCGCGCTGCCGTCCACGGCGGGCAGCGACCTACCCCCCGCCTCGTCCTGCACGGCCAGGGCACACTGGGCGACGGGGTTGCCCGCCGCCTGGGTGAGCTGGCCCCGGAGCTGGGACTGCGAGATGGCCACCCCGTCCACGGTGGCCGCCGGGGGGGAGATGTCGCACCCGGTGGCGGCGGCGCCCAGCGCGGCCAGCGCGGCCGCGGCGAGGAGGCGCTTCACGGAAGGGGCACTCTACCGGCGCGCCCCCGCGCCCGACGATTCGGCGCCGGCCCCCGCCCCGGGGACGGGGACCAGCTCGCCCAGCAGGCCCGTGAGCGTCTCCACGGGCGCCTCGTCGGGGCGCAGCGGGACGATCAGCTGGCGCACGTCCTCCTTGAAGATGGCCTCGGGCCGCAGCCGCCGCAGGCGGACCCGGGCCGACGCCGGCAGGTCGAGGGGGGCCAAGCGGGCCGTCACCCCCCGCCGCAGGGGGCCGCCCTGGGCCCGGGCGGGCGTGGCCGAGACCTCGCGCACCCCGGTGCGCAGGCACTGCACCCGCAGGCGGGCCACGGCCAGGAGCCCCTCGGCCGCCGGGGGCGGCGGCCCGAAACGGTCGGTCCACTCCGCCTTGATGTCCTGCACCTCGCCGTCCTCGCTCACCGCCGCCAGGCGACGGTAGGCCTCGAGGCGCAGGTCCTCGCGGGCGACGTAGTCGGCGGGCAGGTGCGCGTCCGAGGGCACGTCGATGGTCACCTCCACCGGCGGGCGCAGGGGCTCGCCCTTGAGCTCGGCCACCGCCTCGGCCACCAGCTGCACGTAGAGGTCGTAGCCCACCGCCGCGATGTGCCCGGACTGGTCCCGTCCGAGGAGGTTGCCCGCCCCGCGGATCTCGAGGTCGCGCATGGCGATCTTGAAGCCCGCCCCCAGCTCGGTCTGCTCGCCGATGGTGCGCAGCCGCTCGTAGGCGGCCTCGCTCAGCACCCGGTCGGCGGGGTGCAGCAGGTACGCGTAGGCGCGCTGCCCGGCGCGCCCCACCCGTCCCCGGAGCTGGTGCAGCTGCCCCAGCCCGAGCCGGTCGGCGCGGTCCACCACCAGGGTGTTCACGGTGGGCATGTCGATGCCCGACTCGATGATGGTGGTGCACACGAGGACGTCGTAGCGCTTCTCCCAGAAGTCCAGCACCACCTGCTCGAGCGTCCCCTCGTCCATCTGGCCGTGCGCCACGGCCACGCGCGCCTCGGGGACCAGGGCGCGCAGGCGGGCGGCCACGGCCTCGATGTTGTGCACCCAGTTGTGCACGAAGAACACCTGGCCCTCGCGCAGCAGCTCGCGGCGCAGGGCCTCCACCACGGCCGCCTCCTCGAACTCGCCCACGTAGGTGAGGATCGGCTGGCGCGCCGCGGGCGGGGTGTTGATGAGCGACAGGTCGCGGATGCCCGTCAGCGCCATCTCGAGGGTACGGGGGATGGGGTTGGCGGTGAGGGTGAGCACGTCCACCCCGGACGCCATCTGCTTGATGGACTCCTTGTGGCTGACCCCGAAGCGCTGCTCCTCGTCCACCACCAGCAGGCCCAGGTCCTTGAAGCGCACGTCGGACCCCAGCATGCGGTGCGTGCCGATCACGACGTCCACGGCGCCCGAGGCCAGGCCGGCCACCACGGCGCGGGCCTGCGCGGCGGTGAGAAAGCGCGACAGCATCTCGACCCGCACGGGGAACCCCGCGTAGCGCTCTGCGAAGGTCTGGGCGTGCTGCTGGGCGAGCAGCGTGGTGGGGACGAGCACCGCCGCCTGCTTGCCGTCCTGCACGGCCTTGAAGACCGCCCGCACGGCCACCTCGGTCTTCCCGAAGCCCACGTCCCCGCACACCAGGCGGTCCATGGGCACCTCGGCCTCCATGTCCCGCTTGACGTCGTCGACGGCGTTGAGCTGGTCGAGGGTCTCGGTGAAGGAGAAGGTGTCCTCGAGCTCGCGCTGCCAGGGTGTGTCCGGCGTGAAGGCGTGTCCCTTGATGTGCAGCCGGCGCCGGTACAGCTCGACGAGCTCCTGAGCGATCTCGCGCACCGCGGCCCGGGCCTTGGCCCGGGTGCGCTGCCACTCCGACCCGCCCAGGCGGTTGAGCGTGGGTGACTCGCCCCCGCTGTAGGGCGTCAGCGCGTCGATCTGGTCGGACGGGAGGTACAGCTTGTCGTCACCGCGGTACTCGAGCAGCAGGTAGTCGCGTGACGCCCCGTTGGTGGTGCGCGTCACCATCCCCGCGTAGCGGGCCACCCCGTGCTGGCGGTGCACGACGTAGTCGCCGGGGGCCAGGTCGTCGAAGAAGCCGTCGGTGGGCCGGGCGCGGGCCCGGGCCGGGCGGTGCGCCCGTCGGCGCCCGGTGACGTCGGCCTCGGCGATGACCGCCAGCCGCGCCGCGGGCACGACCACGCCCCGCTCCAGGGGCGCCACCACCACCCGGATGCCCGGCCCGGTGAGGTCGGGCCCGCCGGCGCCCTCCGCGAGCACCGGGACGCTCAGCCCCTCCTCGGCGAGCACGGCCGCCAGGCGGCCGGCCGAGCCCGCCCCCTCGGCGCACAGCGTGACCGAGTAGCCCTGGGCCGCCATCTCCGACAGGCGGGCGGCCAGCCGGGCCCGGTCGCCGTGCACGGGCTCGATGCCCCGCGCCGTGACGGCGGGCGCGCCGGGCGACTCGGCCACCGGCACCATCGACAGGACGGGCGCGGCGGCGTGGGCCAGCAGGCGCTCGTAGTCCACGTGCAGGTGGGGGAAGGGCGAGGCGCCCTCGTCCTCGCCGGCGCCGCCGCTCCCCCCCGCCCCGGCGCGCAGTCCCCAGGTGGTTGCCAGGGCCCGGGCGAGCGCCTCCTCCTCGTCGTTCAAGTCGCGGGCGCGGTCGCGGATCCGGCGGGGGTCGACGAGGACCACGCGTCCGCCCGGGCCCACCAGGTCGGGGAGCACGCGCTCGTCGGACACGAGCCACGGCAACCACGACTCCATGCCGTCGAAGAGCTGCCCGTCGGCGAGGCGCTCCCACTGCGCCCGCCCCCAGGGCTCGGCGCCCACCAGGGAGGCGGCGCGCGCCTGCACCGCCTTGGTGGGCAGGACCTCGCGGCACCCGAACAGCTCGACACGCCGGAGGTCCCCCACCGAGCGCTGGTCGCCGGGATCGAACTCCGTGAGCCGGTCGATCTCGTCGCCCCACAGGTCGATGCGCACCGGCAGCTCGGCCGTGGACGGGTACACGTCCACGATCCCGCCCCGCACCGCCAGCTCGCCCCGGTGCTCGACCTGGTACTCGCGCCGGTACCCGAGCGCCACCAGCCGCGCCACCAGGCCGTGCTGGTCGAGCCGGTCGCCGCGCGCCAGCACCACGGGGGCGGCGGCCTCCTCCACCGGGCCCAGGCGCTGGAGGACGGCCCGCACGGGGGCCACGACCACCGCCGGCACCGTGGCGGGGTCGCGCAGGCGCCACAGCAGCTGCAGGCGCCGTCCCATGGTCGACAGCTCGGGGCTCACGCGCTCGAAGGGGAGCGTGTCCCACGCCGGGAAGAGCGCCACGTCCTCGTCGTCGAGGAACGTCGCGACGTCGTGGCGGATGCGCTCGGCGTCGGCGACCGTGGGCGTCACCACGAGCAGGGGACGGCGCTCGCCCAGCCGGCACATGGCCGACACCACGAGCGCGGTGGCGGCGTCGGGGACCGCCAGCGCGCCGCTCCCCGCCGCCATGGCGTCGACCATGGCGGGCTCGTTGCGCAGCAGGGCGGGGAGCGAGCGCAGGCTCACCGGCTCAGGCTACCGACGCGGAGCGCGCCGTCCGGCGCCCCGGGGCACGGGCTCAGCCCGGTTCCGTGTTGAAGCGCAGCATGGCGGCGTCGACCCCCTCGCCGGCGATGACCTCCACGGCGTCGGCGGCGACCTGCACGGCGACGTCGAGCGCCTCGCGCTGGGCGCGACTCGGGCGGCGCAGCACGTAGTCGGAACCCGCCGCCCGTCCCGGGGGCTTGTCGATGCCGATGCGGACGCGCACGTAGCCGGCGTCGTGCACGTGCGCGTGCACCGACTTGAGGCCGTTGTGGCCCGCCGTCCCCCCGCCCGCCTTCACCTTGACGCGCCCGGTGGGCAGGTCGAGCTCGTCGTGCACCACCACCAGACGGCCGACGGCGGCCACCCGGAAGCGCCGCATGAGCGCGGCGGCCGCCAGGCCCGACTCGTTCACGTAGGTCATGGGCACGGCCACCACGACGAGCTTCCCGTCCAGGCGGGCCTGGGCGGCCAGGGCCCGGGTCCCCTTCTCGGGCCGCAATCGCTGGTGGTGGCGGGCGGCGAGGACGCCGGCGACCTCCGCGCCCACGTTGTGGCGCGTGCCCTCGAACTCGGGCCCCGGGTTGCCGAGGCCCACCACCAGCAGGTCGGCGGCCGCCCCCCGGCCGGCCGCGGGCAGCAGGCGCCGCAGGGCTTAGCTCTCCCCGCCCGACTCGTCGCCGCCCGCGGCGGGCGCCTCGGCGGGGGCGGCACCCTCCTCGCCCCCGGCCGCCTCCTCGCCGGCGGCCTCCTCGCCCTCGGCGGGCGCCTCCTCCGCCGCCTGCACGCGCGGCGGCTGTCCGGCGGCCACCACCGCCTCCGGGTCGACGTCGGTGGTGACGGTCGCGGGGAGGGCGATGTCCGACACCCGCACGGCGGCGCCGATCGTGAGCTCGCTCACGTCCACCTCGAGGTGGGTGGGGATGTCGGCGGGGCGCGCCCGCACGGGGAGCGAGAACAGCTGCTGCTCGAGCACGCCGTCGCCCCGGATGACCTCGATGGCTTCGCCCACCAGCGTGATCTGCACGTCGGCGGTGACCTCGCGGTTGGGGTCGACGACCTGGAAGTCGACGTGGGTCAGGGTCCCCCGGACGGGGTGGCGCTGCAGCTCCCGCGCCATGGTCAGGAACTGCTGGCCGTCCACCTGCAGCGACAGGACGGCGTTCAGGCCGGCGTCGGTGCTGAGCGCCGCCCGCAGCTCGCGGGCGGAGACCGAGACGGCGATGGGGCCCACCCCGCGGCCGTACACCACGGCGGGGACCCGGCCCTCGTGGCGCAGGCGACGCGCCGGCCGCGTGCCGCTCAGCCGGCCGGTGTCGGCGACCAGGGTGATCTCGGCCATGGGAGAGGCTCCTTGTTCTCTTCTTGTCCGTGCGTCTTGTCTGTGCGTCTTGCCTGTGCGCTCGGTGCCGGGCCTGCCGCACCCGGCGTGGGGCCCGCCGGTCGACGCCGGGGCGGCCCGGGCGGGCGCTCGGGGCGCCCGCGGGGGCGTCTCAGCATAGAGGGCTCCGGGTCGGGGGCGGAAGCCGGCGCTGCACCCGGTCCGGCCGCCCTGGGGCCGGGCCCTCAGGACAGGTTGTCGCCGCCGAAGATCTCCGACACCGACGTGTCCTCGAACACGGCGTCGATGGCATCGGCGATGAGGGTGGCCACCGACAAGATGGCGAGCTTGTCGATGCGCCGCTCCTCGGCGATGGGGAGGGTGTTGGTCACCACCACCCGCTCGAGGGGCGACTTCTCCAGTCGCTGCAGGGCGGGGTCCGACAGCACGCCGTGGGTGGCCATGGCCGAGATGGCGGAGGCGCCCCGCTCGGCGAGCAGCTCGGCGGCGGCGCAGATGGTCCCGGCGGTGTCGATCATGTCGTCGATGAGCACGCAGTGGCGGCCCTCGACCTCGCCCACCACGTCGAGCGCCTCGACCTGGTTGTGGGTCCCCCGGGGGCGGCGCTTGTGCACGAAGGCCAGGTCGGCACCGAGGTGCTGCGAGAAGCGCTCGGCCACCCGCACCCGCCCGGCGTCGGGGGCCACGATCACGAGGTCCTTGGTCCCGAGCCGCTGCAGCTCGGCGACCAGCACCGGCGTGGCCGTCAGGTGGTCGAAGGGGACGTCGAAGAACCCCTGGATCTGCCCGGAGTGGAGGTCGACGCTCACCACGCGGTCCGCCCCGGCCACCTGGAGCATGTCGGCCACCAGCTTGGCGGTGATGGGCTCGCGCCCGGTCGCCTTGCGGTCCTGGCGCGAGTACCCGTAGTAGGGGCACACCGCCGTGATCCGCTTGGCCGAGGCCCGCTTGGCGGCGTCGATCATGATGAGCTGCTCCATGAGGGCGTCGTTCACGGGGCCGGCGTGCGTCTGGACGATGAACACGTCGCTCCCCCGCAACGACCCCTCGTAGCGGCAGTGCATCTCACCGTTGGCGAACTCACGCAGGTTGGCCCCGCCCAGCTCCACCCCGAGGTGCGAGGCGATCTCCTGGGCGAGGGCCGGGTGCGAGCGGCCGGAGATGAGCTCGAGGCGCCGACGCGGGACAAGCTCCATCAGCGCGAACGCTACCTCCCGGGCGGGTCGCCCGTCGCCCGCAAGGGGGCGGGGCCCCAAGCGGGAGCCGGGCCAGGTCGGCGGCGGCGAACGAGCTCAGTCGAGGGCGCCGGCGTCGGCGCCCCACTGCGTGAAGGGGGTCACGATGGCGCCGTCGGCCACCTGCGAGCCCGCCCCCAGGACGGCGAAGGGTCCCACCCGGGCGTGGGCGCCGATGTCGGCGCGCGCCGCCGTGCTCTTGGTCACCCGGGCGCCCGGGCCCACCGTGGTGTCGAGCAGGTGGCAGTCCGGGCCGATCTCCGCCCCGGTGCCCACGCGGCACTCCCCCTGCAGGACGACCCCGGGGAGCAGCACCACGTCGGGGGCGAGCTCGGTGTTGGCGTCCACGTAGGTGCGCTCGGGGTCCCACATGGTGACCCCCCGTCGCATCCAGCGCTCGTTGATGCGGTCGCGCAACTCGGCTTCGGCCACGGCCAGCTGGGCGCGGTCGTTGACGCCGGCCGCCTCCATGGGGTCGGCGACCACGAGCGACTCCACGCTGTAGCCGGCGTCGTGCAGGACGGCGTAGATGCCGGTCAGGGAGTGCTCGCCGGTGCGGCTGATGGGGCGCAGCCGGCGCAACGCCGGGGCGAGCACGGGGTGCCGGAAGCAGTGGATCGTGGTCGCCACCTCCTCCACCAACGTGTCGTCCCCGGTGACGTCGCCGTCCTCGACCACGCGCACCACCGAGCCGTCCTTGCCCCGCACCACGCGGTCGTAGCCGGTGGGGTCGGGCAGCAGCGCCGTGAGCAGCGTGGCGGCCGCCCCCGAGGACCGGTGGTGGCGGA
Source organism: Acidimicrobiales bacterium (assembly GCA_035515515.1). Classification (GTDB taxonomy): domain Bacteria; phylum Actinomycetota; class Acidimicrobiia; order Acidimicrobiales; family UBA8190; genus DATJBC01. The sequence continues at coordinate 16,366 of DATJBC010000053.1, forward strand.
CCAGCGCCGCCAGGGTGGGAGGGCGCACGAGCGGGGTGTCCCCGGGCAGCACCACCACGTCGCCGTCGTCGTCGACGAGGCCGTCGGGGAGGGCGGTGAGGCCGACCGCCAGGGCGTCGCCCGTCCCCAGCTGCGCCGCCTGCTCCACGAACTCGATGGCGAGCGACGCCGGCGCGTGGTCCACGAGCGTCTTGGTCACCCACTCGGCACGGTGGCCCACCACCACGACGACGCGATGCACCGGGAGCTCGGCCAGCGCGTCGAGCACGTGCAGGATCATGGGCCGTCCGCACAGGCGGTGGAGAGGCTTGGGACGCGTCGAGCGCATCCGGGTTCCCTCGCCGGCGGCGAGCACGACGGCAGAGAGCGGCCGCATCTCCATCGGTTTAGTCTGTCACCCGATGACAGGGGGGACATTGCAGGCCACGACCAGCGCGCCAGCCCCCGACGCACCGTCGCCGGGAATGCCCGTCCCCGCCACATGCCCCCTCTGACCTCGGCAATCGACCTCCGCTCCGACTCCTACCGCCAGAACCGCGAGGCCATGGAGACGGCCCTGGCCGAGGTGGACGAGCAGCTGGCCCTGGCCCGGGCGGGGGGCGGCGAGCGCTACGTGGAGCGGCACCGCCGGCGGGGCAAGATGCTGGCGCGTGAGCGGGTCGAGATGCTGCTCGACCCCGACTCCCCCTTCCTCGAGATCGCCCCGCTGGCGGCGTGGGGCACGCAGTACACGGTGGGCGCCAGCCTGGTGTCGGGGATCGGCGTCGTGAGCGGCGTCGAGTGCCTGGTGTCGGCGAGCGACCCCACCGTGCGCGGCGGCGCCACCAACCCCTTCACCATGCGCAAGTCGTCGCGCCTGTCCGACATCGCCCTCGAGAACCGCCTGCCCTCGGTGAGCCTCGTGGAGTCGGGCGGCGCGGACCTCCCCACCCAGTCGGAGATCTTCATCCCCGGGGGGCGGGGGTTTCGCGACCTGACCCAGCGCTCGGCGGCCGGGCTGCCCACCATCGCGCTGGTGTTCGGGAATTCCACCGCCGGGGGGGCGTACGTGCCGGGGATGAGCGACCACATCGTGATGATCGAGGGTCGCTCCAAGGTCTTCCTGGGCGGGCCGCCGCTGGTGAAGATGGCCACGGGCGAGGAGTCCGACGACGAGGAGCTCGGGGGGGCCTCCATGCACGCCCGTGTGAGCGGCCTGGCCGACTACCTCGCCGCCGACGAGATGGACGCCATCCGCATCGGCCGGGCCATCGTGGCCCGGCTCAACTGGCGCAAGGAGGGCCCGGGCCCCAGCCTCCAGGCGGACGAGCCCGTCCACGACCCCGACGAGCTCCTCGGGGTCGCCTCGGCCGACCTGCGCGTCCCCTTCGACCCCCGCGAGGTGCTCGCCCGGGTCGTCGACGGCTCGCGCTTCGACGAGTTCAAGCCCCTCTACGGATCGAGCCTCGTGACGGGATGGGCGTCCATCCACGGCTACCCCGTCGGGGTGCTCGCCAACCACCGGGGCGTGCTGTTCAGCGAGGAGGCCAACAAGGCGACGCAGTTCATCCAGCTGGCCAACCAGACCGACATCCCCCTCCTGTTCCTGCAGAACACCACCGGTTACATGGTCGGCAAGGACTACGAGCAGCGCGGCATCATCAAGGACGGCGCCAAGATGATCAACGCCGTGTCGAACTCGCGCGTCCCGCACCTGACCGTGAACATCGGGGCGTCGTACGGGGCGGGCAACTACGGCATGTGCGGCCGTGCCTACAACCCGCGCTTCCTGTTCTCGTGGCCCAACGCCCGCTCGGCGGTCATGGGACCGGCGCAGCTGGCGGGGGTGCTGTCGATCGTGGCCCGCCAGGGTGCGCTGGCACGGGGCGAGGAGTTCGACGAGGAGGCCGACGCCCAGATGCGGGGGGCCGTGGAGTCCCAGATCGAGCGGGAGTCGCTGCCGCTGTTCCTCACGGGCCTCCTCTACGACGACGCCATCATCGACCCCCGCGACACCCGCCACGTGCTCGGCATGTGCCTCTCGGTCATCCACGGCACGCCCATCCACGGGACGCGTGGATACGGCGTGTTCCGGATGTGACCCGATGATCTCCAAGCTGCTCATCGCCAACCGCGGCGAGATCGCCCGGCGCGTGATCCGGGCGGCGCGCGGGCTCGGGGTCAGCTGCGTGGCGGTGTGCTCCGAGCCCGACGCCGGCGCGCCGCACGTGGCCGAGGCCGACGAGAGCGTGCTCCTGCCCGGCGCGTCGCCGGCCGCCACCTACCTCAACGTCGACGCCCTCCTCGAGGCGGCCCGCGCCAGCGGGGCCGACGCCGTGCACCCGGGGTACGGCTTCCTCTCCGAGGACGCCGGCTTCGCCCGGGCGTGCGCCCGCGCCGGCCTGCTCTTCGTGGGGCCGCCCCCCGAGGTGATCGAGGCCATGGGATCGAAGCTCGCCGCCAAGGCCACGGTGTCGGCCGCCGGTGTGCCCGTGCTCCCCACGGTGGAGATCGACGGCGCCGTCCCCGACGACCGCGCCATGGCGTCGGTGGACGCCCTGGGATGGCCCGTCCTGGTCAAGGCCTCGGCGGGGGGTGGCGGCCGGGGCATGCGGGTGGTGGAGGGGCCCGACGCGCTGGCCGACGCCCTCGCGTCCGCCCGCCGCGAGGCGGCGTCGGCGTTCGGCGACGGGACGGTGTTCCTCGAGCCCTACGTGGCGCGGCCCCGCCACGTGGAGGTGCAGATCCTGGGCGACGCCCACGGCACCGTCGTCCATCTCTTCGAGCGTGAGTGCTCCATCCAGCGCCGCCACCAGAAGATCGTGGAGGAGAGCCCTTCGCCCGCCGTGGGCGAGGCCTTGCGGGCCGAGATGGGCGCCGCCGCCGTGGCGGTGGCCAGGGCCATCGGCTACGTGAACGCCGGCACCGTGGAGTTCCTCCTGCTCCCCGACGGCCGCTTCGCCTTTCTGGAGGTCAACACCCGCCTGCAGGTGGAGCACCCCGTGACCGAGTGCGTGACGGGGCTCGACCTCGTGCGGCTGCAGCTGCTCGTGGCCGAGGGCGCCCCCCTGCCACCCGAGGTGCTCGACGCGGCCGTCACCGGGCACGCCATCGAGGTCCGCCTGTACGCCGAGGACGCCGTGCACGGGTGGCAGCCCTCGGCGGGCCGGCTGCAGCGCTTCTTTATCCCCGAGGACGCCGGCGTGCGCGTGGACAGCGGCGTGGAGGACGGCTCGGAGGTCTCCAGCCACTACGACCCCATGCTGGCCAAGGTCGTCGCGCACGCCCGCACCCGGGAGCAGGCGGCTCGGGCGCTGGCCGGCGCGCTGGAGCGGGCGCAGCTGCACGGGGTCACCACCAACCGCGACCTGCTCGTGCGCATCCTGCGCCACCCCGAGTTCCTGGCCGGCGACATCGACACCGGCTTCCTGGTCCGCCACGACCCGGTGACGCTGGGCGCGCCCCTGGCCGACGCGGCCGCCCGGCGTCTGCACGCCGCGGCGGCGGCGCTGGCCGAGCAGGCGCGCCGGCGGGCCGAGGCCCCCGTGCTGGCGGCCATGCCGTCGGGATGGCGCAACAACCCGTCGGCCCCCCAGGCCTGCCGCTTCACCGGCGTCGACGGCGAGGTGGAGGTGACCTATCGGTTCGACCGCGCCGGGCTGTGCACGCTCGTCACCGTGGGCGGCGAAGAGCTGGTCGGCCTCGAGGTCACGTCGTGCACGCCCGACGTCGTGGTGCTGTCGGTGGCGGGCGTCGCCCGGCGCGTGCACGTGGCGCGCGACGGCGACCGCCTGTTCGTCGACGGCGCCGGCGGCGCGTCGGTGCTGCGGGCCCGGGAGCGCTTCCCGCTGCCCGGTGCCCAGCTGGCCGAGGGCGCCCTGGTGGCGCCGTTGCCGGGCACGGTGGTCAAGGTCACCGTCTCCGTGGGCGACACCGTGGCCGCGGGGGACACGCTGGTGGCCATCGAGGCCATGAAGATGGAGCACGAGGTGCAGGCGCCCGCGCCCGGCACCGTGACCGAGGTCCACGTGGGCGCGGGGGAGCAGGTCGAGGCCGGCCGGCTCCTGGTGGTGATCGACGAAGACGACGGGGGCGCCTGATGGCGACCCCCCCGCCCGTGGTGCGCATCGCCAACTGCTCGGGCTTCTTCGGCGACCGGCTGTCGGCCCCCCGGGAGCTGCTCGAGGGCGGCGACATCGACGTCCTCACCGGGGACTACCTGGCCGAGCTGACCATGCTCATCCTGTGGAAGGCGCGCCAGCGCGACGCGTCGCTGGGCTACGCCCGCACCTTCTACGCCCAGATGGAGGAGGTGCTCGGCACCTGCGTCGAACGGGGCGTGAAGGTGGTGGCCAACGCGGGCGGCCTCAACCCCGCCGGCCTCGCCGCGCGCCTGCGCGAGCTCGCCCACACCTTGGGCATCGAGGCGTCGGTGGCGCACGTCGAGGGCGACGACATCGTCGGCAAGCTGGCCGCCCTCCAGGAGGGCGGCGACCCGCTCACGCACCTCGACACGGGCCGGCCGCTGGCGGAGGCGGGCAGCGCCCCGGTGAGCGCCCACGCCTACCTGGGGGGCTTCGGGATCGCCGAGGCTCTGGCGGGCGGGGCCGACGTGGTGGTCACCGGACGCGTCACCGACGCGTCGCTCGTCGTGGGTCCGGCCGTGTGGCGCTTCGGATGGGGGCGCTGTGACTGGGACCGCCTGGCGGGGGCGGTGGCCGTGGGCCACGTCATCGAGTGCGGCGCCCAGGCCACGGGGGGCAACTACGCCTTCTTCCGCGAGGTGCCGGGACTCGAGCACCCCGGGTTCCCCATCGCCGAGATGGCCGAGGACGGGTCGGCGGTGATCACCAAGCACCCCGGCACGGGGGGCCTCGTGTCGGTGGGCACGGTCACCGCCCAGCTCCTCTACGAGATCGGCGGCCCGCTGTACGCCAACCCCGACGTGGTGGCGGACTTCTCGACCATCGCGCTCACGCCGGACGGGCCCGACCGGGTGCGGGTGTCGGGGGTGCGGGGCCGGCCCGCCCCGGAGAAGCTCAAGGTGTCGGTCAACCTCGTGGGCGGCTGGCGCAACACGATGACCTTCGTGCTCACGGGCCTCGACATCGAGGCCAAGGCGGCCCTCGTGCGCCGCACCCTCGACGGCGTCCTGGGCGCGGAGCACGGCGTGGCCGAGTACGACGCCCGGCTCATCCGCACCGACGTGGCGGACGCCCCCACCAACGAACAGGCCAGCGCGCAGCTCCGCATCACCGTCAAGGACGCCGACGCCGAGCGCGTGGGACGGCGCTTCTCGAGCGCCGTCACCGAGCTGGCCCTGGCCAGCTACCCCGGCTTCTACCTCACGTCTCCCCCCGGGGACGCCATCGCCTACGGCGTGTTCTGGCCCGCGCTGGTGGGGCGCGCCGCGGTGGAGGAGACCGTGGTCCACGCCGACGGCCGGCGCGTGCGGGTCCCCGACCCCCCCGGCTCGCCCGGTCCCGGGGCCGCGCCGGCGGTCGCGCCGGCGCCGGCGCCGGCGCCGGCGGGCCCCACCCGCCGGGTGCCGCTCGGCCTGGTGGCGGGCGCCCGGTCGGGCGACAAGGGCGGCAACGCCAACGTCGGGGTGTGGGCCCGCAGCGCGGCCGGCTTCGCCTGGCTGCGCGGCGCGCTCACCGTGGACCGCCTGCGCGCCCTGGTGCCCGAGGCGGCCGGCCTGGAGGTCGAGCGCCACGAGCTGCCCAACCTCCTGGCGCTCAACTTCGTCGTGCGCGGCCTGCTGGGCGAGGGAGTGGCCTCGTCCACCCGCCCCGACCCCCAGGCCAAGAGCCTGGGCGAGTTCCTGCGGTCGCGCACCCTGGACGTTCCCCAATCGCTTCTCGAGGAGGCGGGCCATGGACTTTCGTGAGACGGACGAACAGCTGATGCTGCGCGAGGCCGTGAGCGGCATCGCCGCCAAGTACGGCCACGACTACTTCGCCGAGCGGGCCCGCAGCGGCCGCCGCACCGACGAGCTGTGGGACGAGCTCGCCGCCGGCGGGTACCTGGGGGTCAACGTCCCCGAGGCCTACGGAGGCGGGGGCATGGGCATCTCGGAGCTCGCCATCGTCCTCGAGGAGCTGGCCGCCAACGGCTGCCCGCTGCTGCTCCTGGTGGTCTCGCCCGCCATCTGCGCCACGATCATCGCCGCCTTCGGCTCCGAGGCGCAGAAGCAGCGGTGGCTGCCGCGCTTCGGCTCGGGTGCGCTCAAGATGGCCTTCGCCATCACCGAGCCCGACGCCGGCTCCAACAGCCACAACATCGCCACCGCGGCGACCCGCGACGGCGACGTCTACCGGCTGCAGGGGACGAAGTACTACATCTCGGGCGCCGACGAGGCCGAGGCCATGCTGGTGGTGACGCGCACCGGGGTGGACGAGGCCACGGGCCGGGGGCGGCTGTCGTTGTTCGTTGTGGACACCGACGGCCCCGGCGTGGAGCGCACCCTGATCCCCGTCGAGATCGTGGCGCCGGAGAACCAGTTCACGGTGTTCTTCGACAACGTGGAGGTCCCCGCCGACCGCCTGCTCGGCACCGAGGGCGACGGCCTGCGCCAGGTGTTCGTGGGACTCAACCCGGAGCGCATCATGACCGCGGCGATGGCCAACGGCATCGGCCGCTACGCGCTCGACAAGGCGGCGGCCTACGCCCGCGACCGTGCCGTGTGGGGTACGCCCATCGCCCGGCACCAGGGGATCTCGCACCCGCTGGCCAAGGCCAAGATCGAGGTCGAGCTGGCCCGCCTCATGTGCCAGAAGGCGGCGTGGGCCTGCGACACCGGGGCCGACGCGGGCGTCGCCGGGGAGACCGCCAACATGGCCAAGTACGCGGCGGCCGAGGCCTCCCTCGGCGCGCTCGACCAGGCCATCCAGACCCACGGCGGCAACGGCATGGCACAGGAATTCGGGCTGGCCGCCATGTGGGGCCTGGCCCGCCTCATGCGCACCGCCCCCGTGAGCCGCGAGATGATCCTGAACTTCGTGGCCCAGCACTCGCTGCAGCTGCCCAAGTCCTACTGACCCCACGCGCCCTCGGGCGTGGCGCGCTCAGGCGAAGCGCCGGGCGTCGTCGGCGGCGTACTTGGCTACCACCGTGTCGACCGCCGCAGTGCGCTCCACGGCGGCGGCGACATCGGCGAGGCGGCTGCCGGGGACGGCGAAGGTCATCTCGTCGGGGCGCATCCCGGTGCGGGCACGGCTCAGCGCGCACCCGACGCTGGCGGCCGGCTCACCGTGCTCCTTGGCGATGGCCACGATGTGGCACTGCGGCTTGCCCTCGATGCGCAACCCGGGGATGGCGTCGGACAGCACCATCATCTGCCGCCCGTTCACCCGCAGGAGCACGACGTCGGGCGTGGCCTCGGCCTCCGCCAGCGGCCCGTAGGTGATGGCACCGGGGCGCGTGGACACGGCCGGGATGCGGCCCACCGCCTCGGCGTCGACCCACCCCGACTCGAGCAGGGCGGCCACGTCCCCGTTGCCGGCCACGTCGTCCATGGTGGCCAGCCCGTGGGTGTAGCGGCCCACCGAGCAGTTGCCGTGGTCCTCGGGGGCGGTGGTGAACGTGCGCTCGGCGGCGCGCACCCAGAACACGCAGCCGGCCGGCACCCGCCCGGCCCGCCCGTCGTCGGCCGGCTCCGACATGGGCTCGTCGAAGGCGGCCACGCCCGCCGGGGCGGCGGCCCCGAAGGTGATGCCGATGGGGGGCACGGCGAGGTGGAGCGCCCTGGTGAGGGCGTCGGCCAGGGCGCGGTGGTCGCCGGGGACGGTGTCGGTGGCGGGGTCGGTCATGGCGCCATCCTGGGACGGCGCGCCGACCGGGCACAAGCCCGGGGCCGGGCCCCGGGCCGCACCGGCACCGGCACCGGCCTCAGGCCAGCTGGGCGGAGGAGTCGGCCACGAAGCTGAGCCGCACCTGGCGGCGCGGGTTGTCCTCGTTGGTGTCCACCAGCACCACGCGCTGCCACGTGCCCAGCGCGGGCCGGCCGCCCAGGACCGGGATCACCACCGAGGGGGACACGAACACGGGCAGCACGTGGTCGGCCCCGTGGCCCGGCCCCCCGTGGCGGTGGCGGTAGCGGTCGTCGCGGGGCACGAGCCGCTCGAGCGTGTCGAGGACGTCGCGCTCGGAGCCGGACTCGGTCTCCATGAGGGCCACGCCGGCCGTGGCGTGGGGGGCGAACACCGAGCACAGCCCGTCGCCGCGCCCGGCGCAGAAGGTGACCACCTCGTCGGTGAGGTCGACGATCTGGCGGCGCGACGTGTCCAGCTCGACCAGGGCGCTGTCCATGGGGTCGCCCGCTCAGGCCGGGAGGGCACCCTCGATGGCGCGCACGAGCCCCGGGTCCTCGGGCTCCACCTGGGGCCGGAAGCGGCCCACCACGGCCCCGTCGGGGGACACCAGGAACTTCTCGAAGTTCCACTGCACGTCCCCGGCGTTGCCCTCGGCGTCCTCGGCCGCGGTGAGCTGGTCGTAGACGGCGTGGCGCCCCGGCCCGTTGACCTCGATCTTCTCGAACAGGGGGAACGTCACGCCGTAGTTGACCGAGCAGAACTCGGCGATCTCGTCGGGGGTGCCGGGCTCCTGCTCGAGGAACTGGTTGCAGGGGAAGCCGAGCACGCTGAAGCCCCGGCCGGCGTAGGTGTCCTGGAGGTGCTGAAGCCCCCGGTACTGCGGGGTCAGGCCGCACTTGGAGGCCACGTTGACCACGAGGAGCGCCTTGCCCTTGTAGGGGGCCAGCGACGAGGGCTCGCCCTGGAGCGTGTGGACGGGGACGTCGTAGAGGTCGGACACGGTTCCTCCTGCGGCTCGGCGGCGGGGCGCAGTCTCGCACCGAACGCGCCGGGGACGACAGCGCGCGACGATGGCGGCGTGACGTCGCCGCCGGGCACCCACGCCGTCGCCGTCGGGCTGCGAGAGGCCTACGCCCGACGCGACCTCACCCTGCTCGGGCCCCTGCTCGCCGACGACGTCCGCTGGGGAGAGGCCGACCACCCCCGCGCCTGCAGGAACCGGGCCGACGTCCTGCGCACCTACGCCGCCGTCATGGGCGAGGGCGCCGAGGGCGAGGTGACCGAGCTGGCCGAGGGCAGCGAGGGGATCCTGTGCGGCCTCACCGTGCGCTGGCCCGAGGGCGGGCGACGCCGGGGGCCCGGCGCCCTCTACCACGTCTACGTGGTGCGCCACGGCAGGATCGCCGAGATCCGTCCCTTCGACGACCGGGCGCGCGCCGCGGCGGCGGCCGGCGTCGAGCCCGGAGCACCGTGAGGCGGTGCACGGTGGCTGAGATCAGCGTCACCGCGCAGGGTGCGGGCTACCGGGTCACGGTGCGCGACGGATCGGTCTCGACCACGCACTCCGTGACGGTGCCGCCCGAGCTCTTCGACGCGCTGGGCTGGGACCCCGCCCACGCCGAGATGCTGGTGCGGACCTCGTTCGAGTTCCTGCTCGAGCGCGAGCCGGCCACGTCGATCCTGTCGTCGTTCAGCCTGGACGTGATCGGACGCTACTTCCCGGAGTACCCCGGGGAGATGAAGGCGCGGGCCGGGCGCGGCTGAGCGCGAGGCGCAACCGCCGCCACGCGTCGGGGCGGGGAGCCGCTCTCGGTGCACGGACCGTGAAGGTCTGCGCAGGCTCGTACGTATCCTTCACGACAACCCACGCGCAGCCGGAGACCACCCGCTGCGCACCGTCCGGCCGGCGACGGCCGGCTCGAGCGAGGGAGCCCGCAGATGTCAGAGCACGCTGAGCACAGCGCCACCCTCGGGCGACGGGCCCGGGCGAGCGCCCTGCGCCGCCGGCCGGGGCGCGCCGGCGTCGCCGCCGCCGCCGGCCTGGCGGCGGCCGCCCTGGCCCTGGCGGCGTGCAGCTCGTCGCCGAGCGCGTCCTCGGCCACCACCGGGGCGTCCGACACGGGCGCGGGCGACACCGGGGCGGGCGCGTCGGCCGCATCGGCGACCGCCACCGTCAAGGCCGCCTCCACGAGCGCGGGCACCGTGCTCGAGAACAGCAGCGGCCTGGCGCTCTACACCTACGGGCCCGACGGCACCGGCACCACGAGCCAGTGCACGGGGGTGTGCATCCAGGCCTGGCCGCCGCTCACGGTGCCCGCCGGCACCACGCCCACGGCCGCCTCGGGCGTGAGCGGGACGCTCGGAACCGCCAAGCAGGCCGACGGCTCCGAGCAGGTGACCTACAACGGGCACCTGCTCTACACCTTCCTGTCCGACACCCCGGGCCAGGTGACGGGCAACGGCGTGGACAAGTTCACGGTGGCGAAGGTCAGCGCCGGCGCGTCGCCCACCGGTCAGACCGCCTCCTCGGGCGCCGCCTCGACCAGCGCGCCCACCACCAAGGCGCCGTCCTCGGGTGGCGGCAACAGCGGCGGGGGCTATCAGTATTGAGCCCAGTACTGAGCCCAGTACTGAGCCCAGTACTGGGCGCAGCCATTCCCGTCACGCACCTCGACAGGGAGGCCACCGGCATGACGACATCGGGTAGCGGCCCCGCCGACGGGCTCCTGGCGAGGGCGGCCGGCGCCGGTGAGGCGCCGGTGTCGGAGTCGGCCGACGCGGCCGGCCTGCGGGCGGCGTTTCTGACCCACGGCGGCGAGCTCTACGGGTACGCCCGCCGCTCGCTGGGCGACTCGGGCGCCGCCGAGGACGTCGTGCAGGAGACGTTCGTGCGCGCCTGGCGCGCCCGCGACCGCTTCGACAGCGGGTTGGGGACCCTGCGCACGTGGCTCTTCACCATCGCCCGGCGCGTGGTGATCGACCACGCCCGCTCCCGGGCCATCCGCCAGGCCGAGCCGCTCCCCGCCGAGCTGGCGGGCATCGACGACGAGGTCGAGAACGCCATGGTCGGCTGGCAGGTGGAGGAGGCGCTGCGCCGCCTGCGTCCCGACCACCGCCAGGTCCTGGTCGAGACCTACTACCGGGGCCGATCGGGCCGCGAGGTGGCCGAGGTCCTCGGCATCCCCGAGGGCACGGTCCGCAGCCGCCTGTTCTACGCCCTGCGCACCCTGCGGCTCACGCTGGAGGAGATGGGGTGGGACCGGTGAGCGCCGATCCCTGCGACCGGTTCCGGGGGCTCATCGCCATGGAGGTGGTGGGGCGCATCTCCGAGGAGGAGGGCGTCGCCCTCACGGCTCACACCGACGGCTGCGCGGCGTGCCGGGACGACCGCCGCGACCTCTTGGTGCTGCCGCTCGTGCTCCCCGCGGCGGACCCCGACCACGTCGAGGAGCAGGAGCTGCCCTTCGAGCTGCGGCGCGCCGTCCTCGACCGTCTGCGCCAGGACGAGCGCCACGAGCGGCGCGTGCGGCGCTCGTGGGTCGCCGTCGGGTCGGCCGCGGCGGCGGCGGTGGCGGCCGTCACGGTGCTCCTCACCGTGGTCCTGCCGTCGGGCCCGGCGGTGCGCACGCTGTCGCTCCGGGGCCCCGCCGCCGTGCACGCCACGGCCCGGCTCACCTCCGAGCCCTGGGGCACGGCGCTCGACCTGCAGGAGACAGGGCAGGCGCCCGGCCAGGTGCTGACGGTCGCCATGCAGAGCACGTCGGGGGCGTGGTGGCCGACCGGCACGTACCGGACCCGCCGGGGCCGGGTCGGGGTGACCATGGCCTGCGCGGTGACGATGGCCCAGATCAGCGACATCGCCGTGCGCAACGCCACCGGCCACGTCGTGCTCTACGGCGAGCTCGACGGCGGCGCACGGGGGGGCCCGGGGCGCTAGCGGCCCCGGCGCGGCGGCCTACGCTGCGTCGCCGTGGGGGGAGCGGACCGGTGAGCGAGGTCGCCGCCCCGGCGGCGCTCACCGTGGCCGCGCTCCTCGAGGCGCGCGCCGCAGACGACCGGCCCGGGCTGCACCACGACGGGCACACCTGGACGTGGCGCCACGTCGTGGCCGAGAGCCGCTGGCGCGCCGCCGTGGCCCGCGCCGCGCGCCGGGCGGGGCCGTTCCACATCGGCGTGCTCCTCGACAACGTGCCCGAGTACCTCTACTGGCTGGGCGGGGCCGCCCTGGCGGGGGCGACGGTGGTCGGCATCAACCCCACGCGGCGCGGCGAGGAGCTGGCCCGCGACATCCGCTTCACCGACTGCGGGCTGATCGTCACCGACGCCGCCGGCGCGGCGCTGCTCGAGGGCCTCGACACCGGGGTGCCGGCCCACCGCACGCTGCTCGTCGACGCCGCCCGCGCCCCGGGCGCGCCCGGTGACGCCGCGGCCGGCGCCGAGGGCGCGGCCCCGGCGCCCGAGGACCTGCTGTTGCTCCTCTTCACCTCGGGCACCACGGGGGACCCCAAGGCGGTGCGCTGCACCCAGGGCCGGCTGGCGGCCATCGCCGGGCGGGCCGCGACGGCCTACGGCTTCCGCCCCGACGACGTGTGCCTGTGCCCCATGCCGCTGTTCCACGGCAACGCCGTCATGGCGCTGTGGGCCCCCGCGCTGGCCGTGGGGGCGTCGGTGGCGCTGGCCGGGCGCTTCAGCGCCTCACGCTTCCTCGACGACGTGCGGGCCTGCGGCGCCACGCGCTTCACCTACGTGGGAAAGGCCCTGGCCTACATCCTGGCCACGCCCGAACGTCCCGACGACGCCGAGAACACCCTCGAGCAGGGGTTCGGGACCGAGGCGTCCGCCCCCGACCGGGCCGCCTTCGAGCGGCGCTTCGGGTGCCGCCTGGTGGAGGGGTACGGCTCGAGCGAGGGGGGCACCTCCATCAACGTCACGCCCGACACCCCGCCGGGGTCGCTCGGGCTGCCGCCGCCCGGCGACGACCTCGCCGTGATCGACCCCGAGACGGGCCGGGAGTGCGAGCGGGCCCGCGTCGACGGCGACGGGCGCCTGCACAACGCGGCCACGGCCATCGGGGAGATCGTGAGCCGCAGCGGGGCCCGGGGCTTCGAGGGGTACTACAAGAACCCGGCGGGGGACGCCGAGCGGGTGCGCCGGGACTGGTACTGGACGGGCGACCTCGGGTACCGCGACGAGG
>DATJBC010000054.1:0-13428 GCA_035515515.1 Acidimicrobiales bacterium
CGCCGCTGGGCGCTGGCCGAGGTGCTGTCGGGCCCCTGAGCAGGCCGCGTCATCGACGCCACAGCCGATGACTATGGTGCACCCATGGCCGACCGCGGTCGTTTCACGGAGCTCGCCATGCCGCACATGCAGGCGCTGTACACCGCCGCGCTGCGCATGACCCGGAACCCCGCCGACGCCGAGGACCTCGTGCAGGAGACCTTCTTGAAGGCCTACCGGGCCTTCGACCGCTACGAGGACGGCACCAACCTGCGGGCCTGGTTGTACAAGATCCTCACCAACACGTTCATCAACAGCTACCGGGCCGCCAAGCGCCGTCCCGAGAAGGCCGACGTCGAGGACGTCGAGGACCTCTACCTCTACCGCCGCCTGGGTGAGCTGCGGGGGGACGAGGGCCGCTCGGCCGAGGACGAGGTCTTCGACCGCTTCACCGACGACGAGGTCAAGCTGGCCATCGAGTCCCTCCCCGAGGCCTTCCGCATCGCCGTGCTCCTGGCCGACGTGGAGGGCTTCTCCTACAAGGAGATCGCCGACATCACCGAGGTGCCCATCGGGACCGTCATGAGCCGGATCCACCGGGGAAGAAAAGCGCTCCAAAAGGCGTTGCTGGACTTTGCAGTGCAACGGGGCCTCGTCGCGTCGACCGAGGCCGGGCATTAGCCTCGGGCGTGATGGGAGGACGCGAGATGGGGTCGGGCGAGTCCGGCTTCGACTGCAACGAGACGATCGAGCGGCTCTACCACTACCTCGACGGCGAGCTCACCGACGAGCGCCGGCGTGAGATCAAGCATCATCTCGACGAGTGCTCCCCGTGCCTCGACGCCTTCGACTTCGAGGCCGACCTCCGGGTCGTGATCGCCAACCGCTGCAAGGACCACGTCCCCGACGCGTTGCGCAAGCGGGTCCACGACGCCCTGGTCGAGGAGGAGCGCCGCCACGCCGGCGGCTAGGTCCGAGCCCTCGGTCCGCCTCGCCCGTCTCTCCCTCCGCCGGCCGCTCCCGGCGCGCCCCCGGCGTCGTCGCGGCCCGGGCGTCCGCCGATTCACAACGGTCGGACAACGCTCGCCCCGCTCCTCACGACGGGCATCCCCCGCGTCGATAGGAAGCCCAGGCACAACCACCGGCGGGAGGTTGACGGGGGCATGGAAGACCGCACAGAGCGTGGGGACCACTCCATCGGGGCCACGGGGTTCGGCGGGCACGGTCGTCCGTCGCGGACCTTCGCGTCGGGGCGGGTGTGCGCCGAGCCGGGATGCGGGACCCGGCTCTCGATCTACAACGACGACGAGTACTGCTGCCTGCACGTGAGCCCCAGCACCCCTCGCCTCCGGGGCAAGAAGATCGCCTGATCGCCCTGGTCGCCCGGCCCCGCCGGGTGGGGGACCGGGCGCGCCCGGCGGCCCCGTCCCTACACTGGGCGCCGTGACCAGCCCTGTCTCGTGGGAGGACGCCCAGCGCGTCGCCGTCTGGGTGGGCTCGCGGGGGTCGCTGCTGGGGCCGCCCGCACCGCCGCTCGACCCGGCCACGGCGGCGCAGCTCGAGGCTGATTTCTCCGAGGCCACGGTGCGCGCCGAGGAGATGGTCGTGGCCGCCACCGGCCTGCGGCCCGCCACGGGCACGGCCGGGGCCACCGTCGTCGACCGGGCCGGGTGGGTGCGGTCCAACCTGTCGTCGTTCCGGCGTCTGCTCGAGCCCGCCCTCGAGCAGCTCGACTCCCCCGCCCTGCGGGGGCCGCTGGCGGGCGCCGCCCGCCGCGCCACCGGGGCCCAGCTCGGGCTGGTCCTGGGGTGGATGGCCACCCGCGTCCTCGGGCAGTACGACCTGCTCCTGGCCGAGGGGGAGGGGACGGGGGGGCGGGTGTCCTACGTGGGCCCCAACATCGTCGCCCTCGAGCGCCGCCACGGGTTCCCCGCCCGCCAGTTCCGCCTGTGGATCGCCCTGCACGAGGTCACGCACCGCTGCCAGTTCACCGGGGTCCCCTGGCTGCGCGGCCACTTCCTGTCGATGGTGGAGGAGGCGATGTCGGGCATGGCGCCCGACCCCCGCCGGTTCGCCGAAGCGCTGCGGCGGGCCGCCGCCGCGGTGCGCGCCGGGCAGAACCCCCTGCAGGAGGCGGGGATGCTGGGGCTGGTGGCGCCGCCCGAGCAGCTGGCCGTCATCGGGCGCATCCAGGCCATGATGAGCTTCCTGGAGGGCCACGGCGACATCACCATGGACCGCGCCGGTGCCGACGCCGTCCCCGACGCCGCCTGGTTCTCCCGTGTGCTGCGCGAGCGCCGGCGCCGGGCCAGCCTGCCGGCCCGCCTGCTCCAGCAGCTGGTGGGGCTGGAGGCCAAACTGCGCCAGTACGAGCAAGGGGAGCGCTTCATCCGCGCCGTCGAGGCCACCGGCGGGCCCGAGCTGCTCGGCCGGGTGTGGGAGGGCCCCGAGATGCTCCCCACCATGGACGAGATCCGCCACCCCGAGGCCTGGGTGACGCGGGCCGGTCCCGCCCGGCTGGCCACGGGTTGATGGTGCCCGGCGCGCCGGAGGGCCTGGTCCGCCGGTGCACGTTCCCCCCGCCGGGCACGGCGCTCGTCTGCGCGGTGTCGGGGGGTGCGGACTCACTGGCCCTGCTCGTGCTGGCCGCCGAGGCCCGGTGCGCGGTCACCGCCGTGCACGTCGACCACGGCCTGCGGCCGGGGTCGGCCGCCGAGGCCGACGTGGTGGCGGCCGTCGCCGCCCGGGTGGGCGCCGGCTTCGCCGCCACCCGGGTGGACGTGGCCGAGGGGCCCAACCTCGAGGCCCGGGCCCGCCAGGCCCGGCGCCAGGCCCTGGGGCCGGGGGCGGCCACCGGCCACACCATGGACGACCAGGCCGAGACGGTCCTCGTCAACCTGCTGCGGGGGGCGGGCGTGGACGGCCTGGCCGGCATGCGCCCGGGGCCGGCCCACCCCATCCTGGCCCTGCGGCGGGCCGAGACCCGGGCCCTGTGCGCCGCCCGGGGGCTGCGCCCCGTGGAGGACCCCTCCAACGCCGACCCCCGCTTCGTGCGCAACCGCGTCCGTCACGAGCTGCTCCCGCTGGCCTCGGCCATCGCCGGGCGCGATCTCGTGCCCGTGCTCGCCCGCCAGGCCGCCCTGCTGGCCGACGAGGCCGACCTCCTCGAGGCCCTGGCCCTCGAGGTCGACCCCGCGGACGCCCGGTCGCTGCGGGGGGCGCCGGTGGCGCTCGCCCGCCGGGCGGCGCGTCGCTGGCTGCGGGGACGCCACCCCCATCCCCCCGAGCTCGCCGCCGTGGAGCGGGTGCTGGCCGTGGCACGCGGGCAGCTGCGCGCCACCGACGTGGCGCCCGGCCTGCGCGTGCGGCGGTCGCGCGGGGTGCTGTGGTCCTCGCCGGTCGATCCGACGGTGTCCGGTAGTGTCACGGGCCGATGAGCGCGGGGGGCGCCAGGCACACCGGGGCGCCACGGTGACGACGGGCGGGGCGCGAGGGTGACGATCGACCGGTGGCGCGACGAGCCCGACCTCGGCGAGGTCGTGGTGTCCGAGGACGTCCTGCTAAAGCGCGTGGCCGAGCTCGGCGACGAGCTCACCGCCGACTACGACGGCCGTCCGCCCCTGCTCGTGGGCGTGCTCAAGGGCGCCTTCGTGTTCATGAGTGACCTGGCACGCGCCATGCGCCTGCCCGTCGAGATCGACGTGATGGCGGTGGCGTCGTACGGCTCGGCCACCAACACCAGCGGCGTGGTGCGCATCGTGAAGGACCTCGACTGCGACCTCACGGGCCGCCACGTGCTCGTGGTGGAGGACATCGTCGACAGCGGCCTCACCCTGTCCTACCTGCGCCGCAACCTCCTCGCCCGCCAACCCGCCAGCCTCGAGGTGTGCGCGCTGCTCGTGAAGGAAGGCCGCCAGCGCGCCAAGCTCGACCTGCGCTACGTGGGCTTCCACATCCCCCCGCACTTCGTGGTCGGCTACGGCCTCGACGTGGCCGAGCGCTACCGCAACGTCCCCGACATCAGGGTCTACCGCGGCCCCGTCCCCGTCGACTGAGCGGCTCCGTGGCCGTCGACCGTGCCAGGGTGGAAGCGCTCGTGCGCGAGCTGCTCGACGCCATCGGCGAGGACCCCGGCCGCGACGGCCTCTTGGCCACGCCGGGCCGCGTGGCGGCCATGTACGAGGAGCTCTTCGCAGGCGTCGACGACGCGCCCGAGCGCCATCTGACGGTGACGTTCGCCGCCGACCACGACGAGATGGTCATGGTGCGCGACATCCCCTTCGCGTCGCTGTGCGAGCACCACATCGTGCCGTTCATGGGCAAGGTCCACGTCGGCTACATCCCCGGTGACGACGGACGCGTCACCGGGTTGTCGAAACTGGCTCGCCTGGTCGACTCCTACGCGCGCCGCCTGCAGGTCCAGGAGCGCATGACCACGCAGATCGCCGACACCATGGAGAAGGTGCTGGCGCCGCGCGGCGTGCTGGTCGTGGTCGAGGCCGAGCACCTGTGCATGTCGATGCGCGGCGTCAAGAAGCCCGGCACCCTCACTATCACCTCGGCGGTGCGCGGGTTGTTCCGCGACGACCCCCGGACGCGGGCCGAGGCGATGGACTTCGTGCACGGGCGCTGAGGCCCGTGCGGCGGCACCCGGCGCCCTCGGGCCCACCCGCCTCCGGGCGCGCCCTAACCTACGGCCCATGCGACCGGGGGTGATGGGCGTGCTCAACGTCACCCCCGACTCGTTCTCCGACGGCGGCCGCTACCTCGACCCCGAGGCGGCGCTGGCCCACGGCCTCGCCATGGCCCGGGCGGGGGCGGACGTGGTCGACGTGGGCGGCGAGTCGAGCCGGCCCGGGGCCGAGCCGGTGGACGAGGCCGAGGAGCTGCGCCGGGTGGTGCCGGTGGTCGAGGCCCTGGCGGGCCACGTCCGGGTGTCCGTCGACACCACCAAGCGGGCCGTCGCCGAGGCGGCGGTGGCCGCCGGCGCCACTTTGGTCAACGACATCTCGGCCTCGCTGTGGCCGGTGGCGGCCGAGGCCGGGGTGGGATGGGTGGCCATGCACATGCAGGGGTCGCCCCGCACCATGCAAGAGGCGCCGGCCTACGGGGACGTGGTGGCCGAGGTGGGCGCCTTCCTGGCCGACCGGGCCCGGGCGGCCACCGAGGGCGGGGTGGCCGAGGTGTGGGTGGACCCGGGCATCGGCTTCGGCAAGACCGCCGCGCACAACCTGGCGCTGTTGCGCCACCTGCCGGCACTGGCGGCGCAGGGACACCCGGTGCTCGTGGGCACGAGCCGCAAGAGCTTCCTGGGGCGCGTGGGCGCGCCCGCCGGCGCGGACCCGCTCGGCGTGGAGGACCGCCGGGCCGGCTCGCTGGCCACCGCCACCTGGGCCATGCTCGCCGGCGCCTCCATGGTGCGCGTCCACGACGTGGCGAGCACGGTCGAGGCCGCCACCTTGGTGGGCGGCACCCGCCTGGCCGGGGTGGGGGCATGATCCTGCTCCGGGGCCGAGCGGCCCGGGGCACCGCCCGGCGGGCGGGGTGGCGAGGCGAGAGGCGAGGGCGCACGGTGAGGGGCACACGGTGAGGGGTACGCGGTGAGAGGCACACGGTGAAAGGCAAGTGGGCGGCGGGGATCGCGCCCCGCAACTTCACGTGGATCGTGAAGGACCAGCTGGCGGTGAGCGAGCGCCCCGGGGGCTTCGCGCCGCACCATCGGCGCGTGCGGCGTCAGGAGGAGATCATCTGGCTGCGCGTCCAGGGGTTCAACCGGGTGGTGTCGCTCATGGCCTCGCCGCACAACCTCGCCGCCTACGACGAGGGGGAGCTGGTGTGGTCGCACTTCCCGTTGCCGGCCACCGGCGACGTGCGCGAGGTGCTCCTCGACCTCTACCGCCACCTCGACACGTGGCTGCGCGCCGGCGAGCGGCTGCTCGTGCACCAGGAGGAGCTGGGTGACCGCGTCATGGGCGTGATCGCCGGGTACCTGCTGTGGAGCGGCCGCCTGCCCGGCGGTCCGCAGACCATCGCCGCCGTCGAGCGCCTCATCGGCCACCAGATGGGCCCGCCCGGCCGCGACATGGTGGCGCGCGCCTCGGAGCTCGTGGCGGGGAGGCCCTGACGGCCTCGGGCCCGCTCACCGACCGCATCGAGGTGCGCGGCCTGCGGGTGGACGCCGTGCACGGCGTGCTCGACGAGGAGCGCGCCGCCCCGCAGCCCTTCGAGCTCGACCTCGACCTCTACCTCGACACCACGCGGGCCGCGCACACCGACGATCTGGCCCACACCGCCGACTACGGCGCGGCAGTCGACGCTGCCGTGGCGGTGCTGGCCGGCCCGCCCCGGGCGCTGCTCGAGTCGCTGGCCGCCGCGGTGGGCGACGCCGTGCTGGCCGATGCGCGCGTGGAGGCGGTCACCGTCGTGGTCCGCAAGCTGCGCCCCCCGCTCGTGCACCCGGTGTCGTCGACGGCGGTGCGCGCCACCTACCGGCGCGGCGACGGCCACGCGCGCGCCGCGGGCCCCGCGCCGGGCGGGGGCCCCTGAGGTGCGCGCCTTCGTGGGCCTCGGCTCCAACGTGGGGGACCGTCTCGGGCACCTGCGCCGGGCCCTGGCGGGCCTCCCCGACGTGGTGGCGGTGTCGCAGGTCTACGAGACCGACCCCGTGGGCGGCCCGCCCGGGCAGGGGCCGTACCTCAACGCCGTGGTGGAGCTGGACACCGAGCTCGGGCCCCGGGAGCTGTTGGCCGTGGCCCGCCGCCTGGAGGACGAGGGGGGCCGCACCCGCAGCGTGCGCTGGGGGCCGCGCACCCTCGACGTGGACGTGCTGCTCGTGGGGGACCTCGTCGTCGACGACGCCGACCTCGTGGTGCCGCACCCGCGCATGTGGGAGCGGCGCTTCGTGACCGAGCCCCTGGGCGAGCTGGCCCCCGAGCTGGTGGCCGGCGCCGGGAGCGGGGCTGGTGGAGCCGTGCGGCCCGTGGGTACACTGAGCGTGGACTGATCCGAGCCTGACGCGCCCGGCACCCCATCGGGGCTGGAGCGCAGAGAGGGGTCCGGTGACAACTGTGCGGCTGATCGGCCCGGGCCGGGCCGGTCGTTCCCTGGCTGCGGCGCTGGTCGACGCGGGCTGTGACGTGCGCGGGGTGCTGACGCGCCACGACGACCCCGCCGGCGCGGCGCACGGCGTCGACGTGCTCGTGATCGCCACCCCCGACGGGGCCATCGCCGAGACGGCCGCCCGGGTGGAGGCCGACCCCGCCACGGTGGTCGTGCACCTGTCGGGGGCCCAGGGGCTCGACGTCCTGGGCGCCCACCGGCGCCGGGCCTCGCTGCACCCGCTGGTCCCGCTGCCCTCGCCCGAGGTCGGCCGGGTGCGCCTGCGCAGCGGCATCACCTTCGCCGTGGCGGGCGACCCCATGGCCCGCGCCCTGGCCGAGCTGCTCGGCGGCCGGGCGGTGGTGGTGGACGACGGGCGCCGCGCCGCCTACCACGCGTCGGCCTGCATCGCCGCCAACCACCTCGTGGGTCTCATGGGCCAGGTCGAGCGGGTGGCCGCCACGGCCGGGCTCGACCTCGACGCCTTCCTGGGCCTGGCCCGCGCGGCGCTCACCGACGTGGCCGAGCTGGGGCCGGCCCGGGCCCTCACCGGCCCGGCGGCGCGCGGCGACGAGGCCACGCTGGCCCAGCACCGGCGCGTCCTCGACCGCCGCGAGCTGGCCGCCTACGACGCCGGCGTGGAGCTGGCGCGCCGCCTGGCCCGCTCCCGCGCCGGCGCCCACCGAGGGGCCGCGCCCCTTCCCGCCCCGGCCCGGGCCCGCACGGGCGCCGCGGCGCGGCCGTCGTCGCGGGCCACGCGCGTCCTGCCCACGCGTCGCCGGGGACGGCCCGCGGCGTCCATCCCCGTGGTGCGCACGGCGTCCGCCTTCGCCGAGCTGCTCGACGCCGAGCGGGCCGTGGGGCGCACCGTGGGCCTCGTCCCCACCATGGGCGCGCTGCACGCCGGGCACGAGGCGCTCGTGGACCGCGCCGCCCGGGAGTGCGACGTGGTGGCGGTCACGGTGTTCGTCAACCCGCTGCAATTCGACGACGCCGAGGACCTGGCCGCCTATCCCCGGGCGCTCGACGCCGACGTGGAGCGGGCCCGCCTGGCGGGCGCGTCGGTGGTGTTCGCCCCGCCCGTGGAGGAGATGTACCCGGGCCATCCCGCCCGCCCCGCCACCGTCGTGCACGTCGACGGGGTGAGCGAGGTGCTCGAGGGTGCGTCGCGGCCGGGGCACTTCGACGGCGTGGCCACGGTGGTGGCCAAGCTCTTCGCCCTGTCGGGGCGGTGCCGGGCGTACTTCGGCGAGAAGGACTTCCAGCAGCTGGCCGTGGTGCGCGCCATGACCGAGGAGCTGCGCCTGCCGGTCGAGGTGGTGGGGTGCCCCACGGTGCGCGAGCCCGACGGCCTGGCGCTGTCGAGCCGCAACGCCCGGCTGTCCCCCGGCGAGCGCCACGCGGCGGGCGCGCTGTCGCGGGCCCTGCGGGCGGGGCGGGCCCGCATCGACGCCGGCGAGCGCGACCCGGGGAGGGTCGAGGCCGCCATGCGCGCCGTCCTGGTGGGCGAGCCGCTCGTCGAGCCCGACTACGCCGTGGTCGTCGACCCGCACTCGCTGGTGACGCCGGCCACGTTGCACGGGGAGGTCCGGCTGCTCGTGGCGGCCCGGGTGGGTCCGGTGCGCCTCATCGACAACGACGGCGCGCGGTGCCCGGCGGCCCGCGGCGACGCCGAGGAGCTCGTGCTCACGACCAGCAGGGAGGACCGCTGACATGCGCCGCCGCATGATGAAGTCGAAGATCCACCGGGCCACGGTGACCGACGCCAACCTGGACTACGTCGGGTCGATCAGCCTGGACCCCGAGCTCATGGAGCGGGCCGACATCCTGGAGTTCGAGCAGGTGACCGTGCTCGACATCGACAACGGGGCGCGTTTCGAAACCTACGCCATCGTGGGCGGTCCCGGCGAGGTGTGCCTCAACGGGGCCGCGGCGCGTCTCGTGCAGCGCGGCGACAAGGTGATCGTCATCACCTACGGCGACTACGAGGCGGCCGAGCTGGCGGACTTCGAGCCCACCGTGGTCCACGTGGACGGGGCCAACGCCGTCGTCACCGACGTCGGCGTGGCGCCGGCCAGGCTGTACCGAGCCGTCAGCGGCTGACGCCGTCGCCCGGGCCGGAGCGCATCGTGCCCGCGCCCCTCGACGTGCTCGTCCTCGGCTCCGGGGTGGCCGGCCTGTCGGCCGTGGTGCGCCTGGCGAGCTCCGAGGACCTGCGCGTGGGGGTGCTCACCAAGGCGGACCTGGCCCAGTCGACCACGCGCTGGGCCCAGGGCGGCATCGCCGCCGCTCTGGGCGGCGACGAGGACTCCACCGACCTCCATCTGGCCGACACGCTGGCGGCCGGCGCCGGGCTGTGCGACACCGACGCCGTGCGCGTGCTCGTCGACGAGGGCCCCACGCGCGTGGAGGAGCTCATCGCCCTGGGGGCGGTCTTCGACCGGGAGGCCGGGGGCGGGCTGGCCCTGGCGCGCGAGGGGGGCCACTCCACCGCCCGGGTGCTGCACGCCGGCGGGGCCGCCACCGGGGCGGAGGTGGAGCGGGCGCTCGTGGCCGCCGTGCGGGCCACCGCGGCGGCGTGCCTGGAGCGCTGGTTCGCGCTCGACCTCGTCGTCGAGGGCCCGCGCTGCGTGGGGGTGCGCGCCCTGGGCCCCGACGGGCGGCTCGAGGAGGTGCGGGCCACCCACGTGGTGCTGGCCACGGGGGGCGCGGGCCAGCTGTACGCCGTCACCACCAACCCCACCGAGGCCACCGGCGACGGCGTGGCCATGGCGCTGCGGGCCGGGGTGGCCGTGGCCGACCTCGAGTTCTTCCAGTTCCACCCGACCGCCTTGCACCATCCGGCCATGCCCCGGCCCCTTCTCTCGGAGGCCCTGCGCGGCCACGGCGCGCTGTTGCGCGACGCCCGGGGCGAGCGCTTCGTCGACGAGCTCGAGCCCCGCGACGTGGTGAGCCGCGCCATGGCCGACCGCATGGCCGCCCAGGGCGTGGAGTTCCTGTGGCTCGACGCCACCGGCCTGGAGTCGTTCGGGGCCCGCTTCCCCACCGTGGCGGCGTCGCTGGCGGCCGCCGGCCTCGACCCGTCGGTGGACTGGCTGCCCATCGCCCCGGCGGCTCACTACGTGTCGGGCGGCGTGCTCACCGACCTCGACGGGGCGAGCGCCCTGCCCGGGCTGTGGGCGGTGGGCGAGGTGGCCTGCACGGGCGTGCACGGCGCCAACCGCCTGGCGTCGAACTCCCTGCTCGAGGGGATGGTCTTCGGCGCCCGGCTGGCCGAGGCCCTGGCGAGCGGGCGCGACGGCCCCCGGCCCACCGGCGCCCTGGCCAGCGCCACCGGCCTCGTCCCGGCGGGCGAGGTGGGCGGTGTGGACGTGGGGGACGTCGACGCCGCCGGGGCGTGGTCGCCTCCCGCCGTCGCCCCCGGGGCGGCGCCCCGGCGCCCCGGCGCGCCGGCCGACGCCGATGTGGCCAAGCTGCGTGAGCGCCTGCAGCGGGCCATGACCGAGGGGGCGGGGGTGCTGCGCTCCCCGGCGTCGCTGGCGTCGGCGCGCGCCGAGCTCGCCGCGGTGGCCTCCGCCCTGCCCTCGGCGCGCCGGCGCGACGGCGAGGAGCTCGCCAACCTCGTCACCGTGGCGGGTGCGCTCCTGCAGTCCGCCGCCGTGCGCACCGAGACACGCGGGGCGCACGCCCGGCGCGACCACCCCGAGCCCTCGCCGCGCTGGCGCCGGCGCATCGTGCACCACCGCGGGCCGCGCCCCGCGGCGGCCGGGACGCCCTCGTGACCGACGTGACGCGGGCCCGGCCCGTGGCGCCGTGGCCCACCACGGGCCCCGTCGACCCGCCGCTCCCCGCGGTGCGCGAGGCGGTGGCCCGGGCCCTGGCCGAGGACCTGGGGCCCGACGGGGACCTGGCCGCCGCCCTGCTCCCGGCGTCGGCCACCACCGTGGCGCGCGTGGTGGCGCGCGCCGACGGCGTGCTCGCCGGGAAGCTGTGCGCCAGCGAGGTCTTCGCCCGGGTCGACCCCGCCCTGGCGGTGACCTGGCGGCTCGGTGACGGCGACCGCCTGGTCGCGGGGCGGGTGGTGGCCGAGGTGTCGGGGGCGCTGCGCTCGGTCCTCACCGCCGAGCGCAGCGCGCTCAACTTCCTGTGCCACCTGTCGGGGATCGCCACCCTCACCCGCCGCTACGTCGACGCCGTCACCGCCGCGAACCCCGCCACCCGGGTCCTCGACACCCGCAAGACCACGCCCGGGCTGCGCGCCCTGGAGAAGGCCGCCGTGCGGGCCGGGGGCGGGTGGAACCACCGGGCCGGGCTGTCCGACGTGGTGCTCGTGAAGGACAACCACCTCGGCCACATGGGCGTCGCCGAGGCCGTGGCCCGGGCGCGCGCCCAGTGGCCCGGACGCGTGGTCGAGGTGGAGTGCGACGTCGTCGACCAGGTGCGGGCGGCCGTCGACGCCGGCGCCGATGCCGTGCTCCTCGACAACATGACGCCCACCGAGGTGGCCCGGTGCGTGGGCCTGGTGCGGGCCGCGCCGTCGGGAAGCGGCCGGTTGCTGGCGGAGGTGTCGGGCGGCGTGACCCTCGACACCGCCCCCGGCTACGCGGCGGCCGGCGCGGACCTCGTCTCGGTGGGCGCCCTCACCCATTCGGCTCCCGCCCTCGACCTCGGCCTCGACCTGGCAAAGGACTGACCGTGCTGCTCGCCATCGACGTCGGCAACACCGAGACCGTGATCGGCCTCTTCTCGCTCGAGCCCGGGGACCAGCCCCCCACCGGCTCGCGCCCGGCGCCGCCGGTGCCCCCCGAGCCGGCGGGCCTCACCCACCACTGGCGCCTGTCCACCGTGGACGACCGCACGCCCGACGAGCACGCCCTGTTGCTGTCGCAGCTGCTCGCCCTGGACGGCATGCACGTCGACGACGTCGTGAGCGGGGTGGCCGTGACGTCGTCGGTCCCCCGGGTGACCACGGCCCTGCGCCAGATGGCGAGCCGCTGGTTCGACGTGCCCTGCGTGGTGCTCGAGCCCGGGGTGCGCTCGGGCATGCCCATCCTCTACGACAACCCCAAGGAGGTGGGCGCCGACCGCATCGCCAACGCCATCGGGGCCCACGACCTCTACGGGGGGCCCTGCATCGTGGTGGATCTGGGCACCGCCACCACCTTCGACGCCATCTCGGCCGCCGGCGAGTACCTCGGGGGCGCCATCGCGCCGGGCATCGCCATCTCCATGGACGCGCTGTTCCACCACGCCGCGGCCCTGCGGCGCGTGGAGCTGGTGGAGCCCCGCAGCGTCATCGGCAAGTCGACGGTGGAGTCCATCCAGTCCGGCGCGCTGTACGGGTACGCCGCGCAGGTCGACGGCATGTGCCGGCGCATCATGGACGAGCTGGGAACCGCCACGGTGGTGTCCACGGGTGGGCTCTCCGAGGTGATCGCCCCCCTGTCGCAGTGCATCGAGCACCGCGAGCCGTGGCTCACCCTGCACGGCCTTCGCCTCGTCTACGAGCGCAACGCCCGGCCCGCCTGACGCGACGGGTCCGGTGCCGAGCGGCGCGGTTCCCGGGGGGCCGTGGCGGACCCGGTAGCCTGCGGCGGCGTGGCGGGGGTCCCCTACTCCTTCGAGCGCAGCGCGACCGCGGCCGGGCTCCAGGCGCGCTACGAGGCGCTCGGCGCCGGGGAGGAGACCGCCGACGAGGTGGCCGTGGCGGGCCGCGTCATGCTGGTGCGCCCCCAGGGGCGCCTGGCGTTCGCCACGCTGCGCGACTCCTCGGGGCACATCCAGCTGTTCGCTCTGGAGAAGACGACCGAGCGCTTCGACGCCTTCTCGCGGCTGTCGCTGGGCGACTGGGTGGGGGCGCGCGGCCCGGTGGTGCGCACGCGCAAGGGCGAATTGTCGGTGCAGGTGCGCAGCTGGGAGCTGCTGGCCGAGGCGCGCCGGGGCTTCGGCGACAAGTGGAAGGGCGTCACCGACGTCGAGACCCGCTTCCGCCAGCGCGAGGTGGACCTGTGGGCCAACGAGCGCACCCGCCAGATCCTCCAGCTGCGCAGCCGCCTGGTGAGCGCCCTGCGCCGGCGGCTCGAGGCCATGGGCTTCGTCGAGGTGGAGACGCCGGTGCTGCACCTGGTGGCCGGGGGGGCCCTGGCCAAGCCGTTCGTCACCCACCACAACGCCCTGGGGACGGACCTCTACCTGCGCATCGCGCCCGAGCTCTACCTGAAGCGGCTCGTGGTGGGCGGGTTCGACAAGGTGTTCGAGATCGGCCGGGTGTTCCGCAACGAGGGCCTGTCCCCCCGCCACAATCCCGAGTTCACGATGCTCGAGCTGTACCAGGCCTACGCCGACTACACG
>DATJBC010000055.1:0-15460 GCA_035515515.1 Acidimicrobiales bacterium
CCGGCGGTCGCCCTCCACGTGACCGACGACACGACGTCGCTCACCGGCCCGGTCATCGGTCTGCACCGGCCGGGCAGCGTCTGGGTCTGGACGGCCGACGGTCCACCCGGTCACGGGCAGGACGTCCACGGTCAGCAGGGGCAGCGTGGTGGGGAAGTACAGCTGGAGCTCGACGGTGTTGGCGTCGTCGCGCTCGTCGGGACCCGGAAGGAGAGCTCCCCGTCGCTCGATCCGGCGGCGGCGCTGCCCGGGTGCACGGTGACGTGTGCCCACGCCGGCGCGCCCGCCCCCATCCCCGACGTCGCCGTCACGATGCCTGCCACCACGAGCCTGCGCCGGCGCACCTCACCTCCCGTCCCGGCCGGCGCCACGCGGGGCGCGGGCGCCGGTGCACAGTAGCTACCGGCCCCGGCCGGCCGGGCTCGCCCCCCAGGTGTCCACCATGAGCTGGATGGTGTGTCGCTGCCCGGCGGGCGAGCGCAGGCCCGGGGCGGGGGCGCGCCCGCCGTGGCGCTGGAACCCCATCGTCTCGAAGAAGGCGATGGCGGCGCCGTTCTCGCCCAGCGTCTCGAGGTGGCACCCCGGCACACCGGCGCGCCGGAGGGTGCCGAGGAACCGGCGCACCAGCGCCGCCCCTACGCCGCGGCCGCGGATGGCGGGGAGCAGGTCGATGTGCAGGTGTGCGGGCCAGCGCGGGTCGTAGACGACGGCGGGCGGGAGCCGGCGGTGCAGCGCGTCGCGGGCGATGTCGGCGAACGAGCGCCACACGACGCCGGCGGTCCCCGGGCGCAGCGCGATGCCCCGTCGCACGACGTGGCGGGCGAAGATCCGGGCCGGGCTCCACGCCGCGCGGGAGTCGACGCAGCCGAGCAGGTAGCCGGCGGGCCGGCCGTCGAGCTCGGCCACCCACGCCGAGCGCGGCTCGGCGTCGGTGTAATAGGAGGTGAAGAGGTCGGCGAAACTCTCGGTGTCCCGCCACAACCAGTCGACGGGCTCGCCCATGTACCCCGTGACGTGGCAGATGTGGCGGACCGCGGCGCGGTCGGCCGGCTCGTAGGGGCGGATGACGACGGCGGGGTCGGCGTCCACCTCAGGCGGGCTTCCCGACCTCGCTCAGTTCGAGGAGGTGGCCGTCGGGGTCGCGGAAGAAGCAGCGGACCTCGTGGCCGTGGTCGACCGGAGGGGTGAGGAACGGGGCGCCCCGCGCCGCCAGGGTCTCGTAGGCGGCCCGGCAGTCGGCCACCCGGAAGGTCATCTCGGTGCTCACGGTGTCGGGGTCCCGGGGCGGCGCGAAGGTGACGGTGGGCTTGTCGGCGCTGGGGCCACCCCCCGTCACGAGCAGGAGCCAGGTGCCCGCCAACCGGAACACGGCGCTCGTGCCGCCGTACTCACGTACCGGCTCGGCCCCGACCACGTCACGGTAGAAGGCCACCGAGCGCCCGAGGTCCCCCACGACGAGCAGCTGGGTCAGCTCCGCACCGGCCGGGAAGCCGCCTGTCGGTCCCGGTCCCACGGACAGACACCGTACGCGGCCCGCCTCCCTCGTGCGCAACAGCCTCCCCACCCGCCCCGCCCCGCCCCCGGGGGGCGCTGACAGGGGTGGCTGACACCAGCGACGACGGGGGCCGGGGGAGGATCATCACATTTGACGGTTCTGGGCGCCGGGACACCCTCTAACGTGACGTCTCAGGAGTGCCCGCAAGGCACCACACTCCGTGGTGCCTTGGGTTTCGCGAGTCGCCAGAGCGTACGAGGGGGATCGCCCGGCCCATGCCCCACCACGCGACCAGGGTCGCACGCAACACGCTGGTCGCCACCGCGCTCATCGCCGTGGGGCTGGCGGCGTTCACCAGCGCGGCCGCCTTCGGTGCGGGGACGATCCATGTCAACGTGGCGAGCGGCCTGGGGCAGGGCCAGGTCGTCACCGTCACCGGCACGGGCCTGGCCGCCAGCTCGTACGGGTACGTGCTCGAGTGCAACGAGACACCCGGCGAGCCGACGGTGACGGTGGGACCGCCCTTCGACCAGTCCATCCCCATCGGCTGCAGCCCGCCGTCGCTCAAGCACCTCGTGGGCACGTCGTCCACGGGGACCCTGTCGACGACGTTCCAGGTGCACGAGAGCCGGCGCCTGGGACCACCGTGCAACCCGTCCTCGGTGTTCGGCCCGTGCTTCAGCTACGACTCGGCCAGGAAGAAGCCTCGTGCCGACGCCCAGAACTACCCGTGCCCGCCCTCCCCGGCCCAGCAGACGGCCGGGGTGAAGTGCGCCCTGGTCTTCTACGACGCCGCGCACGAGAAGGTGTCCACCCCCATCGTGTTCCAGGGCGGCGGCCCCACCATCAAGACGCCGGGAACCCCCGGCGGGGGCCAGACACCGGGCGGCGGGACCACGCCCGGGGGCGGCAAGACCACCACCACGACGGCGCCCAAGACGACGACGACCGCGCCCAAGACGACGTCCACCACCCACCCCGCCACGCCCACGGGGTACACGGCCCCGACGGCGCCGCGCCCGGCCATCGCGGTGCGGACCGGCGCGGGGGACCCCGCCGGCGCGCCGTCGGCGGTGCGGGCGGGCTCGGGCAGCCTGGCCTTCACCGGGCTGGGGACGGGGGGCAAGATCGTCGCCGGGGCGGGAGCCGTCCTCGTGCTCGTCGGGCTGGCCCTGCTCTTCGTCAACCTTCGGCGCCTCGCCTACTGGCTGCTCGGACTGTGAGGGGCTCCTGAGCTAGCGCCGGCGCGGGTGCGGTGCGCGCCCTCGCCGGGCCGGGGCGATGTGCCCCGAGCAGAACCCGGACGGATCGCGGCCGTAGTGGCTGGAGGCCCACGGTGAGCGGATGACCGCCCGGGCGAAGGCCAGGCACGACGCCGTTCCCGAGCCGAGGGTGCCCAGGATGCGCGCGTAGGACGGGTTGGACACCAAGGTGGTGGCCGTGGCGGTGACACCCACGCCCATGGACGGGAAGATGGGGATCCCGCTGTCCTGTCCTGACGACGTGAACTGGTGGGGGTAGGCCGACGCGTGCAGCGAGGTGTTGAGGGGGTTGTCGGCCCACATCCCTCCCTCGTTCGCCATCCACCGCTGCAACAGCTTGACGTTGTCGGCCGTGGCCGGGATGTGTCGGCGGGACTGGCGGTCGACGGCGACGATCAGCGCCGTCGCCACGGCTGCGCTCCCCGACGGGGTGGGCGCGGCGGCCACCGCGGCGTGGGGGAGGTGCGCTGTCGCCGCGCGCGCCGCAGGGGAGGCCAGCGGCGTCGAGCGGGACGGGGCCGCCACAGGCGCGGCCGGGGCCGAGGGCGCGACGGTCGACGGCGGGCCCGCGTGCGGTGTGACGGCGGACGGCGCCACGATGGAGGGTGTGACGGTGGGAGGCGGGCCCGCGGCGGGCCCCGTGCTCGCCGGCACCGTGGCGGAGCCCGGAGAGGCTGGTGCCGCCGCCCCCCACGCCGTCGTCGACCCGACCCGCTCCTGTCTCGGCGGAGCGCCGACGCTCGCGCCCGACGGCGAGGTCATCAGCCACGAGCCCATGGCGAGCGAGGCCACGGCAATGACCGTCACCCCCACCGTCGCGCGACGCCCCACCCCTGTCCCCCCGTGCAACAGCCCCTGGGGCCGATGCTAACAACGAGCGCCGCGCAACAGCCGGGTGCCGCGGCAATGCGTCACACGCTGGGCGGGGACACCGAGGGCGGTTCCGAGGCGCCGGGCCCCGGCGGCAGCGCCGCAGGCGGTCGGGAGCTCAGCGCCGCCGAACCCGGGTCCACTGGTACTCGTTGGTGGACCCCGTGGTGTCGTTCCCGTCGCGTTGCCACTGGCCCCACGTGGGCCAGCCGTTGCCCCACGCCAGGAAGCCCGAGCTGTAGCGGCCCTTGCAGCAGTGCGGCGTCAACGTGTAGCGGTTGCCGATGAAGTGGTTGTTCCGGCTGGTGAAGATGGCGGATCCGGCTCCGTCCTGTGCAGCCCCGGTGGCTCCCTGGCTCTCGCTGATGGTGTTGTTCTCCACCAGGACGTTCTGCACCAGGCAGGGTCCGTACTCCCCCTCGTGGCTGGCCCCCGCGTACTCGGTGGGGCACGCCCCGTAACGGTCGTTGGGGCTCTGGAGCAGCGTGATGCCGTTGTAGTTGTGCACGACCGTGTTCCCGGAGATCACGAACGGGGAACTTGCGCTCAGAGACCCCGACCCCCGCAACTGAATGCCGGCGTCCCACAGGTAACGCAGCTTCTGGCCATGACCGGGCGACGACGGCATGCCGTTGTCCTCCACCAGGTTGTCGGTGATCGACCCGTTGTAGGAGATCTCCTCGTAGATCCCAGCCCCGGTGTTGTTGACGACGACGTTGTGGCTGATGGTCGTGTAGATGTTGTTCGTGTCACACCACACGCCGTTGCCGCCGTTGTCAACGACGTAGTTGTAGCTGAAGGTGAAGTTGGTGGTGCCCCAGCACTTGCCTCCGCCGGCCTCCCAGCCCACGCTGACCTTCAGCTTGCTGTTGTTGTAGGCGATGATGTTGCCTTCGTAGAGGCCTCCGGACCCCTGCGCCGCGAAGCCCTCCTGGCCGTTCCATTCGATGACGTTCTGGAGCACATGCACGCCGTTGCCCGTCGCCACCCCCGATGCGGCATTGCGCACGATCTTGTTCTGTTCGATGACCCAGTTCGGTCCGCTGAAGGCCTCGATGGCTCCCTGCTGCAGCGGTGTGGCGTAGTACTCGATGACGAAGCCCTTCACGGTGACGTTCGAGGCTCCGTGGTCGACGAACGCGTACTGCCGGGCGTTCTGCCCGTTCAGGACGGCGCGGAGCCCGCCGCCGTCGAAGACGTCGCCCGACTTGGGCGCCACCGAGCCCACGTCGTAGGTCCCGGGCGCGAAGCAGAACGTGGTGCCCCCGGGGGCGCCGTTCACGACGTCCTGGACGTTCGCCGAGGTGGTGACGGCCCTTCCGGAGCAGCTCGCCGCAGCCGCCGGCTGCGCGGCGCCGACGGTGAAGACGACCGTCGCCACGAGGAGAACGGCGAAGGCGGCACCGGCGAGGTGCGAGACGACCGGGACCCGCCCCTTGCTGTGAACTCCCCGCATCAGCGCCCCCCCACTGCGCACGAGGCCACGACGCCTCAGATCCGAGCCATCCGCTCGGGTCCGCGCCGTGCACATCGAGATCGGGTGCCATGCACCGGGGGGAATTATGGCGCGACGCCGGATGCGGTTCCAGGGCCCGGACATCTCGGGTCGTCCCCCGCCCGACGGGCGAGGATGCGCCCCCACGGTGTCGTGATCCCCCGGAGTCGCCACCTCCAACCTCACCTGTCACAGTGCGAACGACCCGACGATCCGTGGACGGGGGGCACCAGGCTGGCGGCAGAGGAGAGATGGATCGGCACGTTGCGGATGGCACGGAAGGCGCCAGGCCTGAAGCGGGTTGAGCCCAGGGGGCTGCAGAGCGTTCAGGTTGTGGGTCCCCGCCTGGCGTTGATGAAGGAGCTCGTGCTCGCTTTGGCGCAGAGCTGCCTGGGCCAGGCGGATGACCGCCAGCCGGTGGGCGGCGTTCTTTGCGAGCTGCTGTTCGGTCACTGGGCCTCCTGAGCTGGGTGGGAGGCCCCAATGTGTCAACCGTCTACGTCAGTTTCATACGAGTCGGGCTGGGCGTGTGTGAATTCAGGACATAGGCGACACCCCCGGCGCAAGAGCCCGGAGCCTGTGTCAAGACATAGGAGACAGCTCAGGTGGAGGGTCTCTTATGGATCTGGGGCGCTTTCTCGTCGAATCGCATCTCAAAGAGGGTCGGTCGGTCGCCGAGCTGGCCAGGGCCCACGGGGTGAGCCGGGGGTGGATCTACAAGCTGCTCGCCCGCCACCGGCGTGAGGGCTGGAGTGGCGTCGAGCCCCGCTCCCGGCGCCCGCACCGCTCGCCCACCCGCATCGCCGATCTCTACGAGGACGAGATCGTCACCCTGCGCAAGGAGCTCACCGATGCCGGCTTCGACGCCGGGGCGCAGACCATCCACTTCCACCTGGCCAAGCGCCATCGGCACGTGCCGTCGGTGTCGACGATCTGGCGGGTGTTGTCTGCTCGAGGCTTCGTCACCTCCCAGCCGCACAAGAGGCCCAAGAGCTCCTACAAGCGCTTCGTGGCAGATCTCCCCAACGAGTGCTGGCAAGCCGACGTGACGCATGTCGCCATCGACGGAGGAACAGTCCTCGACGTCTTGAACATCATCGACGATCACTCCCGGTTGTGCGTCGCTTCCAGGGCATTTGTGACGACTCGGTCGGTCGATGTGGTGCGGAGCTTGCACGTTTCGGCGGAGAAATGGGGCTATCCGGCCTCGTTTCTGTCGGACAACGGGGCGATCTTCACCGCCTCGTTCGTGGACGGTGTCTCCGCCATGGAGGGTGAGCTGCTGGCACTTGGCATCAAGACCAAGCACTCGAGGCCTTACCATCCGCAGACCTGTGGAAAGGTGGAGCGGTTCCACCAGACCGTCAAAAAGTTCCTCGCCGCCCAGGAATCGATCGCGAACAAGAGACAGCTCCAGCGTGACCTCGACCGCTTCGTGGCCTACTACAACGAGGTTCGACCGCATCGTGCGCTTCACCGCAGGACGCCACTTCAGGCATTCGAGCAGCGGACCAAAGCCCATCCCACCGGACCCAAGATCGACTGCGAGGGCTACCGGGTTCGTCGCGACAGAGTCGACCGTTCAGGCCAGGTGACCCTTCGCTACGGCGGAAGGCTGCGGCACATCAAGGTGGGGCGGGCCTTCACCGGCCGGCGGGTGATCATGCTCGTCGCCGGCCGCGACGTCCGGATCCTCGGGCTCGACGGAGAGCCCCTGAGGCGCCTCAGAATCGACCCCGCCCGGGACTACCAGCGCCTGCCCTGAGCAGGCCCTTCACGTGTCTACGATGTCTCGCGACATCAGCGGAGAGCTGTCTCCGATGTCTCGCGACATCACAAAAGTGGAGGTGAGCGGACTCGAACCGCCGACTTCTACGTTGCGAACGTAGCGCTCTGCCAACTGAGCTACACCCCCGGGGGACAGAGCCAGGATAGCGCCCGTCGTGTGTCGCCCTTGGCCCTCCCACCTGCATCTTTGCCCTCCCGGTCCGCCGCGGCATACCGGCGGGCGGGATGGGAGATGATAAGGGACGAGGTGCGGCCGAACCTTCGTCTGACTGGTCCGAAAGACGGCCCCCTCCCCCCTACGCCCCGACCGTGACCGAGGGAGCCCCATGGCCGATCTGATCACGACCACCCCCGTCGCCGCCGAACTGGCCGCCCGCTACCGGGCCGTGCGCCACCTGACCGAGGGCCTGGCGGCGCCGCTGTCAGCCGAGGACCAGACCGTGCAGTCGATGCCCGACGTGAGCCCGACGAAGTGGCACCGGGCGCACACCTCGTGGTTCTTCGAGACGTTCCTCCTCGAGCCACAGCTCCCCGGGTACCGTCCCTTCCATCCCGCCTACGCCTACCTCTTCAACTCGTATTACGAGGGCGTGGGCGCCCGCTACCCGCGGCCCCGCCGGGGGGTGGTCTCGCGCCCGGGCATCGCCGAGGTCGCCCGCTACCGCAGCCATATCGACGACGCCATGGCCCGCTTGCTCGGGGCCGCGCCGGCCCCCGACGTCCTCGACCTCGTCGAACTCGGCGTCCACCATGAGCAGCAGCACCAGGAGCTGCTGCTCATGGACATCAAGCACGTCCTGTCGTGCAACCCGCTCCAACCCGCCTACACCACCGTCAAGGTGGAGGCGCCCCGGCCGGCGCGGCCGGTGGGATGGACCGATCACCCCGGTGGGCTCGCCGACATCGGCCACGACGGGAAGGGGTTCGGGTTCGACAACGAGTTCCCCCGCCACCGCGCCCATCTGGAGCCCTTCGCCCTCGCCGACCGCCTGGTCACCTGCGGCGAGTGGCTGGCCTTCATGGACGACGGCGGGTATCGCCGCCCCGACCTGTGGCTGTCCGACGGCTGGGCCGCCGCCCAGGCCGACGTCTGGGAGGCGCCGCTGTACTGGTTCAAGGTGGTGGACGACTGGTGGCTCTTCACCCTGGGCGGCCCGCAGCTGGTCGACCCGGCCGAGCCCGTGTGCCACGTGAGCTACTACGAGGCAGACGCCTTCGCCCGCTGGGCCGGAGCCCGGCTGCCCACCGAGGCCGAGTGGGAGGCGGTGGCCGCCGGCCCGGCCCCTGAGGGGCGCTTCCTCGACGCCGAGATCCTCCACCCCCGTCCCGAGGAGGACCGGCCCACGCTCTTCGGCGACGTGTGGCAGTGGACCTCCAGCGCCTACGGCCCCTACCCGGGCTTCCGGCCGGCGGCGGGCGCGGTGGGCGAGTACAACGGCAAGTTCATGGTCAACCAGTACGTGCTGCGCGGCGGGTGCTGCGTGACGCCGCCCGACCACATCCGCACCACGTACCGCAACTTCTTCCCCCCCGGCGCCCGCTGGGCCTTCTCGGGCCTGCGCCTGGCACGCGACGCCTGAGGTCCCCCGTGCCGCTCGCCACCCCCACCATGGACGTCCACCTTCGTGCCGACGACCTGCGCCGGGCGCTCGAGCGCGACGTGCGCGTGGGGCTGGTCGCCGAGCAGAAATGGCTCCCTCCCGTGTGGTTCTACGACGAACGAGGCAGCCGGCTCTTCGACGACATCACCCGCCTGCCCGAGTACTACCTCACCCGGGCCGAGCGCCACCTGCTCGAGGAGCACGCCGGCGACGTCGCCGCCGCCGCGGGCGCCGACACCCTGGTGGAGCTGGGGGCGGGCACCTGCGACAAGTCGCGCATCCTGCTCGACGCCATGGAGAAGACCGGCCGGCTGGCGCGGTACGTGCCGCTGGACGTGAGCGACGCCACCCTGTGGGAGGCGGCCACCGACCTGGCCGAGGCCTACCCCGGGCTGGCGGTGCAGGCCGTGGTGGGCGACTTCCACCGCCACCTCGACCGTGTGCCCACCGGCGGGCGGCGCCTGGTGGCCTTCCTGGGAAGCACGATCGGCAACCTCACCCCCGAGCAGCGCGGACGGTTCCTCTTCGACCTCGACTGCACCATGGGGCACGACGACCGCCTGCTGCTCGGGACCGACCTCGTGAAGGACCCCGACCGGCTCGTCGCCGCCTACGACGACGCCCAGGGCGTCACCGCCGCCTTCAACCGCAACGTGCTGTCGGTGGTCAACCGCGAGCTGCACGCCGACTTCGACCCGCAGCGCTTCGCGCACGTGGCCCGCTTCGACGAGGCGCGGGAGTGGATCGAGATGCGCCTGCGCTCGCTGGCCGCCCAGGTGGTCACCGTCGCCGACCTCGGCCTCGAGGTGCGCTTCGCCGAGGGGGAGGACCTCCTCACCGAGATCAGCGCCAAGTTCACGCGGGGACGGGTGGAGGACGAGCTGTTCGCCGCGGGGTTCGTGGTGGAGTCCATGTGGGAGGCGCCCGGGCGCGAGTTCCTGCTCACCCTGGCCCGCCCCACCTGCTGAGGGGCCCGCGGGCTACCAGCCCCGCAGGTCCACGGGCCAGGTCTCGAGCACGTCGTCGCCGTCCACCACCACGAGGCGCTCGTGATAGGCGACGGTGGGGTCGACGTGCGCCGGCACCACCCGGATGCGCTCGCCCACGCGCAGGCGCCCGTGGGGTGCGAAGGTGAGGTGCTCGTCGGAGCAGAACCACACCTCCGCCCCCTCCACGGTGGGGTTGCCGTGGTCCATGGCCAGGGCCTTGGCCCCGCAGTCGGCCACGGCCCACTGCGGCGACACCGACACCACCGTGGCCAGCACGCTGAGCGCCTGGCCGAAGGGCAGGCCCAGGCGCCCGTAGGCGCTGTCCATCAGCGCGTAGGAGCCCGCCTGGATCTCGGTGGCCGCCCGGTTCATGTCGTAGCTGCCGGTCCCGCCGGCCGAGACCACCTCGCCGCCCACGGCGCGGTGGGCGGCCACGAGCAGCTCCATGGCGCCGGCCACGAGCTGGGCCCGCCGGGCGCGGTCCTCCACGCCCACGGCGTGGCCCTCGTACCCCATGACGCCCCGCACCACGAGGCCCCGGTCCCGCGCCCGCTCCGCCAGCCGGCCGGCGTCGCCCGGGTCGCACCCGCAGCGGGGCAGGCCCACGTTGACGTCCACGAGCACCTCGCCGATGCCGGCCGCCGCGGCGGCGTCGACGGTGGCGTCGGAGTCCACGGCGACGGTCACCCGGGCGCCGCAGCGCGCCATCGCCGCCAGGCGCGACCGGTCGACCACCTCGTTGGCGAGCAAGAGGTCGTCCCCCAGCCCGGCCCGGGCCATGCCCAGCAGCTCGGCCACCGTGGCGCACGTGAAGCCGACGTGCCCGTGGGCGCGCTGGCGCGCCGCCAAGGCGGTGCACTTGTGGGCCTTCACGTGGGGGCGCATCCTGGCGCCGGGCAGGGCGCCGGCCATGGTGGCCAGGTTGTGCTCGAGGGTGGCCGCCTCCACGACGAGCGCGGGGGTGGCCAGCTCCCCCAGCTTCACCGAGCGAGCTCGGCGCCCCGGTCGCGGCGCGCCTCGATGGCCTGCTGGAGCTGGGCCTGCAGCACCGTGGTGGTCACGTCGGCGCGACTGCGCTCCACCACGGCGCGCAGCGCGTCGGTGGTCCGGCGCAGCCCGCCCGTGATGGCGTCGGGATACTCGATGGTGACGAGCAGGTCGTAGACGTCCTCCATGGCGGCGAGCAGGCTCTCGGCGCGGGCCGTCTCACCGGCGCGCAGGCGGTCGAGGAGGTGCCGGCGCAGCTCCGAGGCCGCCTCGGCCAGGCCGTTGAGCCACGCGGCCAGGCCCAGCGCCAGGTCCCCGGGTCCCGGCAGCGGCGTGCCGTCGACGAGGGCGGCCGTGAGCCGGGCCTCGGCCAGCTCCTTCTCGGCGTCGTGCAGGAACCCGGCGGCCGCCAGGCGGGGGAACGGCGCCAGCGCCTGCTGGGCCCGGCGCAGGCTCAACTCGGCCTCGGCCACCCGGGCGGCGGACTCCGACGGCGCCAGGCGGTGCACCGCCCGGATGGCCAGGCCGCACGAGCGGATCGTCTCGCGGCAGCTGGCCAGGGCCACCTCGCGCGCCGCGTGGGTGGCGTCGAGCACCGCACGGGCCTCCTCCCCCAGCGCCGCCAGCTCCTCGCCGCGCCCCGCTTCGGTCACGGGAGGCCGAGGCCTCAGCGCGCCGCGCTGCGGAGGATGACGACGGAGGAGTCCTGCTCCTCGGCGCCCGGCATGTAGCGGAGCTTCTCGACGCGCTCCACGGCCCGACGGCGATGGCGCACGAGCATGCCGACGTAGACCGCGCACACCACCACGGTGAGCGCCGTGAAGCACAGGGCGAGGCGCAGGGGCGGGATGGCGCCCAGCAGGGCACTGGCGAAGACGGCCGACAGCATCCACAGCAGGACGTCGCGCCGGCGCCGGCAGGCGGCGGGCCGGAAGTAGGGGTCGACGCGCGGCGTCGGGGGGCCCTCGCCGTCGGGCGGCGGCGGTGCGACGCCGTCGGGCCGCACGAGGACCAGGCCCGGCCCCCGGGAGGCCACGTGCCCCATACCCCGGCGGGCGCCCGTCGCCGGGGACGCCTCGGGGAGGGCGGTGCCGAGACGGTAGGCGGGCCGGACGAGCGTCGGGCCGGTGCGCTGGAGCACCCGCAGGTGGTGGTGGAACTCGCCCACGGAGTCGCCCGAGGATCGATGCTCGCGTTTCCGGCGGATGAGGCCGGGCGCCAGCACCACTGCCCAGACCACCGCGAGTATCAGGAAGACCACGACCGTCAAGAACCCCTTGACCTTTAGCTTCCGACGCACAGAACCCTACTGAAACAGCTCTGTCGATCGGTGGATGGGCGGCCGGCCACACGCCCACGCCTCCGCCCCCACGTGGTTGTCTAGCCAACCGCGCCCCGCCGCGCAAGCAACCGGCGTCGTCCCAGGTCGCCGGGGTGCGCGCCGCGGCGGCCCCACCTGCTCACCGGCGCGAGCGCGCCGTCAGGCGCCCCTCCCGGCGCTCCACGGCGACGGGCGTGTCGAAGCACGCCGACACGCCCTCGGAGCACAGCACCTCGTCCACCGGGCCGGCCGCCACCATGCGCCCCCGGCGCACCAGCGCGGCGTGCGTGGTGCCCGGGGGGATCTCCTCCAGGTGGTGGGTGACGAGGACGAAGGGCGCCGTCGTGGGGTCGGCGGCCAGCGCCGCCACCCGGGCCACGAGGCGCTCGCGGGCGCCCAGGTCGAGCCCGGCGGCGGGCTCGTCCAACAGGAGCAGCTCGGGCCGGCCCATGACGGCCCGGGCCAACAGGACCTGCTGGCGCTCCCCCTCGGACAGCACACCGAATTCCCGGTCGCCGAGGTGGGCCAGGCCGGCGCGGGCGAGGAGCTCGTCGGCCCGGGCGTGGTCGGCGTCGTCGTAGTGGTGCCACCACGGCTCCAGGGCGGCGTGGCGGCCGGTCAGCACCACGTCGTGCGCCGCCAGGCTCGGGCGCAGGGCGCGCAGCGTCGCCTGGCTCACGAGCGTCACCCGGGTGCGCAGTGCCCGGACGTCGCTGCGCCCGTAGCGGGCGCCGAGCACCTCCACGGTCCCGCGCGTGGGCATGAGGCGCATGCCCGCCACGTGCAGCAGCGTGGTCTTGCCCGAGCCGTTGGGCCCGAGGACGGCCCAGCGCTCGCCGGCACGCACGTCCCAGTCGATGTCGTCCAGGATGGGCCGGCCGTCGCGCACCACGGCCACGCCGCGCAGGCGCGCGACGGGCGCGCTCACCGTCGGGGGGCGCCGGGCACCGGCACCGGGGAGGACGTCAGTGCGGCAGGCGGCGGGCCACCCGACCCGCCAGGCCGGAGACGAACTCGCTCCACTGCCGCTCCCCCATCAGCCACAGCCACAGCTCACGGCGGTACCCCACCATGACGTCGATGAAGGCCTCGCGCCCGAAGCCGGCCGGCTCCAGCGACGGGCGCCAGCGCGCCCACAGCCACACCCCGACACACACGTCGTCGCTGAAGCCCTCGCGCCAGTCGGCCCCCGCCAGCAGCGCGTCGCGCAGGGCCGCCCGCATCTCCGCGGGCTCCTCGGGGGCCTCGAGCCGCAGCCCGGGGGCGGGCTCCACCACCCTCACGCCGGCTCCCGGCTCCCGGCTCAGCGGTCCCGGACGACCGGTGCCCGGTCGGTGCCCCGGTAGTTGTCGAGGTGCTCGGCGAAGTCGATGAACAGCGGCGCGTCACAGTCCAGCTTGCGCTGCAACGTCCGCTCGGCGACCCGCTTGTCGAGGCTGTCCAGCCGCACGAGGGCGTCGGGGTCGTCGAGGTCGCGGACGTCGAGGCGACCCCGCGCCCGGTCGAAGGCGACCCGGCCGGCCTCGGTGCGCACCAGCACGCTCGACCACCCCGCCAGCGAGCCCACGCTGCCCACCGAGAGGTCGGCGCTGCGCCCGAGGAAGTCCGCGCACTCGTCACAGCCCTTGAGCGCCGCGCCGTGGAAGTCCTTCACGGGCTCGTCCACGGCGATGGTGCCGTCGCGGTACTCCACGATCATCTTGCCGTGGATGACGTCGACCTTGCTCACCCGGTCGAGGTCCAGCCCGCGCTTGTCGCGCAGCTCGCGGAGCATGAGGGCCTCGTAGTCGAAGCTCTTGGTGCACAACAGCGCGATCGTGAGCACCACGGCGTCGACGCGGTGCGCCCCCGTCGGCCACCGGCGGGCCTGCATGGCCCGGATCCCCTGGATCTCACAGGGCGTGCCCACCACCGCCAGCCGGGGCTTGGGCGGGAGGTCGTAGGCGGACAGGTCGAGCTCGGCCAGGGCCATGGTCTGGTTGTAGAAGCTCCCGGCGGCGTCGACGATCTCCGTGGCCGTGGTGGCGACGGTGGCCACGCCCTTCCACGGCTCGGCCGTGCCGGTGCTCGGCTTGGACACCAGCGCGCCGTCGATGTCACCGCCGGCGAGCAGCGCCAGCAACAGCGCCGTCACCACGCCGCCGTCCTGCACGTCGTCGGCGGGCGCCCCGGCGCGCACCGCGTACTGGCCCGTGACCGACCCCAGCCCGTCGCCGGGGGGGCCGCCGGTGAGCTTCCAGTACGTGTCGGCCGAGTCCGACTTCACCACCACCGGCGCCTCGTCCACCGCGGTCTCGGGCGACGACGGCGGCCACAGCGCCTCGTAGCGCAGGCCGCCCCGGGGGCAGAAGTCCCAGCACAGCGAGCAGCCCGTGCACATCTTCACGAGCTTGGGGAGGTTGCTGTCCTCGTCGACGCCGATGGAGTTGGACGGGCACACCGCCACGCACGTGCCGCACTGGACGCAGCGGTCGGCGAAGATCACGCCCGCCTCGAGCTCCCAGAACCACGTCTTGCCCGGGGGCTCGGTGACACCGTTCATCCGGTCGCGGATGGCGAACCCCTTCATCGCGAACCCTCCGCCGGCGCGGGGGAGACGGCCAGCCCGGCCAGGGTGTCGGCCAGCTCCTGGTTGGGCGTCCGTCGGGCCCAGTTGTAGAAGGGCTCGCCGTCGCTTCGCTCGGCCCGGTAGCGGCGCACCGCCCGCAGGAGCGCGGCGGGGACGTCGTCCACGGGGCGGGCGTTCTCGATCCAGTCGATGAAGGCGCCGTCGGGGCCGAGCGAGCCCCCCATGCCGATGTCGACGGCCTCCACGATGTGCTCGTCCACGTGCGCGGTGTCGCCCCGGAAGCCGATGTCGGCGATCTGAGGCTGGGCGCACGACGCCGAGCATCCCGAGAAGTGCATGCGGATCACCCCCGCGTCCTCACGACCGGAGCCTGCGTCCCGGGGGGTCCGGGCGACGGGCTCCTCGGCCAGCCGGGCGTCCAGCCACCGCGCCCATCCCACGGCGCGCTCTTTGGTCTCGACCACGGCGAAGCGGCAGAACTCGCTCCCCGTGCAGGCCAC
Source organism: Acidimicrobiales bacterium (assembly GCA_035515515.1). Lineage (GTDB taxonomy): Bacteria > Actinomycetota > Acidimicrobiia > Acidimicrobiales > UBA8190 > DATJBC01. The sequence continues at coordinate 14,878 of DATJBC010000055.1, forward strand.
GACACCGCGCTCGAAGGGCCCGGGGAACGGCGAGTACTTCTGGAGCAGCTCCTCGTCGAGCAGGGCGTCGACGCGCCCCTCGGGCACGCCGGTGATCACGAAGTTCTGGTCGGTGCCCAGGCGGACCTGGCCGTCCCCGTAGGTGCGGGCCAGGCGGGCGGCCTCGACGAGCTCGAGGCCCGACATGCGGCCCACGGGGACCGAGCAGCCCACGTAGCGCATCGAGGCGTCGCGCTGGGCGTGCACCCCCACGTGGTCGCCCCGGTAGCGGGTGGTGAGGTCCTCCCCCGCCGGGGGGAGACGGAGACGGGTGCGGGCGGCGAGCTCGGCCCGGAACTGCTCGGCCCCGAGCTCCTGCACGAGGTAGCGCATCCGGGCCAGGCCGCGGTTCTCGCGGTTGCCGAGCTCGCCGTAGACCTGGGCGATGGCCCGGGTGACCTCCACCACCTCGTGGGGGGCCACGAAGACGTCGATGTCGGAGGCCATGCGCTCGCCGTCGGAGAGGCCCCCGCCCACCAGCAGGTTGAAGCCGACCTCGCCGTCGCCGCCGCGCGCCGGCCACAGCCCGATGTCGTTGATCTCG
>DATJBC010000056.1:0-9032 GCA_035515515.1 Acidimicrobiales bacterium
CTCGGCGATCTCGTACTCGATGCGCTCGATGGTGACCGGCTCGGCGTTGATGCCGAGGACACAGGCGCCCTCGCACGGCGCCGGGCACAGCCGGCCGGTGAACTCGGGGAAGTTGTTGGTGGCGTGCAGCCGCTCGAGGGCATCGAACCAGTCGCCGCGGTACACGAGGTCGTTCCACTCCGGGATGAGGTTCCCGAGGGGGCACCCCTCGTGGCAGAAGGGGATGCCGCAGTCCATGCAGCGCGCCCCCTGGTGGCGCGACTCCTCCTCGGGGAACGGCTCGTACACCTCGCGCCAGTCCCGCAGCCGGACGGCCACGGGCCGGCGGGCGGGCAGGGCGCGCCCGAACTCCATGAACCCCGTGGGCTTGCCCATGCGCGGAGCCCTCAGCCGTGGGCGGCGGCCATGACGGCCTCGTCCACCGACACACCCGCCTCGACGGCCCGGCGCGTCGCCTCCAGGACCCGCCGGTAGTCGCGGGGCATGACCTTCACGAAGTCCGTGAGCCCCGCCTCCCCGGCGGCGAGCACCCGCCCGGCCACGGCCGAGCCCGTCTCGTCGCGGTGGCGGGTCACGGTGTCCACCAGCCAGCGGCGGTCCTCCTCGTCCAGGGGCTCGACGTCCACCATCTCGAAGTTGACGTGCTCGGAGAAGTCGCGGGCCGGGTCGTGCACGTAGGCGATGCCTCCCGACATCCCGGCGCCGAAGTTGCGCCCGGTGGGGCCGAGCACCACCACCCGGCCGCCGGTCATGTACTCGCACCCGTGGTCCCCCACGCCCTCCACCACGGCGGTGGCGCCCGAGTTGCGCACGCAGAAGCGCTCCCCCACCTGCCCGCGCACGTAGCACTCGCCGCCGGTGGCGCCGTAGAGGATGACGTTGCCCGCGATGATCTGGTCCTCGGCGGCGAACGGCGCGGCCTCGGGCGGGCGGACGACCACGCGGCCCCCCGACAGGCCCTTCGCCAGATAGTCGTTGGCGTCGCCCACCAGGCGCATGGTCACCCCCCGGGGGACGAAGGCGGCGAAGCTCTGGCCCGCGGACCCGGTGAAGGTGAGGTCGATGGTGTCGTCGGGGAGGCCGGCCGCCCCGTGCCGGGAGGTGACGGCGTGCCCGAGCAGCGTGCCCACCGTGCGGTCGACGTTGGCGATGGGCAGCGACAGCGCCACCCGCCGGCCCTCCTCGATGGCCGGGCGACAGGCGTCGAGGAAGCGGTGGTCGAGGGCGCGGTCGAGCCCGTGGTCCTGCTCCCGCCGGCAGTACCGGCCGGTGGGCGGCCCCTCGTCGGGCGGGGCCAGGACGGGTGACAGGTCGAGGCCCTTGGCCTTGAAGTGGTCGGTGGCCGGCACCACGTCGAGGAGGTCGACGCGCCCCACGGCCTCCTCGATCGACCGGAGCCCGAGGCGCGCCAGGTACTCACGCACCTCCTCGGCGACGAACTCGAAGAAGTGCTCCACGAACTCGGGCTTGCCGGCGAAGCGCTTGCGCAGCTCGGGGTTCTGCGTGGCGATCCCCACCGGGCAGGTGTCGAGGTGGCACACGCGCATCATCACGCACCCCGAGACCACCAAGGGTGCGGTGGCGAAGCCGAACTCCTCGGCACCGAGGAGGGCGGCCACCACCACGTCCCGGCCCGTCTTCAGCTGGCCGTCGACCTGTACCACGATGCGGTCGCGCAGGCCGTTGAGCACCAGGGTCTGCTGGGTCTCGGCCAGGCCCAGCTCCCAGGGGATGCCGGCGTGCTTGATCGACGTGAGGGGGCTGGCCCCGGTGCCGCCGTCGTGCCCGGAGATGAGCACGACGTCGGACTTGGCCTTGGCCACGCCGGCCGCCACCGTGCCCACGCCCACCTCGGCCACCAGCTTGACGTGCACGCGCGCCGCGGGGTTGGCCGACTTGAGGTCGTGGATGAGCTGGGCAATGTCCTCGATGGAGTAGATGTCGTGGTGCGGCGGGGGCGAGATGAGACCCACGCCGGGCGTGGAGAAGCGGGTCTTGGCGATCCAGGGGTACACCTTGTGCCCCGGCAGCTGGCCCCCCTCCCCGGGCTTGGCCCCCTGGGCGATCTTGATCTGGAGGTCGTCCGCGTTGACGAGGTACTCGCTGGTCACGCCGAAGCGGGCCGAGGCCACCTGCTTGATGGCGCTGCGCCGCAGGTCGCCGTGGGCGTCGGGCACGAAGCGCTCGGCGTCCTCACCGCCCTCGCCGGTGTTGGACTTGCCCCCCAGGCGGTTCATGGCGATGGCCAGGGTCTCGTGCGCCTCGGCCGAGATCGACCCGTACGACATGGCGCCGGTGGCGAAGCGCCTCACGATGGCCGACACCGGCTCGACCTCGTCCACGGGGACGGGGTCGTGCACGCCCTCGCGCAGCGCGAACAGGCCGCGCAGCGTGGCCAGGTGCGCGGACTGCTCGTCCACCAGCCCGGTGTACTCCTTGAAGATGTCGTAGCGCTTGGCCCGGGTGGCGTGCTGCAGCTTGAAGACGGTCTTGGGGTTGAAGAGGTGGATCTCGCCCTCCCGCCGCCACTGGTACTCGCCGCCCACCTCGAGCTCGCGGTGGGCGCGCTCGGTGGGCCGGTCGAGATGGGCGAGGCGGTGCCGGGCCACGACCTCGGCGGCGACGGCGTCGAGGTCGACCCCGCCCACCCTGCTCACCGTCCCGGTGAAGTACTCGTCCACGACCTCGGTCCCGAGGCCCACCGCCTCGAAGATCTGCGCCCCCGTGTAGGAGGCGACCGTGGAGACGCCCATCTTGGACATGATCTTGATGACGCCCTTACACGCCGCCTTGATGTAGTTGGAGCGGGCCTGGCGGGGCGTGACGCCCTCCAGGAGGTCCTGGGTGATCATGTCGCCGATGGTCTCGAAGGCGAGGTAGGGGTTGACCGCCGAGGCGCCGTACCCGATGAGCAGGGCGATGTGGTGCACCTCGCGTGCGTCGCCCGACTCGACCACCAGCCCCACCCTGGTGCGCGTCTTCTCGCGCACGAGGTGCTCGTGGACGGCCGCCGTCAACAGGAGCGACGGGATGGGGGCCATGCGCGCCGTGGAGTTGCGGTCCGACAGGATGATGACGTTGGAGCCCAGCGCGATGGCCGTGCTGACGCGCCGGCGGACGTCCTCGAGGGCCGCGCGCAGGGCGTGGCCTCCCCCCGTGGGGTCGAAGAGTCCGTCGATGGCGAAGGCCTGGAACCCCGGGGTCTCGCCGTGCTCGTTGACGTAGGCCAGCTTGGCCAGGTCGTCGTTGTCGATGACCGGATACGGCAGGATGATCTGGCAGCACGAGCGCGCCGTGGGCTCGAGCACGTTGCCCTCGGGGCCCAGCTTGGAGCGGCTCGAGGTGACCAGCTCCTCCCGGATGGCGTCGAGGGGCGGGTTGGTCACCTGGGCGAACATCTGGGTGAAGTAGTCGAACAGCAGCCGCGGCCGCTCCGACAGCACGGCGATGGCCGCGTCCTGGCCCATCGACCCGAGCGGCTCCCCGCCGGTGCGGGCCATGGGCGCCAGGATGAGGCGGAGCTCCTCGTTGGTGTAGCCGAACAGCCGCTGGTGGGTCACCACCGAGGCGTGCTGGGGGGTGAGCATGACCCGGGGCGGGAGCTCGTCCAGGGTCACCTGCCCCTCGTCCAGCCAGCGGTCGTAGGGGTGGGCCGAGGCCAGCTCGGCCTTGATCTCGTCGTCGTCGACGATGCGCCCCTGGGCCGTGTCGACCAGGAACATCCGGCCGGGCTGGAGCCGCCCCTTGCGCACCACCTTGGCGGGGTCGATGTCGAGCACGCCCACCTCCGACGCCAGCACCACCAGGCCGTCGTCGGTGACCCAGTAGCGGGCCGGGCGCAGGCCGTTGCGGTCGAGCACGCCGCCCGCCACGGTGCCGTCGGTGAAGACCACGGCGGCGGGCCCGTCCCAGGGCTCCATGAGCGAGGCGTGGTAGCGGTAGAAGGCGCGGCGCGCCGGGTCCATGGCGGCGTGGTTCTCCCACGCCTCGGGGATCATCATGAGCACGGCGTGCGCCAGGCTGCGGCCGCCCAGGTGCAGCAGCTCGAGGACTTCGTCGAAGGACGCCGAGTCGCTGGCGTCGGGGTCGCAGATGGGGAACAGGCGCTCGAGGCTCCCGGGGACGACGTCGCTCTCGAGCAGCGCCTCACGGGCCCGCATCCAGTTGCGGTTGCCCCGCAGGGTGTTGATCTCGCCGTTGTGCGCCAGGTAGCGGTACGGGTGGGCCAGGGGCCACGAGGGGAAGGTGTTGGTCGAGAAGCGCGAGTGCACCAGCGCCAGGCCGCTGTCGAAGGCCGGGTCGGACAGGTCGGGGAAGAACTCGCGCAGCTGGTGCCCCGTGAGCATGCCCTTGTAGACCATGGTCCGCGCCGACAGCGACGCCACGTACACGCCGTCGACCTCGTGCTCGACGCGCTTGCGCATGCAGAACGCCAGGCGGTCGAGCGCCAGGGCGTCGCGCCCCGCCCGCCCGGGGGCGGGCGCCACCACCACCTGGCGCAGCTCCGGCATGGCCAGACGGGCGCTCGCCCCCAGGCAGTCGGGGGCGACGGGCACGGCGCGCCACCCCAGGACCACCAGACCCTCCTCGGCGGCGATCTCCCCGATGCGGCGCTGCGCCTTGGCGGCGTCGTCGGCGTCGGCGGGGAGGAACACCATCCCCGCCGCGTAGCCACCCGGCTCGGGCAGCTCGAAGTCCACCGCGCCGGACAGGAAGCCGTGCGGGACCTGGGTGAGGATCCCCGCCCCGTCGCCCGTGGCCTCCTCGGCGCCCGTGGCGCCGCGGTGGGCGAGGTGCTCCAGGGCGCGCATCGCCTGGTCCACGAGCTCGTGGCTGCGGCGGCCGTGGAGGTCCGCCACGAGCGCGATGCCACACGCGTCGTGCTCGAACTCGGGCCGGTACAGGGGCGCGCCCCGCAGCGAGGGGTGCATGGGGTGTGCGAGGTCCATCGGTTGTCGTCTCAGCCTCTCCGTCGGTCGACCCGGCACGGCGGGTCGCTGGCGCCCGGGACGACATTGGCCCAGCTGCAGCCCTCCTAGGATACCCCGGGTGGACCGGCGTCCTGCGCATCCACCACCCGGCTTCCCGCCCGCCGCCCCCCTTCCCCGCCGGCCGCTCCCCCGCCGCGCATGAGCGCCGCCCCCGCGCCGTCGCCCCCCGCGCACGCCGACGTCGTGGTGGTGGGCGGCGGCGTCATCGGGCTGGCCGCCGCCTGGCGCATGGCCCAGCGCGCCATGGCGGTGGCGCTGGTCGACCCCGCGCCCGGACGGGGGGCGTCGTGGGCCGCGGCCGGGATGCTGGCGCCGGTGAGCGAGGTGCACCACGGGGAGGAGCCCCTCCTGGCGCTGGCCCTCGCCTCGGCGGCGCGCTGGCCCGCCTTCGCCGCCGAGCTCGTGGCCGCCGGTGGCCGCGACGTCGGCTACCGCGCCACCGGGACCCTGGTCGTGGCCTTCGACGACGGGGACCGCGCCTGGGCGGCCGAGCTGCACCGCTTCCAGGCGCAGCTGGGCCTGGACGTCGAGTGGCTGAGCGGGCGCGAGGCGCGCCGGCGGGAGCCCGCGCTCGCCCCCGGGGTGCGCGCCGCCATCTGGGTGGGCGGCGACCACCAGGTCGACAACCGGCGGCTCGTGCGGGCGCTCGTGCACGTGGCCGTGGCCAGCGGTGTGCGCCTGCACCCCCGGCGCGCCGTGTCGGTGCGCGGTGGCACGCCGGGCGCCGAGGTCGCCCTGGACGACGGGTCCTCGATCACGGCGGGCGCCGTGGTGGTCGCCGCCGGGAGCTGGTCGGGCGGGCTGGCCGGCCTCCCCGAGGGGGCGGTGCCCCCCATCCGCCCCGTGAAGGGACAGATCCTGCGGCTCTCCCCCACGCCCGAGGCGCCCGTCCTCGGCACCACCGTGCGGGGCATCGTGCAGGGCGCCTCGCTGTACCTGGTGCCCCGCGGCGACGGGACCGTGGTGGTGGGGGCGACCATGGAGGAGCGGGGCTTCGACACCGAGGTGCGCGCCGGCGCCGTGTACGAGCTGCTGCGCGACGCCCGGCGCGTGGTGCCGGGCGTGGCCGAGATGGCGCTGGCGGAGGCCAGCGCCGGGCTGCGCCCCGGCTCACCGGACAACGCGCCGGTCATCGGCGCCGTCGAGGGGCGCGGCGTCCCCGGCCTCGTGCTGGCCACCGGCCATCACCGCCAGGGCATCCTGCTCACCCCGCTCACCGCCGAGGCCGTCGCCGCCATCGTGGCCGGGGAGGAGGCGCCCGCCGCCGTCGTGCCCTTCGGCCCGGGGCGCTTCGGCGCCGGGCGCGCCGACGGCGGGGGCTCGGGCACGGGCCCCACGCCGCCGGCGCGCGCCACCCCCTGAGACCGGTGCCATGCTGGCACGGTGAGCGACGCGGCCATCACCGTGAACGGCGTGCCCCGCGCCCTGGCGCCGGGGACCACCGTCGCCGACCTGGTGTCGTCGTGGTGCGGGTCCCCCACCGGCATCGCCGTGGCGCGCAACCGCGAGGTCGTGCCCCGCAGCGCGTGGTCCACGACGACGCTGGCGGCCGCTGACGTGGTCGAGATCGTGTCGGCGGCGGCCGGTGGCTGACGACCAGGGCCTGGTGGTGGCGGGCCGCCCCCTGCGGTCGCGCCTGGTGCTCGGCACGGGCGGCATCGCCAGCCTCGACGTGCTGGCGGAGGTGGTCGAGGCGTCGGGATCGGCCCTGGCCACGGTGGCCCTGCGGCGCGTCGACCCCGCGGCGCGCGGCGGGATCCTCGACGTCCTGGCGGCCCGGGGCGTCGAGGTGCTGCCCAACACGGCGGGGTGCTTCACCGCCTCCGAGGCCGTGCTCACCGCCAAGCTGGCGCGCGAGGCGTTCGGCACCGACTGGGTCAAGCTCGAGGTCATCGGGGACGAGGACACGCTGCTCCCCGACGCCGTCGAGCTCCTCGACGCCGCCGAGCAGCTGTGCGACCAGGGGTTCGTGGTCCTCCCCTACACCACCGACGACCCCGTGCTGGCCCGGCGCCTCGAGCAGGTGGGCTGCGCGGCCGTCATGCCCCTGGGCGCCCCCATCGGCACGGGCCTCGGCATCCGCAACCCCCACAACATCGCGCTCATCGCCGAGCGCGCCACCGTGCCCGTCATCGTGGACGCCGGCATCGGCACCGCCTCCGACGCCACCGTGGCCATGGAGCTGGGGTGCGCGGGCGTGATGGTGGCCACCGCCATCACACGGGCGCGCGACCCCGTGCGCATGGCAGCCGCCTTCCGGGCCGCGGTGGAGGCCGGCCACGCCGCGCGCGCCGCGGGCCGCATCCCCAAGCGCCCCCTGGCGCAGGCCTCCAGCCCCCTGGAGGGCAGGGCCGAGCTCTGACCTACGCTGCCGGCGTGGGCCCCCCGGTCTCGCTCACGATCGCCGGGTCCGACTCGGGCGGGGGCGCGGGGATCCAGGCCGACCTGCGCACCTTCGCCGCCCTCGGTGTCTTCGGCACGTCGGCGGTCACCGCGGTGACGGCGCAGAACACCAGCGAGGTGCGCGGCGTCGAGGTCGTGCGCCCCTCGTTCGTCGACCTGCAGATCGAGACGGTGCTCGCCGACCTGGCGGTGGCGTCGGTCAAGACCGGCATGCTGGCCACCTCCGCCACGGTGGCCGTCGTCGGCCGGCGGGCCGCCGCCGGCGAGCTCCCCAACCTCGTGGTGGACCCGGTGCTGGTGGCGTCGACGGGGCGTCCGCTCCTCGACGACGACGGCCCTTCCGCCTATCTGCACCACCTCCTCCCCCACGCGCTGGTGGCGACGCCCAACACCCGGGAGGCCACCCTTCTCACCGGCATCGCCATCGAGACCACGGCCGACATGGCGCGGGCCGCGGCCCGTCTGGCCGACACCGGCGCCCGCGTGGTGGTGGTGAAGGGCGGCCACCTGGCCGGCGACGACGCCCCCGACGTGGTGCTGGCCGACGGGGAGCTGCGGACCCTCGAGGCCGGTCGCGTCACGACCACCAACGACCACGGCACCGGCTGCACGTTGTCCGCCGCCATCGCCGCCCTCCTGGCGTCGGGCCGGGACCCGCTGCCCGCCGTGGCGCTGGCCAAGGAGTTCGTCACCCGCGCCCTGGTCGGCTCGGCCCGGTGGCGCCTGGGGGCGGGACGGGGGCCCCTCGACCACTTCGGCTGGGGGGACCAGCCGGCGGGCTGAGGCCCCGAGGGGAGGCGGGGCCGGCGAGCGCCACGCTCGCCGGCCCGCTCCCAATCGGCCCACCCGGAGTGGGCACTCGCCCCCCGATGCACGGCGCCGGTGGCTCCGCCAAGCTCGACGCTCCCCCCGCGGGGCCCCGTGGGGCCCCGGTGCGGGCGCCACCCTACGACCGGCCGCGCAGACCGTCAACGCGTTTCGTCGGGACGCCTTCACTCTGAGGAGCCACGGTGGGGCACCCCTGCGCCGCCCGGGGAGCCCTCGGGCCCCGCTTGTAGGATGAGCACGCCCGCCGCTCCCCGGCGGCGCCGTTCCGATGCCGAGCTCCGACGACCCCCCCGGCTCCTTCGACCCCCCCTTGGCGAGCCCCGTGGCCCACGCTCCGGCCCGCACCAACGGGCACGGCGAGCCCCCCACCGGGCCCCTCGGCGCCCCCCCGCGTGGGCCGCTCCCAGGACCGAGCACCCGGCCCGCCCTCATCGTGGTGGGCATCATCGCCGCCTTGTTCGTGGGGGGCATCGCGCTCGAGGCGGTGAGCGGCGACCAGAGCAAGCCGGCGCCCAGCCCGGCCTCGATCACCACGGCCAAGGGGGCGGTGCTGCGGGCCGTGCCGGCCCGGCCGCGGCTGAAGGCGATCGTGTCGGAGGGCCAGCCTCCCGACGACCTGCTCAACGCGCTGGCCGTCCCGGCCGGGTCGACGGCGGTGCCGGGGTCGGCCGTCAACCGGGGCGTCGACCTCTACGACCAGTCCATCCGCTTCGAGGTGGCCGCCACCCAGGCGGACGTCATCACGTTCTTCCGGGCCCAGCTGCCGGCCCAGCACAGGAAGAGCATCAGCCAGGGGCCGTCCTCGACGGC
>DATJBC010000057.1:0-8471 GCA_035515515.1 Acidimicrobiales bacterium
TCCACAGGGGACCGGATACAACGACCGAAGAACCCAGAGCCCCAGGTGCCAGGCCGCCGGCACGGCGCCGCCAGGCTGCCTTGCACCACTCGGGGCTCCACAACCTCGGTCCGTCCGTATCCCGGTTCCGGGGGGAACCCCGTGGTCCAGGGAGGGCAGCTCAGCCGGGCCCGACGGCCCCCTGCGGCGATATCTCGGCGGACCCGGAGCTAGGGTGCGACCGACAGGCCAATCGGGCTACCGGCTCAGGAAGCCGGGTGCGCGGCCTGCCGATCAATGTTGCCGATCATATGGGAGACACGGGCAAGACAAAGGCGAACTGAGAGGATTCGAAGCCCTGCTCAGCGGATCGAGGCGCACGGGAAAGACCCTGTGGACAATCCTGATCGCCCTCCGGAGCCGGGTGCGCAGGTTCGAGTCCTGCCGAGGGCGCATCCAGCGCGACAGCCAGTGCTACCGCCAGCGCGCCGCGCGCGCCCTGCACGACAGGTGGGGCTGCGCCCCGTGGTGACCCGGGGCGCGGTGCTGGCCCGGCTCCGGGCGGCGGGTTGCGTCGCCGCCGAGGACGAGGCCGACGAGCTCGTGGCGGCCGCACCGGACGGGGCCACGCTCGACGCGTGGACGTGCGCCCGCGAACGGGGTGAGCCGTTGGCGTGGATCACGGGCTCGATGCGGTTCTGCGGGCTCGTCGTGCAGGTCGATCCGGGCGTCTTCGTCCCCCGCCTCCAGAGCGAGGAGCTGGCCGGGCGGGCCGCCGCGCTCCTGCCCGCAGGGGGGTGGGCGGCCGACCTGTGCACGGGCGCCGGCGCCGTCGCCATGGCCCTCATGGCCCGGGTCCCCGGCGCCACCGTCGTCGGCGTCGACGTCGACCCCGGGGCGGCGGCGTGCGCCGGACGCAACGGGGTGCCCGCGGTGCGCGGCGACCTCGGTGCGCCCCTGCGCACCGGGGTGTTCGACGTGGTCACCGCGGTGGCGCCCTACGTGCCGCGCCGCGAGGTGGCGCGGCTGCCCGCCGACGTGCAGCGCTACGAGCCCCTGCTCGCGCTCGAGGGGGGCGACGACGGCCTCGACGTCGTGCGCGCCGTCATCGGCGACGCCCGCCGCCTGCTGCGGCGAGGCGGCTGGCTTCTCACCGAGATCGGCGGCGCCCAGGACACCGGCGTCCGCACGGCCCTCGAGGCCGCGCGATTCTCTGACGTGACGACCTGGCGCGACGAGGACGGTGACCTGCGGGGGGTGGCGGCCCGCCTGACGGGGTCGCCGGGACCGGCGCGGTGACCGACCGTGCCTCGTGGGAGGCCGAGGCGGCCGATTGGGTGCGGTGGGCCCGCACCGAGGGCCACGACGCCTACTGGCGCTATCGCGACGCCTTCTTCGACCGGATCGTGCCGCCCCCGGGCCCGCGCACCCTCGAGATGGGGTGCGGCGAAGGCCGCGTCACCCGGGACCTCGTGGCGCGCGGCCACACGGTGGTGGCCGTGGACGGCTCCCCCACCCTGCTGGCCCACGCCGCCGGCGCCGACGGCACCAGCGGGTACGTGCAGGCCGACGCGGCCGCCCTGCCCCTGGCGGCCGGCTCCTTCGACGTCGTGGTGGCCTACAACTCCCTCATGGACGTCGACGACCTGCCCGGCACCGTGGCGGAAGCGGCTCGCGCCCTGCGCGTGGGCGGGTCGCTGTGCATCTGCATCACGCACCCCGTGGTGGACGGCGGGCACTTCGACGGGGAGGGCCCCGACGCCCCCTACGTCCTGAGCGACACCTACATGGGGACCAGCGCCTTCGACGCCGTCGAGTCCAGGCACGGCCTCACCATGCACTTCCGGGGATGGCACCATTCCCTGGAGGTGTACGTGTCGGCCATCGTCGGCGCCGGGCTGCTCATCGACGCCCTGCGCGAGCCGGTGCCGGCCGACCCGGGCGCCGACTACGACCGATGGCGCCGGTACCCGATGTTCCTCCACCTGCGCGCCGTCAAGCCCTGACCGTCAGCTCGCGGCGAGCAGCCGGCGCGCCTCGGCCCCGCAGCGCAGCAGGAAGCGCACGACCGGGGCCCAGGCCGCGAAGCTCTCGGCGACGGGCCGGCGGTTGAGCGTCTCGCGCCCCTCCAGCGCGGCCCGCAGCATGGCGGGCGCGATCCAGGCGTACTTGGCGGCGATGGCGGCCCGCATGGCCAGCTCGACCAGCTCGGGCGGCCCGTCCCACCCGGCGTCGCGCAGCCCGGCGAGGTACCCGGCGGCGACCGCCTGGTAGAGCCCGTCGATGTCGCCGGGCCCCACGTGGAAGTCGAGCACGGCGTCGGGCACCAGGTTGCCGGCGTCCTCACCCGTGGCCCCGATCCCCACGAAGGACCAGTCGATGAGCACGGTGGCGTCGCCGGCGCCCATGCCGGCGGGTGCGGGGTCGCCGAAGAGGTTGGCGGGGTGCAGGTCGAGGTGGCACAGCGTCCGGGGTGTGGCGTCCAGGGCCCCCAGGAACTCCTCCTGGCTGGCGCGCAGGGCGGCCAGGGCGAGGCCGAGCTCGGCCGGCAGCCAGCGCCGGGCCAGCTCGGTGTCCCAGGCCCGGCTCTCCTCGAGCAGGCCCATGTCGACGTCGCGCGGGTGCAGATAGGCGCGCAGCCAGTTCCGGCTCAGCCAGGGGGCGTCCGGCAGAGGCTGCGTTCCCGAGGCGAACGCCCCCTGGGCGCGTCCAAGGTGGCGGGCCGCCATCCGGTAGCGCTCCGGCGCCCAGCCGGTGGCGGGCGAGAGCGAGGCCAGGTCCTCGAGCCACAGGGCCACCGATCCGTCGGCGCGCTCGGCGACGAGGTAGCACGCCGGGGCGCGCAGGCCCCCCGTCAGCGACGACAGCAGCCCCGATTCGTAGGCGTCCGCCTCGCGCCGCCAGTAGTACCAGTGGTCGACGCCCGCCCCGGCCCGCCAGTTGGGATGGCGGCCGGGGCCTCGCCCCACGACCTTGAGCACGACGGACCAGCCCGCGCCGCGCACCCGCCAGATGCCGATGGTGGCCGAGGGGATGGGGTCGTGGATCTCCTGGCAGGCCCACGCCCCTGGATCGGGGGACCCCGTGAGGCGCTGGGCCACCCGGGCCAGCTCGGAGGGCTCCACGACCACGCCCGGACTGTAGGGCAGCCCCGGCGCGGGCCCTCCCCCCGGACGGGGCCGCCGGGCACAGATGTCGATTGACTCCTAGATTGGAATTCTTCTAATGTAGAGGGGGTGCCCCGCTCATCGCCCGCCGCAGAGCGTCGGGCCCCCGACGACGCCGCCCCCGCCCTCCGGGACGCCGGGCTCCGGGTCACCGGGCCGCGCCTGGGCGTCCTGGCCGCGCTGCGGGCCCATCCCCACGCCGATGCCGACACGGTGATCACCGCCGTGCGCCGGCGCCAGGGCTCGGTGTCGGTGCAAGCCGTCTACAACGTGCTCGCGGCGCTCGTGGACGCCGGCCTGGTGCGCCGCATCGAGCCCGCGGGGAGCCCCGCCCGCTTCGAGGTGCGGGTGGGCGACAACCACCACCACATCGTCTGCCGGCGCTGCGGGGCAACAGCCGATGTGGACTGTGCGGTGGGCAGGCGGCCCTGCCTGACCCCGACGGAGACCCACGGATACGCCCTCGACGAGGCCGAAGTCACCTTCTGGGGCCTGTGCCCGCGCTGCCAACCGCGCCGGGCCCCACGCGCCAACACCGCACGACGAAAGGAACGAAGGACATGAGCGACGCACGCCCCTTCACCACCACCGACGCCGGCATCCCCGCCGCCAGCGACGAGCATTCGCTCACCGTGGGCCCCGACGGCCCGATCCTGCTGCAGGACACCTACCTGGTGCAGAAGATGCAGGCCTTCAACCGGGAGCGGGTGCCGGAACGGGTCGTGCACGCCAAGGGCGGGGGGGCGTTCGGCTCCTTCGAGGTCACCAACGACGTCTCGGCGCTCACCAAGGCTTCGCTCTTCCAGCCCGGTGCCCGGACCGATCTCGTGGCGCGCTTCTCGACCGTGGCGGGCGAGATGGGGTCCGCCGACACCGTGCGCGACCCCCGGGGATTCGCCGTGAAGTTCTACACGGATACCGGCAATTACGACCTGGTCGGGAACAACACCCCGGTCTTCTTCATCCGCGACCCCCAGAAGTTCCAGGACTTCATCCACTCCCAGAAGCGCCGGGCCGACAACCACCTCCGCGACAACAACATGCAGTGGGACTTCTGGACCCTCTCCCCCGAGTCGGCCCACCAGGTCACCTGGCTCATGGGCGACCGCGGCATTCCCCGCACCTGGCGCCACATGGACGGGTTCTCCAGCCACACCTACATGTGGATCAACGCCGCCGGCCAACGCTGCTGGGTGAAGTACCACTTCAAGACGGACCAGGGCGTCGAGTTCCTCACCAACGAGGAGGCGGCCGCCGTCGCCGCCCGCGACGCCGACGCGCACGTCCGTGACCTCTACGACGCCATCGAGCGTGGCGAGCACCCGTCGTGGTCCCTGTTCGTCCAGGTCATGCCGTTCGAGGATGCCGCGGGCTACCGCTTCAACCCCTTCGACCTGACCAAGGTGTGGCCGCACGCCGACTACCCGCTCATCCCGGTCGGGACCATGACGCTCGACCGGAACCCGGCCAACTACTTCATGGACATCGAGCAGGCGACGTTCGAGCCTTCGAACATGGTGCCGGGCATCGGGCCCTCTCCCGACAAGATGCTGCTCGGACGGCTGTTCAGCTACCACGACACCCACCTGCACCGCGTCGGCCCCAACGCCCAGCAGCTGCCCGTGAACCGCCCCCGGTCCCCCGTCCACTCCTACAACCGCGACGGGGCCATGCGCTACGACAACCCCGGCGACCCGGTGTACGCGCCGAACTCCGCGGGCGGGCCCGCCGCGCAGCCCGGACGCTTCGGCACCGACCCTTCGTGGCACGTGAGCGGGGACATCGTCCGGGCGGCCGCCGAGCGCCACGCCGAGGACGACGACTTCGTGCAGGCCGGGACCCTGGTCCGTGACGTCCTCGACGACGCCGCCCGGGACCGCCTGGTAGCGACCGTGGTCGGCCACGTGGGGGCCGGGGTCGTGGAGCCCGTCCTGTCCCGGGTGAAGGAGTACTGGCGCCGGGTCGACACCGTCCTCGGCGCCCGCATCGCCAAGGGCCTCGAGGGCTGAGGCCGCCGTCCCCCGCGCGGGCCTCACAGCGGGCGCACAGCCGGGGCACAGCGGCGTCGAACAAGGCCCCGCCATCGTGGGGCCAGGCCGACGAGCGGGAGGGAGCCGGCATGAAGGCCACGACGCGGCACCGCATCCTGGTGGTGGACGACGAGCCCTCGATCGTCGACGCCGTGGCGACGTCGTTGCGCTACGAGGGCTTCGACGTGGAGGAGGCCACCACGGGGCGGGCCGCCCTGGCCGCCGCCCAGGACCTGCCCCCGGACCTCATCATCCTCGACGTCATGCTCCCCGACCTCGACGGCCTCGAGGTCACCCGCCGGCTGCGCTCGGACGGGGTGCGCGCCCCCGTCCTCTTCCTCACGGCGCGCGATTCGCTCGAGGACAAGGTCGTCGGGCTCACGGTGGGCGGCGACGACTACGTCACCAAGCCGTTCGCCCTGGCCGAGATCATCGCCCGGACCCGGGCCCTGCTGCGACGCTCGGGTGTGGAGCCCTCCGACGAGGGTCTCCTGCGCTTCGCCGACCTCGAGATGGACGAGGGCGCCCACGAGGTGCGCCGGGCGGGCGCGTCGATCCAGCTCACCGCCACGGAGTTCAACCTCCTGCGCTACTTCCTCCGCAACCCCCGCCTGGTGCTGTCGAAGTCCCAGATCCTCGACAACGTGTGGCACTACGACTTCGGAGGCGAGGCCAACGTGGTCGAGACCTACGTGAGCTACCTCCGCAAGAAGCTGGAGCGCCACGGGCCTCCGCTCATCCACACCATCCGCCTGGTCGGCTACGCCCTGCGGGAGCCCGGGGCGTCCTAGGTGTCGCTGCGCGCCCGGCTGCTCGTGGCCGTCGCCGTCGTCGCGCTCGGGGCGCTGGCCATCGCCGACGTGGTCACCTACCAGGAACTGCGGTCGTTCCTCTACACCCGCATCGACCAGTCCCTCGAGCAGTCGCACGTGCCCATCGAGGCCGCCCTGGGGTCCGAGCCCCCCGGTGGCCGGGGCGGCGTGGTGCCCCCCGGGGTCACCGCCACCACCGCCCCCGGCGGCAGCGGGACCGACACCGACGGGGACGCCGCCGCGGCGGGGGAGCCAGGATGCGCGGCGTTGCCCGGCGTGACCGGCGACGTGCTGCGCGAGCTGCCGCCGGGATCGCTGCTCGAGGTGCGCAGCGCCCGCGGCGGCGTGCTGTGCCGCTCGGTGCAGCCGCAACTGGGCGCCACCACCCCGAGGTTCCCGGCCCTCCCCGCCCCCATCAGCGGCTTCACGGCGAACGCCGCGGACTTCGGCGAGCCCACGACCTACCTCACCACGGCGGCGGCGGGCGCCTCGCCGGGGTTTCGCGTGCGCGCCTCGGTGCTCCAGGGCGGCCCCTACGCCGGTGGCCAGCTCCTCGTGGGCGCGCCCCTCGGCTCGACCGAGTCCACCCTGGGCCACCTCCTCGACGTCGAGCTCGTCGTCACCGGCGCCGCCCTCCTGGGGGCGCTCGCACTCGGGTGGTGGCTCGTACGCGTGGGGTTGCGGCCCCTGCGGGCCGTGGAGGGCACGGCCGAGGCGATCGCCCGGGGCGAGCTGGACCAGCGGGTCCCGGGGGGGGCGGCGCGCACCGAGGTGGGCCGGCTGGCCAGGGCCCTCAACGTGATGCTGGAACGGATCGAGGGGGCCTTCGCCCAGCGCGACGCCACCGAGGAGGAGCTGCGCCAGTCGGAGGGGCGCATGCGCCAGCTCGTGGCGGACGCATCGCACGAGCTGCGGACGCCGCTCAGCGCCGTCTCGGCCTACGCCGAGCTCTTCGAACAGGGGGCCTCCGCGCACCACGACGACCTCGAGCGGGTGATGAAGGGCATCCGGGCCGAGACCGACCGGATGGGGCACCTCGTGGAGGACCTCGTGTTGCTCGCCCGGCTCGACGAGGGCCGGCCCCTCGAGCGCGAGGAGGTCGAGCTCGTGGGCGTGGCGGCCGAGGCCGTGCAGACCGCCGCCACGGTGGGGCCGCCGTGGCCGGTCCACCTCGTGGCCCGCCAGCCGGTGGAGGTCGTCGGAGACCGCGTGCGCATCCGCCAGGTCCTGGACAACCTGCTCGCCAACGTGCGCACCCACTGCCCCCCGGGCACCGCCACCACGGTGGTGGTGGCGACGTCGGGCGACGAGGCGCTCATCACCGTGAGTGACGACGGGCCCGGCATCGCGGCGGGGGACGCCGAGCACCTCTTCGAGCGCTTCTACCGGGTGGACCCGTCGCGCTCGCGCCGGCACGGCGGCGCGGGCCTGGGCCTCTCCATCGTGGCGTCGATCGTGCGGGCCCACGGCGGGACGGTGCGGGCCGCCCCCGGCGCCAACGGCGGCGCCACGTTCAGCGTCCGGATCCCCCGGGCGGGGGCCACCCAGGGCGACGACCGGCCAGCCGCGCCGGCGGACTCACAGCGGACTCCTACCTGACTGTGCGCTGACGCCGAGGTTGGGATGGTCCCATGCAGGTGATGAGCCTGTTCACCCCCTCCCCGCCCCCGTCCGCTCCCCCACACTCCCCCACCCCCCCTCCCCCGGCGCCGTCGCCCGGGGGCGACGGCGCCGGGACGACGCCCGCAGCCGGGTGCGCAGGGCCTCCACGTCCGTGGCGCTCTCGGCGGCGGCCCTGGTCGGCGTGGTGGGACTGGTCGTATCGAGGCAGATCCCGGGCACGACGGCCGCCACCCCCACGACCGTCTCGGGCGGGTCGTCGACCTCGGGGTCCGGCACCACGACCACGTCGGGGACCGGTTCGTCGGCGGCCGACGACGGTTCCGGCGCCGCCTCGACGTCGGGGCCGGGGGCATCCACGTCGGGCCCGTCGTCGGCGGGCTCCACCTCGAGCGGCGGCCCCAGCTCCACGTGGCGGTCCCCCGTGGTGGTCTCGGGCGGCACGGGTCGCTGACGTGCACCTCCCCACCCGCTCCCTGCGCGGCATCGGCACGACGGCCACGGTCGCCGTCACCGACCGGGGCGCGCTCGACGTCGGCGCGCAACTGCTCCGGGAGGAGCTCGACGCCATCGACCTCGCCTGCAGCCGCTTCCGGCCCGACTCCGAGCTGCAGCGCCTGCACCACGCGGCCGGCGCAGCAGTCGAGGTGAGCCCGCTGTTGTTCGACGCCATCGACGTGGCCTGCGCCGTGGCCCGTGCCACCGGGGGCGCCGTCGACCCGACGGTGGGGGCCGCCGTCAGTGCCCTGGGCTACGACCGCGACTTCGCCGAGCTGGGTGGCCCCGACGGCGCCCCGACGGGGGCCGGGGAGGGCCCGGGCGGCCCGCCCCCCGGCGCCCGCCCCCCTACGCACCCGGCGCCG
>DATJBC010000058.1:0-3908 GCA_035515515.1 Acidimicrobiales bacterium
GGCGGCCGAGGCGAACGCCGGGCACAAGATGAGCGGCGCGCCGACGGCGCTGGCGTGGCTCCCCGTGGCGGCCGACAGGGAGCGGAAGGTGCCCACCGGCACCATCGGATCCCAGTCGGCCAGCTCGCGCACCTGGTAGACGACGTTGATGTCCTGGTGCATCCCGAGCGTGGGGGGCACGTGGCAGTCCCGGGACCCGAAGGCCACCAGCGCGCCGCCCACGGCGCGCTGCAGCGCCACCTCGGCGGCGGTGGGGGTGGCGTCGGTGGGGCTCGACGACGCCAGCGGCGCCCCCGCCGCCACCAGGAAGGCGGTCTCGGTGGCGAGGAGGGCGGCACCGGCCCACCATCGGGCCCGGCGCCCGTCATCGGCGTCCCCGTCGGCCGGGGCCCGCGCGTGGCGCCCCGTCGGGGCGCGACCGCCGCCACCGGCCACGACGAGCACGGCGCCCACCGCCAGGCCCACGCCCAGCTCGATGACGGGCCACAGGAAGCTCCGGGCCCGGATGGAGGCCTCGGCGCCGGGGAGACGGCCCCGCCCGAACAGCCAGAACCCCAGCACCACGAGCCCCACCCCGCCGAAGCCGGCCCCCGCCGCCAGCCGCACGGGGCGCTCGCCCCCTCCCTGTACGAGGGCGTCCATGCCCACCCCGGCCAGCATGGCCAGGGCGAAGACCAGGGGCTCGACCGAGCGGTGCCACGCCACGCTGTGGAGGCCCGTCACGGCGTTGACGGCGTGCACCACGGGCGAGGCGTAGGCGACGAGCGCCATGACCAGGGCCGCGACGGCCAGGGCGGGCACCTCCGGCCGGCGGCCCCGGGTGGCCAGGGCCAGCACCACCAGGGCGGCGGCCACCACGCCCACGTAGGCGGCCGTCTCGGGGTAGATCGAGTCGCCGAACCACCGGCTGCCGGCCACCGGGAGCCCGTCGAAGCCCGAGAAGAGCAGGTGGCCGAGGTTGTGGGGGGCCAGCGCCCCGTAGGAGTTGGCCACCCGGGCGATCGAGCCCGAGGCCAGCTGGAGCCCGGGCAGGGCGAGCGGGGCGGCCAGGGCGCCCCCGGCCACGGTGGCGAGGCCCAGGTCGCCGAGGGGGCGCAGGGTGGCCACCGGCGCGCTGGCCCACCGGGCCCGCAGGGCCAGGAGGACGGCGACGAACACCACCAGGGCGGCGGCCACGAAGACCACGGTCTCGGGCTGACCGGCGTACACGGCGAAGGCCAGGGAGACGGCGAACAGCGTGACGGCCAGGGCCCGGTGGCGGCCGCGCACGATGAGGACGGCGGCCGCGAAGATCCACCCCGCCCAGGACATGGCCGACGCCAGGGGCCACCCCAGCCAGCCCACCAAGGGGCCGCTCAGCTCGTACACGGTGGCGGCGGTCACCGCGCCCAGGGCCCCGAGGCGCAGCACCCGGCCCAGCACGTAGGCGCCGCTCCCGGCCACCAGGATCGTGACCACCTGGGCCGCGCTGTAGGCGAGCCGCAGGGGGAAGAGGTACCCGACCAGGGCGGGCAGGCCGAAGGCGCCCGACTGCCAGTTGAAGGCGAGGGGGATGCCCATGGCGCTGTAGGGGTTCCACAGGGGGAGGTGGCCGTGATGGACCTGGGTCCAGGCCACGGCGGTCCACGGGACGAAGACCTCGATCTGGTCGCCGGGGCCGGTGTAGTGGACCACCACGCCGGGGCGGCTCGACAGGCCGTAGCGCGACAGCTGGTCGAAGGTCCCGAGCGAGGCCCCGTGCACGAGGGCGGGGACGAGCACGGCCACGCCCGCCGCCGCCACGAAGGCCAGCCCGAGGACGTGGGCGCGGGCGCCCGGGGACGGCGACGCCGGCGCCACTCCGGGTGCGCGGCGCGGCATGCCATACGGTACGCCGCCCCCTCCCAGGGTTGGGCGAAGGGCGGGGCCCCCGGGCCCCGGCGTCAGCTGCCCCGGTCCGCCTCGCGGCGGAACCACTCCACGGTGGCCCGCAGGCCGTCCTCGAGCGCCACCGGCTCCACGTCGGGGAACAGTCGCCGAAAGGTCGTCTGGTCGGCCTGGGAGTCGCGCACGTCCCCGGCGCGGGCGGGCCCGTGCTCGGTGGTGAGCGGCTCGTCCAGGACCTCGCTCAGCACCGCCACCAGCTCGAGGAGCGAGCACCGCCCCCCGAAGGCCAGGTTCACGGGCCCCGGGGCGGTGACACCGCGCTCCACGGCGTCGGCCAGCACCCGCACCACGCTCCCCACGAACGTGAAGTCGCGGGTCTGGCCCCCGTCGCCGTGCACCGGGAGCGGGTCGCCGGCCAAGGCGGCCGACACGAACGCCGGCACCACCGCCGCGTAGGCGTGGCCCGCCGGCTGCAGCGGGCCGAAGACGTTGAAGAAGCGGAACACGAGCACGGGCAGCCCGAACGACCGGGCGTGCGCCAGGGCGTAGGCCTCGGTGGCCAGCTTGGTCGCCGCGTACGGGCTCACCGGAGCGGGGGTCTGGTCCTCGCGGGCGGGCAGCGCGGCGTCGGCGCCGTACACCGAGGACGAGGACGCCACCACCACGTGCGTGCCCCCGGCCTGGCGGGCGGCCTCGAGGACGGCCAGGGTGCCCCCGGCGTTCACCTGGTGGGTGGCGACGGGGTCCTCGAGCGAGCGCGGCACCGACGCCCGGGCGGCCAGGTGCACCACGGCCCGGGCCCCGGCGATCACCTCGTCCAGGAGGGCGGCGTCGAGGATGGACCCCTCGACGAGCTCGACCCCGTCCACGCCCTCGAGGTTGCGGCGCGACCCGGTGGACAGGTCGTCCACCACCACCACGCCCGGGGGCTCGGCGCCCGCCACCAGCGTGCGGCACAGGTTGGCCCCGATGAAGCCCGCCCCGCCCGTGACCACGACGTGGCCCGAGCGGCGCGACGCCGGGGCGCGCGGCGAACGCCGGGGTGGGGGAGGAGGCATCGGGGGCGACGTTAGACGGCGTGAACGGTGACGAGGCGCGACGGCGGGTGGCGGGCCGCGGGGGGCCCTACGCCTTGCTGGTCAGCAGGGGGCGGGCGCCCGCCGGTTCACGCCGAGACGGGGTCGTCGACGTCGGCGTCCGCCACCCGGTCGGAGGCCTCGCCGGCGTCACGGGCGCCCTCGGGGGCCGCACCCGCGGCGGGCTCGGGGTTCGACAGCGAGAACAGCAGGTCGCGCACGGCGGGGCCGTCGCGCCGGATCATGGCCTCGTCGAGGGCCTGCATGCCGACGGCCACGTGCTCCTCGGTGCGGCGCGCCGGGGCCAGCCGGCGGATGAAGGGGTGGGAGGTGGGGAGCACGGTCTCGTCGGGGCTGTGCAGCTCCTCGTGGAGCTTCTCCCCGGGGCGCCGGCCGATCATGCGGATGGGGATCTCCACGCCCTCCTGGGCCGACAGCCGGATCATGCGCTGGGCGAGGTCGAGGATGCGGACGGGCTCGCCCATCTCGAGCATGAAGATCTCGTGGCCCTGGGACAGGACCGAGGCCTGCAGCACGAGCTGGACGGCTTCCTCGACGCTCATGAAGAAGCGCGTCATTCGGGGGTCGGTCACCGTGATGGGGCCGCCGGCGGCGATCTGGCGGGCGAAGGTGGGGATGACGCTGCCGCGGCTGCCGAGCACGTTGCCGAAGCGGACCACCGAGCAGGTCGTGTCCTTGGAGGCGAGCGCCAGCACGACCTCCTCGGCCACGCGCTTGGACGCGCCCATGACGCTCGAGGGCTGGACGGCCTTGTCGGTGGAGATGAGGACGAAGCGCTGGGCACCGGCGTCGGCGGCCGCCTGCACCACGTTCTGCGTGCCGAAGACGTTGGTGTTGGCCGCCTCCATGGGGTGCGACTCGAGCACCGGCACGTGCTTGTGGGCCGCGGCGTGGAACACGACGTCGGGCCGGTGGCGCATGAAGGCCTCGTACACCGCGGCCCGG
>DATJBC010000059.1:0-5055 GCA_035515515.1 Acidimicrobiales bacterium
GCCGGCGCGCTCGCCGGACTCCCGCTCCTGGAGGACCTCCCCGCCCTCGACGGTCGCCGGGTGCTCGTGCGAGTCGACCTCAACGTGCCCCTGCACCACGGCGCCGACGGGGCGCCCGCGGTGCGCGACGACTTCCGCATCCGGGCCGCGGCGCCCACCCTGTCGTGGCTGCTGGAGCGGGGCGCCTCGGTGACCGCCGCCACGCACCTGGGGCGACCCCAGGGGAAGCCCGACCCCCGCTACGACGTGGCCCCGGTGCGGGCCCGCCTGGGCCAAGTCGTCCCCGGGGTGGCGCTGCTCGACAACCTGCGCTTCGACCCCGGGGAGGAGGCCAACGACCCCGCCTTCGTGGACCGGCTGGTGGCGGGGTTCGACGCCTACGTCAACGACGCCTTCGGGGCGTCCCACCGCGCCCACGCGTCCATCGTGGGCCCCCCCGCCCGCCTGCCGTCGGCGGCGGGTCGCCTCCTGGCCCGGGAGGTGGAGGTGCTGGGCGGGCTGCGAGCGGGGGCCGTCCGCCCCTTCGCGGCCGTCGTGGGCGGGGCCAAGGTGGCGGACAAGGTGGGTGTGGTGCGGGCCCTCTTGGAGCGCGTCGACCACCTGGCGGTGGGCGGGGCCATGGCCTTCACCTTCCTTGCCGCCCGCGGCCACGACGTGGGCGACTCGCTGCTCGAGGCGGACCAGATCGAGGCGTGCGCGGCCCTCCTGGACGAGGCCGGGGGGCGCATCGCCCTCCCCACCGACCTGGTGGCCCTGGCCCCGGGGGGGATGGTGGGCGACGGCGCACCGGGCACGGGCGAGGTGCGCATGGTGGGGCCCGACATCCCCGCCGGCTGGCGCGGCCTGGACATCGGGCCGGAGACGGCGGGCACCTACGCGGACCTGGTGGCGGGGGCCCGCACCGTGCTGTGGAACGGACCCATGGGGGTGTTCGAGGACCCCCGCTTCGCGGCCGGCACCGCGGCGGTGGCCCAGGCGGTGGCGGACGGGCGGGCGTTCTCGGTGGTGGGGGGTGGCGACTCCGTCGCCGCCCTCGACCGGCTCGGCCTGGCGGGCCGGGTCGGGTTCGTGTCCACCGGGGGCGGCGCCTCGCTCGAGCTCCTCGAGCACGGCGACCTGCCGGGTCTGGCCGCCCTGCGCCACGCCTCCAACGCGCCAGGAGGTGCATGAGGTGGCGGGTTCCAAGGGACCGGGCCGGCGCCCGCTGGTGAGCGGCAACTGGAAGATGCACCACGACCATCTCCAGGCCATCCGCACCGTGCAGGACCTCGGCCTGCGCCTGGGCGCCGACGACGTGGCGTCGCTGGACGTGTCGGTGCACCCCGCCTTCACCAGTCTGCGCTCGGTGCAGACCGTCATCGAGGACCGCGCCATCCCCGTGGCGCTCGGCGCCCAGCACTGCCACCACGACGACCAGGGCGCCTTCACCGGCGAGGTGGCCCCGCCCATGCTGGCGCGCCTGGGGGTGTCGTTCGTCATCGTGGGCCACTCCGAGCGCCGCCAGTTCTTCGGGCAGACCGACGAGGTGGTGGCGGCCACCCTGCGCGCCGTGCTGCGCCACGGCATGACCCCCATCGTGTGCGTGGGGGAGACCGCCGAGGAGCGCGAGGACGGGGAGACCGAGGCCCGCCTGGCCTCCCAGGCCACCGCGGCGCTGCGGGGCCTGCCCCCCGAGCAGGTGGCCGGGCTGGTGGTGGCGTACGAGCCCATCTGGGCCATCGGCACGGGCAACACGGCCACCGCGGGGGACGCCCAGGCCGCCTGCGCCCACCTGCGGGGGGTGGTGGGCGAGGTGTGCGGGGAGGACGCCGCCGCCGGCATGCGCATCCAGTACGGGGGGTCGGTCCGCCCCGACAACGCCGCGGAGCTCCTGGGCCAGCCCGACGTGGACGGGGCCCTGGTGGGCGGGGCCAGCCTCGACGCCCCCTCCTTCGCCGGGATCGTGCAGGCGGCGGCCTCGGCCCGGGCCGCCAGCCGGTGAAACCGGCACCTTTGGTAGCGTCTTGCGGTCCGGGACGCCCCAGGAGGACGCCGTGCTGACGATCGTGATCGTGGTCCTGCACATCATGGTGTCGCTCGCCCTCGTCTTCCTGATCCTCATGCACTCGGGCAAAGGTGGCGGCCTGTCGGACATGTTCGGCGGTTCGGTCGGGCAGGCGGCGGCGGGCTCGACGGTGGTCGAGAAGAACCTGGACCGCATCACGATCACCGTGGCGATCATCTTCGCCTTCACCACCGTGACCCTGGCCCTGCGACTGCAGTGACCGTCGGCGGTGCCGGCGGCTGGGGGGATGCCGCCGCGCCGGCCAGCGAGGACGGCCGCCGGTCCCCGCGCCGTGGGCGGCGGGGCGCGCTCCCCGCCATGCTGGCGGTGACGGCCGTGGTCCTGGTGGCGTGCTCGGGGGCCCGGGGCGACACCCCCACCACCACGACGGGGGCCCCCCGGCTGGTGCCCGCCGCGGGCGGCACCGCCACGGTGGCGCTGGACCAGGTGCCCCTCACACTGAACGACCACACGGTGGCGGGCGACACCGCCGACGCCCGCATGGTGGCCAGCGCGGTGTGGCCCCAGGTCTTCCGGGTGGGCCCGGGGCTCGTGCCCCAGCTCGACACCAACGTCGTCGACAGCGCCGAGGTCATCAGCCTCAGCCCCCAGACGGTGGTGTACAAGATCGACCGGCGGGCGCTGTGGTCCGACGGCGTCCCCATCACCGCCGCGGACTTCACCTACGCCTGGCAGTCCCAACGCGGCGACGGCCTCGACGTCGACGGCACCCCGGACTCGGTGGCCTCGACCCTCGGCTACCGCGACATCGCCTCGCTCACGGGCTCCAACCACGGGCGCACCGTGACCGTGGTGTTCCGCACCCCCTTCGCCGACTGGGAGTCGCTGTTCGACGACCTGCTGCCCGCCCACGTGGCCGAGCGGGTGGGGTGGAACCAGGGCTTCGACCGCTTCGACCCGTCGGTGCTCGTGTCGGGCGGGCCGTGGAAGGTGGTGTCGTGGACGCCGGGGTCCCGGATCGTGCTGGGCCGCAATCCCCGCTGGTGGGCGTCGCGCGCCTTTCTCTCCACGGTGGTGGTGGAGGCCGTCCCCGGCGGCCAGACCCTGTCGTCGGACCTCGGGGGCGGCCGCGTCCAGGTGGCCTACCCGAGCGGGTTCGACCAGTCGTTCCTGGCGCAGTCGGCGTCGTCGGCCACCCTGGAGAGCGCATCGAGTCTGGGCGCCACCATGCTGCAGCTCGAGTTCAACGCCTCGCGTCCCCCGCTCGCCTCGGCCACGGCCCGCCAGGGCATCGCCCACATGGTCAACCGGCCCGGGCTGGTCACCGAGGTGGGCCAGCCCGAGGACCATTCGGTGTGGCTGGACAACGACCACCTCTTCGCCAACTTCGAGCCGGGCTACAGCGACGCCGCCGCCGGGTACGAGACGGTCGACCCGGTGACGGGCACGCGGCTGCTCGAGCAGAGCGGGTTCACGCTCGGGGCCCACGGCACATGGACGCTGCACGCCAGGCCCGCCACCCTGACCCTCGTGTGGGCGGGGGACGACCCGTGGTCGGCGGCGGCCGGACCCATCGTGGCCGCCCAGCTCGTGGCGGCCGGCTTCTCGGTGGTGTCGGAGCCGGTCCCCGCGGCGCAGCTCTTCGGCACCGTACTCCCCACGGGGTCCTTCGACCTCGCCGTGGTTCCCGTCGCCGCCACGCCCTATGTGAGCGCCATGGGCGCGGTGTTCTCGCTCTCGCCGGCCATCACCGGGGGGGCGTTCAGCCAGGACTACGGGGGCTTCGACGACCCCAGGATCGACACGCTGTTCACCCAGGCGGTGCAGAACCTGGACACGCCCGGCGCCATGGCGACGTACCGCCAGATCGACCAGGACCTGTGGCTCGAGATGCCCACGCTGCCGCTGTTCGCCGAGCCCACGGTGGTGGTGTGGTCGGCCTCCCTTGCCAACGTGAGCGACGACCCCGGCGGCCTCGGCCCGTTGTGGAGCATGCGGCTGTGGACGGCGCTCGGTCCGGCGCCCACCACCACGACGAAGCCGTGAGTCCAGGCATCGAGGCTCGGTGGCCTCGCGCTAGAGTGCTCGTCGCGCCGTATCCACAGGTGGCGCGCACTCGTCGGAGTGGCGGAATAGGCAGACGCGCTAGCTTGAGGGGCTAGTGCCCGCAAGGGCGTAGGGGTTCAAGTCCCCTCTCCGACACGCAAATTCGCATACCACTCTCTCGCAGTCCCACTTCTGCCAACGTCACGTTGATCGGCGGAGCCCCTACCGCTTGCACCTCTAAGTGGTCCGGAAACACGATCACGGCTTCGACCAGCTCCTCCACAAGCACTCGCCGTTCGGCGGCTGTGCCGGCCTTCCAGACGGCTTCCACGTCAATCTCGCGGAGCAGGGCGGCCACGTCGGAAAAACGTTCAGCCAGCTCGTCCTGCCGTGCGCTCTCCGCTTCGACTTCAGCTTCCTCGGCACGGAGCGACTCGATCTGCCGAGTCAGGCGTGCCTCCTCGTCGCCGAACGCATCGGCACTGATGCGGTCCTCGTAGTGCAGGCTCAACAGTTTCTGCCGTTTGGCTAGGAGGGACGTCAGGGTGGCCTGCCGGGTCACTCCACGGCCGGACTCGTCTGACCCGAGCGTGTGCGAAAGCTGCGCCCGGATCGCTTCCTGCAGCTCGTCGTCGCCGGCCAGCTCCCGGAGTCCGAGCACTGCCGCCCTGTGCAGGCCATTGGCCGCACGCCCGGCTTGGGGGCAGATCGTGAGCCGAACCTGTCCATGCCTGGCGGGGCTTTTCGTTGCTATTTCAAGTGAAGGCGTGCCCTCCGGGCCCACCTCCTTGCGGTGGGGACAGCGGTTGGGCCTCGCTCGGTGGCTGGGCGCCGGTATCACGTTTGTAGACTCTATAGTCTACAAAACGTAGACGCCCCGCACCCTTGGAACTTTCCTCAGGATTGACGAGGCTCCGTCCCCAGCGGGCGTTACACTGCCGACCCTGCTCGTCTCGGGATCCCTCCGGCGTTCCCTCCCGCCACGGCGGCCACCGGCTCCTCGG
>DATJBC010000060.1:0-4926 GCA_035515515.1 Acidimicrobiales bacterium
CGGCTCGGCCCGCCCCGGCGGCGTCGGCGCCGTCGGCCCCGGCCGCCGCGCCCGACATCGGCGCCCCCCCGCGCCCCCCGAGCGCTCCCCCCGCCGGAGGCCGACCCCCGGTGAGCGCCTCGGGCCGGCCCATCCCGCCCCCGCCCGGCCCGCCCCGCTCCAACTCGGGCCGGCCCATTCCGCCCCCGCCCGGCCGGCGCGCCCCGGCGAGCGGCCCCCGTCCGGGGGGCGGTCCCGGTGGCGGGGGGCGGCCCGGCATGGGCGCCCGCCCCGGTGCCCCCAGTCGGGGAGGCATGGGGGGGTTCGGTGGACGCGGCGGTCCCGGCGGTGGCGGCGGCTACGGCGGGCGCCCCGGCGGCGGCCCGCCCCCGCCCGGCCTGCGCGGCGGCCCGGGCGGCCGAGGACGCCCGCCCCCCCGCCGGCCGCGCCGTCGCCGGCGCAACCTCGAGGAGCTCGAGCCCACCCAGCTCACCACCTACACCCCGTCCAACGCGCCCGTGCCCGACTACGAGGTCATCGTGGAGCGGGGCTCCACCGCGCGCGAGCTGGGGCCCAAGGTCAACCGCTCGGCGGGGGACGTCATCCGCTTCCTGCTGCTGCAGGGCGAGGTGGTCACGGCCACCCAGTCGCTCACCGACGACATGATCGAGCTGTTCGCCGCCGAGCTCGGCGCCCGCATCCGGCTCGTCGACCCCGGCGAGGAGCAGGAGGCCGAGCTCCAGTCCAAGTACTTCGAGGAGGAAGAGGAAGAGCGCCCCGAGGACCTGCGGGCCCGCCCGCCCGTGGTCACCGTCATGGGCCACGTGGACCACGGCAAGACCCTGCTCCTCGACCGCATCCGCTCGGCCAACGTGGTGGCCGCCGAGGCGGGCGGCATCACCCAGCACATCGGCGCCTACCAGACCGAGACCAACGGCCATCGGGTGACCTTCATCGACACCCCCGGCCACCAGGCCTTCACGGCCATGCGGGCCCGGGGGGCGGAGGTGACCGACGTCGTGGTGCTGGTGGTGGCGGCCGACGACGGGGTGATGCCCCAGACGATCGAGGCCATCGACCACGCCCGGGCGGCCGGGGTGGACATCGTGGTGGCGGTGAACAAGATCGACCGGCCCGACGCCAACGTCGACCGCGTGCTCCAGCAGCTGTCGGAGCAGGGACTGACCCCCGAGGCGTGGGGCGGCGACACGCCCGTGGTCCAGGTCTCCGCCCTCCAGGGCACCGGCATCGACGACCTCGTGGAGCACATCGCCCTGGTGGCCGAGCTGAAGGAGCTCCAAGCCAGCCCCGAGGGCCGCGCCCGGGGCGTGGTGCTCGAGGCCAACCTGGAGTCGGGCCGGGGGCCGGTGGCGACGGTGATCGTGCAGCACGGCACGCTCCGCGTGGGCGACCCGGTGGTGGCCGGGGCGGCCTGGGGCAAGGTCAAGGCGCTCATCGACGACCGCGGCGACCAGGTCAAGGAGGCCCCCCCGTCGACGCCGGTGCAGGTGCTCGGGTTCTCCGAGCCCCCCGCGGCGGGCGACGAGTTCCGCGTCACGGTCGACCAGACCACGGCCCGCACCATCGGTGAGACGCGCGAGCGCCGGTACCGCGTGGCGGGCCACGCCCCGTCGCCCACCGCCCCGGGCGCCAAGCTCGAGGACCTCTTCGAGCAGATCCAGCGGGGCGAGGCGGCCACGCTCAACCTCATCTTGAAGGCCGACGTCCAGGGCACGCTGGAGGCCATCACCGACAGCCTGCGCAAGCTGGAGCGGCCCGACGTCAAGCTCAGCTTCGTGCACCGCGGGGTGGGGGGGATCACCGAGTACGACGTGCAGCTGGCGGTGGCCTCCAACGCCACCATCATCGGCTTCAACGTCCGGCCCGACCGGCGGGCCCGCGAGATGGCCGTGGAGCGCGGCGTGGGCATCCGCACCTACGAGGTCATCTACAAGCTCCTCGAGGACATCGAAGCCGCCATGGTGGGCATGCTCACCCCGGAGTTCGAAGAGATCGTCACGGGCGAGGCCGAGGTGCGCGAGGTGTTCCGCGTCCCCCGGGTGGGCGCCGTCGCCGGGTGCTTCGTGCGCCACGGCAGCATCACCCGCGGCTCCAAGGTCCGGTTCCTGCGCGAGGGCGTCATCATCTGGCGGGGGACGATCACGTCGCTGCGCCGCTTCAAGGACGACGTGCGCGAGGTGCAGGAGAACTTCGAGTGCGGCATCGGCCTGTCGGACTTCCAGGACCTCAAGCAGGGCGACATCATCGAGACCTTCGAGGAGCGCGAGATCCCGCGCACCTGACGACGGTGGTGCCCTCCCGCTGGTGGTGTCGGTGACCGGGCGCCGGCGCGAGCGCAGGGCGGCGGCGCCCTATCCCCGCACCGCCCGCGTCAACGAGGTGCTGCGCGAGGTGGTGGCCGACGCCACCGAGCGGATGGCCGACCTCGACGACCGCCTGCGCATGCTCACCGTGACGGCGGTGGACACCTCGCCCGACCTGTCGCACGCCACCGTCTACCTGAGCTCGCTGCCCGACGCGGCGCGCGAGGCCCTCGAGGCCCAGCGCGCCGAGCTCCAGCGGGCCATCGGCCGGGAGGTGCGCCTCAAGCGCACCCCGCACCTGCATTTCGCCGCCGACCCCTCGGTGGCCGCCGGCCAGCGCGTGGAGGAGATCCTGCGCCACCTCCACGAGGACGAGGGCGCCGGGCCCCGGGGGGCCGCCCCCGACGACGGCCCGGGGGACGGCGCCGGCGAGGCCCGGGCGTGAACGGTCCCGGCCCCCGGGACGGGGCGCCGGGCACCACCGGCATGGTGGTGGTCGACAAGGGGGCCGGCTGGACCTCGCACGACGCCGTGGCGCGCTGCCGGCGGCTGTTCGGCCAGCGGCGGGTGGGCCATGCCGGGACCCTCGACCCCGACGCCACCGGGGTGCTGCTCGTGGGGCTGGGCCGCTTCACGAGGATGCTGCGGTTCCTCACCGCCCTGCCCAAGAGCTACGAGGCCGAGGTGGTGCTGGGCCAGGCCACGAGCACCCTCGACGCCTCGGGGACGGTCACCGGCACCTGGGACATGGGGGCCGTCACCCTGGCCGAGGCCCGCCAGGCCGCCGCGGGCTTCGTGGGCACCATCGACCAGGTGCCGCCCATGGTGTCGGCCCGCAAGGTGGGCGGGCGCCGCCTGCACGAGCTGGCCCGCGCCGGGGTGGAGGTGGCCCGCCAGCCGCGGCCGGTCACGGTGACGCGCTTCGACCTCGAGCCCGCCCCCGACGCCGCACCCGGTGTGTTCCGCATCGTCGTGGACTGCTCGAGCGGCACCTACGTGCGCGTCCTGGCCGCCGACCTGGGCAGCGCGCTGGGCGGCGGCGCGCACCTGCGCGGGCTGCGCCGCACCCGGGTGGGCTCCTTCGGCGTGGGCGAGGCGCACACGCTGGAGGCGCTCACGCCCGCGCACGTCCTCACCCCCGCGCAGGCGCTGCGTGACCTGGCGCAGGTGGAGGTGGACGCGGCGCTGGCCCGCTCGGTGTCGCACGGGCTGGCGCTCGACCGCGTCTCGGTGGGCGCCGCGGGCGACGGGCCGTGGGCCGTCGTGGACCGGCGCGGGACGTTGCTGGCCGTCTACGAGGCCACCGAGACCGACCGCATGGTGGCCGCCGCGGTGCTGGCGGGCAGCGGATGACCCCCGGGTAACCTCGCGCCGTGGAGGTTGTCGAGGGCCCCGAGCGCGCCACGCCGGCGGCCTCGGGAGCGGCCGTCACCATCGGTGCCTACGACGGCGTGCACCTGGGCCACCGCCACCTGCTGCGCGTCCTGCACGAGCTGGCCCGCGCCCGGGGGCTGAGCACCGAGGTGGTCACCTTCGACCGCCACCCGGCCACCGTGGTGCGGCCCGAGTCGGCCCCGCCCGTGCTCACCGACCTCGACCAGAAGCTCGAGCTGCTCGCCTCGACGGGCGTGGACCGAACCGTGGTGGTGCGCTTCGACGCGCTGCGGGCGCGCGAGTCGGCCGCCGACTTCGTGCGCGAGGTGCTGGTCGACGCCCTGGGGGCGCGGCTGGTGGTGGTGGGGGAGGACTTCCACTTCGGGCACCGGCGCCAGGGGAACGTGGCCATGCTCGGCGCCATGGGGGCCGAGCACGGGTTCGAGGTCATGGGGCTCGCCCTCGAGCAGGACGCCGCGCGGCGCGCCGTGTCCTCCACGCGCATCCGCGAGCTGCTGGCGGCGGGCGACGTGGCGGGCGCCGCCGGGCTGCTGGGGCGCCCCCACCAGGTGCGCGGCCACGTGGTGCACGGCGACGGGCGGGGCGGGGCCGAGCTCGGCTTCCCCACCGCCAACGTGGCCCTGCCCGACGGCCTGGCCCTGCCGGGCGAGGGCATCTACGCCTGCTGGTACGAGCGCCCCGACGGGGCCGTCCACGCCGGGGCGGCCTCCCTGGGGCGGCGCCCCACCTTCCACGACGACGTGGAGGCCCCGCTGCTCGAGGTGTTCCTCTTGGACTTCGAGGGCGACCTCTACGACGAGGCGGCCCGGGTGTCGTTCGTGTCCCGCCTGCGCGAGGAGCGCCGCTTCGACAGCCCCGAGGACCTGGTGCGGCAGATGACCTACGACGTGGCCGCCGCCCGCAGCGCCCTGGGGGTCGTGCCCGACTGAGGCCCCCTCCCCGCGCCGGGCCTGCGTGGGCGGGTGGGGAGGGATCCTCCCTGCTAGAGTTCGGTCCGGCCGGGCGCAGTCCCGGCCGAGTCGGGTTGGGTCGGACGGGCGTCGGTGCCCGGGTGGCCCCCGAGAACCGCAGAGGTTGTCTGTTCCACCATGGCCGAGAAGTCCGCCACGATCGCCGAGCATCGCCTGCACGACACCGACACGGGCTCGCCCGAGGTGCAGATCGCGCTCCTCACCGAGCGCATCTCGCTCCTCACCGAGCACCTGAAGGTCCACAAGGGCGATCACCA
>DATJBC010000061.1:0-17610 GCA_035515515.1 Acidimicrobiales bacterium
GCTACGACCTGACGGGCAAGAAGGTGGCCGTGGTGGGCACGGGGGCGTCGTCGATCCAGTTCATCCCCCAGATCCAGCCGCTCGTCGACCGGCTGGTGCTGTTCCAGCGCAGCGCGCCGTGGGTGCTGCCCCGGCGGGACCGTGCCATCGGCCCTGTCGAGCGCGCCGTGTACCGCCACGTCCCGGGCGCCCAGCGCCTGGTGCGGGCGGCCATCTACTGGGGGCGGGAGGGATACGTGCTCGGGTTCGCGCGGCGTCCCGGGCTGCTGCGCCTGGCGCAGCGGGTGTCGCTCGCCCACCTGCGCCGCCAGGTCCCCGACGAGGAGCTGCGGGCCGTCCTCACCCCCCGCTACACGATGGGGTGCAAGCGCATCCTTCTCTCCGACGACTACTACCCGGCGCTCTCCCGTCCCAACGTGGAAGTCGTCGGCGCGGGGGTGGCCGAGGTGAGAGAGCACGCCGTGGTGGGCAGCGACGGGTCGGTGCACGACGTCGACGCCGTCATCTTCGGCACCGGGTTCCACGTCACCGACTTCCCGGCCGCCGCGCACATCCACCGCGGGGACGGCACGAGCCTGGCGCAGGTGTGGCGTGAGGGCATGGAGGCCTACAAGGGCACCACCGTGGCGGGGTTCCCCAACCTGTTCTTCCTGGTGGGCCCCAACACGGGCCTGGGCCATTCCTCCATGGTGTTCATGATCGAGTCCCAGGTGGCCTACGTCCTCGACGCCCTGCGCACCATGGAGCGCCGCCGGCTGCGCACCGTCGATGTCGACGCCGGCGCCCAGGCCCGTTTCAACGCCGGGCTCGTGGACCAGCTGGCCGGCTCGGTGTGGAACACGGGCGGGTGCCACAGCTGGTACCTCGACGCCCGGGGCCGCAACACCACGTTGTGGCCCGGGTTCAGCTTCGAGTTCCGCCGCCAGACCCGGCGCTTCGACGTGGAGCACTACCGCGTCGAGGAGCGCCCCGACCCCGACGCCCCGCCGAGACCGGCCGCGTCGCCCGTCCCTGCGGGGGCGGGCGCGGACCGCTGAGCGACGCTGGGTGCCCGCGGGTCGGTGATCAGCGGGTCGGGGGGACGAAGAACTCCTCGAGCAACTCGCCGAAGCGGGCCACCACCGGCGTCACGTCGCCCGCGCGGCACCACCACGCCCTGAAGAGCTCGGCGCCTGCTTCGTCAGCGCTGGTCGTCGCGTAGGGGGACACCTCCTCGAAGAGCCGTACCCATGCGGCCTTCCAGGGCTCGGGTGCGTTCCGTTCGTGGCCTTTCACGGCCTGTTCCAGGGTCTCCACGCCCAGATGCTGTCCGAGCAGTCGCCTGAACGCGACGCTCTCCTTGAAGCGCTTCAGCTCGAAGATGGCTTCGACCACGTGCCACATCTCATGCGCAGTCGTCGCATCGGCTGCGACGAAGGGGAGCTGAGGACCACCGGTCACAAGACGCTGGGCGGTCCCGCGCTCCATCGCCTGGCTCGTCTCGGCGGCCCGCTGCGCGTGCAACGCCATCGCGGGGTACGCCAGCACGTGGCCGAAGTGCAGGTGGATGGTCGACTGCTGCAGCTCGGCCACTCCGCTGTGGCTGCCGTGGACGAGGCCCCGCTCTGACCGGTCGACGGCGATGGCGCGGAGGGAACCGGCCTCGGTCGGGAAGCGTCGGATCACCGAGACGGCGGTGTCGGCGATACGGGCGACGCCCTCGGGCATGAGATCTGGCCGGTCGGGGACGCTCAAGGTGAAAGGACGCCCCGGCCCCCCTCCGATCCTCACGCGGATCGTGTCGCTCACACCTCCGACGAGCCGCCCCGTCAGGCGCCCGAGCGGGCCCGGCCGGCGAACGGGGGTCACCGTGATGCCGAACTCCGTCAGAGCCCGAGTGAGCAGCGCCGATCTCTCGGCGCGGTTGTGTGGCCGCTCGGGTGGCTGGACCGGGCGCCCGAGGTCGAGCTCGACGGGATCGCGCAGCCGACCGGAAGCGCCGTGCTCGCGCAGGGCGTGTCTCACCACGACCGACGAGGAAGCCACGAGGAGCCGCCTGAACCCCTGCGATGCCGCGCGGTGCGCGAGGGCGGCGGCCACGCCGTACACGTCTTCGACCGATACCGCGGACGCGGGGTCGAGGACGACAAGGGCTCTGACACCGTCCTCACCCGGCGCCCAGCGCACGACCGCCAGGCGCGTCCGTGATCGGACGGCCTCCAGCTCGTCGGCTCCTTGCGGCGCGGGCCGCAGCTCGACGAGGCGGGCCGTCGACTGGCGGGGAGGGAGCTCCCCGTCCCCACCGGACACGCGGGAGAATCTACGGCCGACGGCCGCGTATCGAGGCGTCAGCGACGTCCCTGCGCGGGGCGGGGCGTCAGCTGCGCAGGACCACCCCGGGACGGGCGTCGAGGCCTTCGGTGGCGGCCTCACCGTCGACGCGGATGGGCACCCCGTTGACGAGGACGTGGGTGACCCCGACGGGCTGGTCCGCGGTGAGCCGCTCGCCGTCGGCCGGGAAGTCGTAGACCCGCCGCAGGGGCCCCGGGGCGACGGTGTCGGGGTCGAACACGCACAGATCCGCGGCCTGGCCCGGAGCCACGGTGCCCCGGTCCGACAGGCCGTAGACGCCGGCGGGCTCGCCGGTGAGCTTGTGGACGGCGCGCTCGAGGGGCATGACGCCCCGGTCGCGCACCCAGTTGCCGAGCAGGTCGGTGGCGAAGCAGGCGTCGCACAGCTGCGACACGTGCGCGCCCGAATCGGCCAGGCCCAAGAGCACGTTGTCGCGCGGCAGCAGCCAGGCGATCCCGTCGGGGTCGTTGTTGGCCAGCACCGACCAGAAGCGCGTCTTGAGGTCGTCGTCGAGCGAGATGTCGAGGACGACGTCGAGCGGCGTGAAGCCGCGCTCGGCGGCCAGCTCCACCACGGACCGGTCGACGAGCTCGGGGTGCGAGGCCGACTCCGCCACCGACACCGACGGCCAATTGAACGGGAGCCCGCCGCCCGCGCCGGACAGCTCCTCCCAGGAGGCCGCCCGCCAGGCCGGGTCGCGGTAGGCGGCCTTGCGGGCCTCGTGGTCGAGCCCCATGATCTTGGAGAAGCTGGGACGTGCGTTGAGCGTGAACGGCTCCGCCAGGTTCATCTGGAACACGAGCGGCCGGCACGACACCTGGGGCCACACCTCGACCCCCTCCCGGCGCGCGGCGTCGTTCTCGGCCACCACCTTCTCGTGGTACGGGAAGTCCTTCACGGTGAGCAACGCCGTCCAGGTGATGGGGCGGCCCACCTCGCGCTGGATGTCGAAGAGCTGGCGGTTGGGGATCACCCCCCCGGGGAGCAGGGCCACCACGCCCTTCCCGGCGTCGTGCACCGGGGCCAGCAGGGCGCGCAGCTCGTCCACGTCCGCCACGCGCGACGGGACGGGGCGGCCGCCGTCCCCGTTGTGGGTGGGCGACGCGCTGGAGGCGAAGCCCATGGCGCCGGCCGCCATCGACTCGGCCACGACCGCCTGCATGCGGGCGAGCTCGTCGGGGGTGGCGGCCCGCTCGTAGGAGTCCTCGCCCATGACGTACATGCGCACCGCGGTGTGCCCCACGTAGCACCCGTAGTTGAGGGCGCTCCCCCGCCGCTCGACGGCGTCGAGGTACTGGGGGAAGGTCTCGAACTCGTCCCAGGGCACCCCCACCGACAGCGTGTCGAAGCTCATGTCCTCCACGTGCTGGAGCGTGCGCGCCAGGAGGGGGGCCAGCGCGCGGCGGATGGGGGCGATGGAGAAGCCGCAGTTGCCCGCCACCACGCTGGTCACGCCGTGGAAGGCCGACGGCGTGAGCCACGGGTCCCAGAACACCTGGGCGTCGTAGTGGGTGTGGATGTCGATGAACCCGGGGGCCACCACCTGGCCCGAGGCGTCGAGCTCACGGTCGCCCGACAGGCCCTCGCCCACGCCCACGATGCGCCCGTCGGCCACGGCCACGTCCGCGGGCCGGCCCGGGGCCCCGGTGCCGTCGATGAGCGTTCCCCCTCGGATCACGATGTCGCCGTCCACGGGCCCTCCTCGTGTCGTTGCCGGCCGGCCGCCTCCCCCGCACGGCCCATGCATCGTCGCAGACGGCGGGGGCCGGTGCCCAGGCGGAGCGGCGGTCAGCGCACCTGCAGGGTGGCGGTGGCGGCGGGCACACCGGCGATCATCCACACGACCGTGGCGACCTGGTGGGGGACGACGGTCATGCCCTGGAAGGGAGGCTGGGCGTCGGCGAACACGAAGCGCATGTCGAAGACGATGCGCTGGTGGGCGAGCAGCTGCGCCGGGGCGGCCTGGCAATTGAGCAGGCCCGTCTCGGTGAGCCGGCCCGTGACGACCGTCCCCGGCGGGTTGGGCGCCCCGGCGTAGGCCTTGCCCGACACCCCGACGGCGTACCCCGGGCACGGGGCCAGCGAGACCGGGTGCGACGCCGTGTCGGTGAGCGTCACCGTGAAGTCCAACGACGGAGCGTCGGGCGCCACCGGGGCACCGAGCTCGACGGACGCCGACAGCGCCCCCCGGTCGGGGGGCACGGGCTGGCCCAGGTCCCCGGGGCCGGACACGAACCCCAGCACGAGCGGGCCGTTGGGCTGGCGGCGCGGCGCGCAGGGCGGCGGCGGCCCGGAGACGGAGAGGTCGACGGAGGCGGCCTCGAAGGCGACGCGCAGGGTGACCGGGGCCGGCCCGCAGTACGGGCCCTCCCAGCGCACGAGCATCACCGGCGCCGCCGGGCGCGCGCCCAGGGCGTAGGGGAACGGCCCCACCGGGGGGTTCACCGGGTGGGCGCCGGTGGGCACCACCGTCACGGCGAGGACGCGCCCGACGGCGTCCAGGACGGCGCCCGACACCGACGTCGCGGAGACCGAGCACGAGGCCGTGGGCGACCCCGGGGTGGCCCACAGCGACACCGCCCCCTGCGTGGCGCCCGCCCGGCGCGCCAGCGACACGGCGCCGTGGACCTGGCCGGGCCGGCACGGCAGCGGGAGCAGGGGGTCGGCGTAGACGTCGCCGGGAAACGACCCCGGGGGGCGCACGTCGGCCTCGGTCGCCGCCAGCGGCGCCCACGGCACCGGGCCCAGCGTGGCGGGGGCGGGCGGCCGGCTGGGCCCGGGGGCGGGCGCCCGGCCCCGGGGCACGGCGGCGGTGGCGCACCCCCCGGCCAGGACGACGAGCGCGCCCAGGGCGCCCGCCGTGGCCCGCCAGGGTGCCCGGTGCCCGTCCATCACCTGGTTCGGACGGGCCGGCGCCCGCCCCGGTTCCCGGGCCGCGGGGTTGCACCCGCCAACGACCCGTCACGGCTTCGTCAACCGATCTCAAGGGATTCGCGCGCCGTCCCAGGTACCGTCGCCCCCGACGGGCGGCCAGACGACGGAGGGTGTGCCATGGGATTCATCCAGATCGTGGATGTGCAGACGTCCAAGTTCGACGAGGTGCGGAAGACGGGCGACGAGTGGGAGCAGGCCACGGCGGGCAGGCGCACGGCCCGGCGGCGGGTGTTGTGCCAGGACCGCGACAACCCCGGCCGCTACTACAACATCGTGTTCTTCGACTCCTTCGAGTCGGCCATGGAGAACTCGTCGCTGCCCGAGACCCAGGCCCTGTCGGAGAAGCTCATGAGCTACGCGGAGAAGCCCCCGTCGTTCGTCAACCTCGACGTGATCGAGGACCGGGCGCTGTAGGCGCCCCCGGGCGGACGGGGGCTCAGCGGAGGCCGAGCACCTCGGTCACCCCGTGGTCGCGTCCCGCGGTGTAGCCGCCGTCGACCACGAGCGCGTGTCCGGTCACGAAGGACGCGTCCGACGACAACAAGAACGCGGCCGCGGCGGCGATCTCCTCGGGACGGCCGTAGCGCCCGAGCTTGTGCTCCCTGGCGATCTCCCGGCGGGCGCGCTCCATGCCCTCCATGCCGAAGATGGCCTGGGTCATGGGCGTGTCGATGAAGCCGGGGCAGATGGTGTTCACGCGGATGCCCCGCCCGGCGTAGTCGATGGCCATGTTCTTCGTGAGGATGACGACGCCGCCCTTCGACGCGCTGTAGGAGCTGCCGCCGGCGGTGCCCTCGATGCCCTCGATGCTGGCGATGGTCACGACGGCGCCGCGGGCGTCGTCCACGGGCGGCTGCTCGATCATCCGGGCCAGCACGTGCTTGGCGGTGAGGAACGTCCCGAAGAGGTTGACCCCCACCACCCGGTCCCACTCGGCCGCGTCGAGCATGTGCACCGCCCCGCCCCCCGCCACGCCCGCTGCGTTCACGAGGCCGTCGATGCGGCCGAAGGTGCGCGCCGCCTCCGCCACGAGCGCCACGACCGACGCCTCGTCCCGGACGTCGACGGGGGCGAAGGACCACGAGCCTCCGCCGGCCGGCTCGCTCGGCGCGCCCGGGGCGACGGACAGGTCCGCGCCCAGCACGTTGGCGCCCTCCTCGAGGAGGCGCTGCGCGCTGGCGCGCCCGATGCCCGACGCCGCGCCGGTCACGATGATGTTCTTGCCCGTCAGGCCGCGCATGGGCCCTCCTCGCGTGTCGGAGTCCTCGGTCTTGTCGCCGGGTGGGCTGGATGATAGGACCCTGGCCGTGCAGTTCGCCCTGTTCTACGAGATCCCCGTGCCCCTGCCCTGGGAGCCCGACAGCGAGCACCGGGCCTACCAGAACGTCCTCGAGCAGGCGATCGCGGGCGACCGGTTCGGGTGGGACGCCTTCTGGACGGTCGAGCACCACTTCCTGTCGGAGTTCTCGCACTGCTCCAATCCCGAGGTGCTCTACGGCGCGGTGGCGGCGCGCACCGAGCGGATCCGCATCGGCTACGGCGTGCGCCTCATGCCCCAGCCCTACAACCACCCGGTGCGCACGGCCGAGTCGGTGGCGGTGCTCGACCTCCTCTCCAACGGCCGGGTGGACCTGGGGACGGGCCGGTCCTCCACGCGCGCCGAGCTGGAGGGCTTCGGGGTCGACCCCGCCAAGACGCGGGCCATGTGGCAGGAGGCCATCGGCCACGTCGTGGGGTGCTGGACCAACGACGAGTACGAGCTCGCCGGCGAGTTCTGGCAGATGCCCAGGCGCCGCGTCCACCCCAAGCCGCTGCAACGCCCCCACCCGCCCATCTGGGGCGCCACCAGCAGCGAGGACGGCCACCGCCAGGTCGGCGCGCTGGGGCTCGGCCTGTGCTCCTTCGCGGTGGGGGTGTCGCCCCAGGAGGTGAAGGCCAAGGTCGACGTCTACCGCGAGGCCGTGCGGGGCTGCACCGAGCCGCTGGGGGCGTTCGTCAACGACCGGGCCGCCACCTTCACCATGGCGCTGTGCGCCCCCGACCGTGCCGCCGCCATGGAGACCGCCCGGGAGTCCTTCGAGTGGTACCCCAAGACCGGGGCGCGCCAGATCGCCTCGATGACGGACTGGATGGTGGAGCGCCACCAGGACCTGGGCAGCTACGCCTACGCGGCCGACATGAAGAGGATCGACGACGAGGGCTCGCTCGACCTGCTGTCACTCGAGTACCTGGTGGAGGCCAACGCGTGCGTGCTCGGGACGCCCGAGGACTGCATCGCCACCTGCCGCATGTACGAGGAGGCCGGCATCGACCTGCTGCTGTGCCTCGTCAACCCGTACAAGATCCCCCACGAGGCCGTGATGCAGACCATCGAGCTCATGGGGACCGAGGTCATCCCCGAGTTCCGACGGCCGTGACGCTGCCCCTCTCGGCGTTCGACCCCGAGCTGGCCGAGATCCTGGCGGCCTTCCCCGGGGAGCTGGACCCGGGGACGCACCTGCGGGACATGGACGTCGTCCGCGTGCTGCGCTCCACCCTCGACATCCTCCAGGCCACCGGGGCCACCCTGCCCACCGACGAGCGCGTGGAGGCCGGCAACCGCCAGATCCCCGGGCCTGGCGCCGTGGGCGAGATCTCCGTGCGCGTCTACGAGCCTCGGTCGCGTGGCGCCAGCGCGGTCCCGGGGGTCGTGTTCTTCCACGGCGGTGCCTTCGTGCTCGGCGACCTCTACACCGAGG
The DNA here is from genome assembly GCA_035515515.1 of Acidimicrobiales bacterium. GTDB lineage: Bacteria > Actinomycetota > Acidimicrobiia > Acidimicrobiales > UBA8190 > DATJBC01. The sequence goes on from DATJBC010000061.1 coordinate 8,004, forward strand.
AGCAGCGCTGCCTGCGCTACGCGGCCGATGCCGGTTGCGTGGTGGTGTCGGCCGACTACCGCCTGGCACCCGAGCACCCCTACCCCGCGGCGGTCGACGACTGCTACGCCGCCCTGGCGTGGACGGCGGCCCACGCGGCGGAGCTCGGGGTCGACCCGGGCCGCCTGGCGGTGGCGGGCAGCAGCGCCGGCGGCGCGCTGGCGGCCGCCGTGGCCCTCATGGCGCGCGACGTGGGCGGCCCGCCCCTCGCCTTCCAGCTGCTCAACTACCCGGTCCTCGACGACCGCATGACGACGCCGTCCATGCAGGCCTTCGACGCCACCCCCCTGTGGACCAACCAGTCGACGGCCGACATGTGGGACCACTACCTGGGCCCCGCCCCGCGGCCCGACGTCTCGCCCTACGCCGCGCCGGCGCGCGCCGCCGACGTGCGGGGCCTGCCGCCCTCCTACGTCCTCACCGCCGAGCTCGACCCCCTGCGCGACGAGGGCATCGACTACGCCCGGCGCCTCATGGAGGCGGGGGTGTCGACCGAGCTGCACACGGTGCCCGGCGCCTGCCACGGCTTCGACATCGTGGCGGCGGGGGCCACGCTGGGCCGGGGGGCCCTGGACGAGCAGGTCCGGGCGCTCGCGCGCGGCCTGCGCCCGGTCAGCGCCTGACGGCGGGTCGGGACACCAGTCCGTCGAGCAGCTTCTGGGTCGACCGGGCGATGTCGTCCACGGCGCGCTCGAAGGTCGCACGGTTGGCTTCGGACGGCGCCCGGTAGCCGCTGATCTTGCGGACGTACTGCAGCGCCGCCGCCCGCACGTCGTCGTCGGAGACCGCGTCGGCCCCCCGCAGTGTCACGATGCTCCTGCACATGCCACCACGGTGGCACACCTCGCGCCGGCGCGCCGCGACGGGACCGGTCGGGCGGTGCCAGGGGGCTCGTGCCGCCGGGCCGGCGCCTCCCGTCGGACCGCCGGCCGGCCGCCGGGGAGCCGCCCGGCGGGCGTCCTCGCGTCCCGGCGCGCTACCGTCCGCGCCATGGGGGCGTCATCGGAGTCGGCGCGGCAGGCCGACCAGACCACCTGGGGGCTCGTCGACCCCGGCGACCTGGCACGCGTGGTGGTGGTCTCCCCGCACTTCGACGACGCCGTGCTGGGCGCCGCCCATGTCATCGCCGGGCACCCCGGCACCACCGTCATCACCGTGCTGGGGGGGCCGCCGCCCGCCTACCCGGCGCAGCCCACGGACTGGGACGCGTGCGGTGGGTTCCGCGCCGGTGACGACGTGGTGGCCATGCGGCGCGAGGAGGACCGCGCGGCGATGGCCTTCCTGGGGGCGACGCCGGTGTGGCTGGAGTTCGCCGACCACCAGTACCTGGCCAAGCAGGACCGGCCGCGTCCCGCCCAGGTGGCGCCCGTCCTCGAGGCGGCGCTGCGCGACGCCGCCCCGAGCGCCGTCTTCCTGCCCATGGGCCTGGCCAACCCCGACCACACCCTCACCCACGAGGCCGGCCTCCTGGCGCGCCGGGCGTTCGAGGCGTCCGGCGACGCGTTGGCGTGGTTCTGCTACGAGGACCACGGCTACAAGCACATCCCCGGCATCCTGGCGTGGCGGGTGGCCACGCTCTTCAAGGGCGGCCTGTGGCCCACCCCGGCGGTGGTGCCCGTCGTGCCCGACATGCACACCAAGCGAGCCGCCATCGAGCTCTACGCGAGCCAGGTGCCGCCGTTGCAGCGCGACCACGTGCTCGACCAGCGCCTGGACGCCAACGTCCCCGAGCAGTACTGGCGGCTCGCCCCCCCGCCCGCGGGGTGGGAGCCGCTCATGGACACGATCTGACGCGTGGTACCCGCCACGGCGCGACGCGAAGGGAACATGCGATGAAGGGATTGCTCTACGGGGTGCGCCCCGAGGCGTGGGAGGCACCCGACGCCTCCAACCCGCTCATGGCGGGCCTGGCCCGCACCCCCATGAAGCTCGTGGACCTCGACGAGCCGCGTCCCGCGCGCAGCAACTGGGTCATGGCCAAGACCCGTCTCACCGGCATCTGCGGGTCCGAGGCCAAGCAGGTCTTCATGGACTTCGGCGAGGGCAACAACGACAGCCCGCTCGCCAACCTCTTCACCTTTCCCACCGTGCTCGGCCACGAGGTCGTGGCCGACGTGGCCGAGGTGGGCCCGGGTGTCACCACCCTGGAGGTCGGCCGGCGGGTGGTGCTCAACCCGTGGCTGTCGTGCGTCCCGCGCGGCCTCGACCCGCCGTGCCCGTCGTGCCAGGCAGGCGACTACAGCCTGTGCTGGCACTTCACCGAGGGCGGGCTGGCGGCGGGCATCCACACGGGGACCTGCAAGGACGCCCCGGGCGGGTTCGCCGAGTACTTCCCGGCCCACGAGTCGATGCTCATCCCCGTCCCCGACGACGTCACCGACGAGGTGGCGGTGTTCTCGGACCCCTTCGCGGTGTCGCTGCACTCGGTGACCCGGCACCCCCCGCCCCCCGGGGGCAAGGCGCTCGTGTACGGGGCGGGTGCGCTCGGCACGACGGCCACCGCCGTGCTGCGCGCCCTGTACCCCGACGTGGACGTGATGGTGGTGGCGCGCTTCGAGGCCCAGGCCGCGCTGGCGCGCCGCCTGGGCGCCACCGTGGTCGCCCCCGAGCCGCGTGCGGCGCTCATCGAGCAAGCCGCGGCGTGGTCCGGTGGCGTGCTCCAGCGCGTCGGTGACGCGCTGCCCATGGCCCATCCCGGCCACATCGACGTCGTGTACGACACCATCGGGAAGCCCGAGACCTTCGAGGTGGGCGTGCGCCTCCTCAAGGCCAGGGGGACGCTCGTGAAGAGCGGCGTGCACGCGCCGGGTCGCTGGGAGTACTCCCCGCTGTACTTCAAGGAGATCACGTGGGTGGGCTCCAACGCCTTCGGCGTCGAGGAGGTGGACGGGGTCCGCAAGCACGGCATCGAGCACTACCTGTCGCTGGCGGCCGACGGCCGCGTGGACCTCACCGGCATGCTGACCCACACCTTCCGCCTCGACGAGTGGCGCCAGGCGTTCGCCGTGCTCGCCGACCAGGAGCGCAGCGGCGCCATCAAGGTGGCCTTCGACTTCCGCTGACCGCGCGCCGGCCGGCCACGCGCGGCCGCGCCTCTGGTTATCCGCACCCCGTCCACAGCACTGTGGACAGGGCGCGCGACGCGTCCGTGACGGCTTGGTGCCGAGATGAACCGCGCCTGAACGGCGCGTGGCGCCCCCGCTGCCGACGCGTGACAGATGACGGTGGCGTGAACGGGCGGGCGCGGCCCGCGGGCAACGGGCCCTGCCCGGGCCGGGGACCCGCGCTCAGGCCGCCTGGGCGCGGCCCGCGGGGCCCGAGCCCGCCGTCTCCCCCGCCCCCGCCGCGCCGGCGTCGAGGGCGGCGGCGAGCACGTCGGCCACCGTCTCGGCCAGGTGGAAGGTCATGGCCTGGCGGACGCTGTCGGGGACGTCCTCGAGGTCGGGCCCGTTGCGCGCCGGCAGCACCACGTCGGTGAGCCCGGCCCGGTGGGCGGCCAGCACCTTCTGCTTGACGCCCCCGATGGGCAGCACCCGCCCCTGCAGGGTCACCTCGCCGGTCATGCCCACCACGGGCCGCACCGGCCGGTCACGGAGCAGGCTGACCAGCGCCGAGGTCATGGTCACCCCGGCCGACGGCCCGTCCTTGGGCACGGCGCCCGCCGGCACGTGCAGGTGGAAGCGCCGGCCGCGGAAGGCCGCCGGGTCGATGCCGAGCTCCTCGGCGTGCGAGCGCACGTAGGACAGGGCGATCTCGGCCGACTCCTTCATGACGTCGCCGAGCTGGCCCGTGAGCGTGAGCCCCTCGCCGCCGTCCAGGGCGGTGGCTTCGACGAACAGCACGTCGCCCCCGGTGCCGGTGACGGCCAGGCCGGTGGCCACGCCGGGCACGCTGGTGCGGTCGGCGGCCTCGAAGAAGAACCGGGGCCGGCCCAGCCATCCGCGCACGTCGGGGCCGTCCACGGCGACCGGGGCGCGCCGCGCCCCCGACGCCAGCTTGGTGGCGACCTTGCGCAGCAGGCGCCCGATCTCGCGCTCGAGATTCCGCACGCCCGCCTCGCGCGTGTAGTCGGCGGAGATGACGGCCAGCGCCGCGTCGGAGACCTCGACCTCGTCGGCCCGCAGGCCGCTGCGCTCGAGCTGGCGGCGCAGGAGGTGGTGACGGGCGATGGCCACCTTCTCCTCCTCGGTGTAGCCGTCGATGCGGATGACCTCCATCCGGTCCAACAGCGGGCCGGGGATCGTCTCGGCCACGTTGGCCGTGGCCAGGAACAGGACCTTGGACAGGTCGAGCTCCACCTCCAGGTAGTGGTCCCGGAAGGTGTGGTTCTGGGCGGGGTCGAGGACCTCGAGCAACGCCGAGGACGGGTCGCCCCGGTAGTCCGATCCCAGCTTGTCCACCTCGTCGAGGACGATGACGGGGTTCATGGTGCCCGCCTCGCGCAGCGCCCGGGCCAGGCGCCCCGGCTGGGCGCCGACGTAGGTGCGCCGGTGCCCCCGGATCTCGGCCTCGTCGCGCACGCCGCCCAGCGCCACGCGCACGAACCTCCGTCCCAGGGCGCGCGCCACCGACTCCCCCAACGACGTCTTGCCCACGCCGGGGGGGCCCACCAGGGCCAGGATGGCACCCGAGCCGCGCGTGCCCGTCGACACCAGGCCGCGCTCGGCCCGCAGCTTGCGCACGGCCAGGTGCTCGAGGATGCGCTCCTTGACGTCGGTGAGCCCGTCGTGGTCCTCGTCGAGCACGGCCGCGGCCGCCTCGACGTCGAGGGAGTCCTCGGACTGCACGCCCCAGGGGAGCTCGAGGATCGTGTCCAGCCAGGTGCGGATCCACCCGTGCTCGGGGCTCTGCTCGCTGGTGCGCTCGAGCTTGTCGACCTCGCGCAGCACCGCGACGCGCACGCCGTCGGGCAGGTCGCGCTCCGCCACGGTCTTGCGGTAGTCGTCCACGCTCCCCTCGTCGGGGCCGCCGTCGAGCTCGTTGAGCTCCTTGCGGATGGCCTCGAGCTGGCGGCGCAGGAGGAACTCGCGCTGGGTGCGCTCCATGCCCTCCTCGACGTTGGTCTTGATCTGCTCGCGCAGCGTCAGGTCAGCGAGCGTCTCGCGCGCCCACCCCAGCACCAGGCGCAGGCGCCCCTCCACGTCGGTGGTCTCCAGGACCTCGACCTTCTGGGCCAGGCTGAGGTCGGGCGAGTAGCCCGACAGGTCGGCGATCTGTGAGGCGTCGGTGACGTCGCGCAGGCGCTCGGCCATGCGGCGCGCCCCCCGCGTGAGGAGGATGTTCTCGAGCACGGCGCGGTACTCCCGGGCGAGCTCGACGGCCGTGGGGGTCTCGGGGCCGTTGTCGACGGGGTCGACCTGCACCCACAGCGCCTGGCCCGTGCCCGGCACGGCGGTGCCGATGGTGGCGCGGGCCAGCCCGCTCACCACCATGCCCAGCGGGCCGCCGGGGAGCTCGCCCACCTCCAGGATCTTGGCGATGACCCCCACCGACGCGTAGCGCCCGTCGATGTGGGGCACGAGCACGAGCTCGCCCCCCACCGACCCGGCGGCGTCGGCGGCCGCCTTGGCCTCGTCGGTCTCGAGGGCCATGGTGAACACCATCCCCGGCAGCACGACGCCGGAGGTGAGCGGCAGCAGCGGCAGTGTCCGGTTCAGCTCGGTCATGGGGTCCCTTCCCCTCGGGGCCGGGCGTCGCCGGGCCCCAAGCCTTTGCACGCACAACAACCGGGGGGGCGGCGGGATTCCCGGCGGGGCCGGGCGGGGGCTCGCCGAGGGGAGGCGGGCCGGCGCGGCCCGGCGCACGCGCACCCCGTGGGGCGGCCGACGCGCGCGGTGGTCAGTCCTCGGTGGGGCGGGGGCTGTCGTCCCTGGTGAGGTGGGCGGCCACGAAGAGCCTGCCTCCCGCGGTCACGGGCTGGAGCCGGGCCTGGATGGGGACGACGTCGCCCTCGGCCGTCTCGGCCTCGGGGTAGAGCCCGGGGTCCATCTCGCGGTCGCGGGGCTCGGCCAGGTAGCCCCGCCGGTAGGCCTGGTGCCCCCAGCGCTTCTTGCTGGGCACGAGCATCTCCACGAACTCCCCGGCGATGTCGGCGCTCTCCATCTTGAACAGCTCCTCGGCGGGCTTGTTGAGCCCCAGCACCACGCCCTGGGAGTCGACGACCACCACGGCCTCCTGGCCGCCCTCGTACTCGGGGACGGCGGCGAGCACCTCGGCGGGGATCTCGAGGTCGGGCATGTCCGTGGTCACGGGACCGCTCCTTGTCTCTCGTTGTCGGTTGTGTGGTTGCCGGCGTCGTCCGCCCGACGGGCGCTGTGACCGTACCCGGTCCGCCCGTCACCGGCGTCACACGGAGGTGGTGGAATGGGCCGATGGCCCTCGCCGGGTTCCACCCCGCCGTGTCGAGCTGGTTCGCCCGTCGCTTCCCCGACGGGCCCACGGCGCCCCAGGCCGAGGGCTGGCCCCTCATCGCCGGCGGCGCCGACACCCTCATCGCCGCCCCCACCGGGTCGGGCAAGACCCTGGCCGGCTTCCTCACCGCCATCGACGCCGCCTACCGGGCCCACGAGGCGGGCCAGGACCTCACGGGGGCCGTGCGCCTGGTGTACGTGTCACCCCTGAAGGCCCTGGCCGTCGACATCCACCAGAACCTCGAGCGGCCTCTGGCGGAGATCGCCGAGGTGGCCCGCGAGCTCGGCTGCCCGGTGCCGCCCATCACGGTGGCCGTGCGCACCGGCGACACCACGAGCGGGGCGCGCACCGCCATGGTGCGGAACCCGCCGACCTTCCTCGTGACCACACCCGAGAGCCTCTACCTGCTCGTCACGGCGGAGCGCAGCCGGGCGGTGCTGGGGGACGTGGACAGCGTGATCGTCGACGAGATCCACGCCCTGGCGCGCGACAAGCGCGGCTCGCACCTCGCGCTCACCCTGGAGCGCCTCGAGCACCTGCAGCTCGCCGGCCGCCCCCAGCGCATCGGGTTGTCGGCCACCCAGCGGCCCATCGAGCAGACGGCCCGCCTCCTCACCGGGGCGGGGGCGCCGCGGCCCGCCGCCATCGTCGACTGCGGGCACGCCCGGCGCCTGGCGGTGCGCATCGAGATGCCCGAGGGCGAGTTGGGCGCGGTGGCCTCCACCGAGCAGCTGGGCGAGGTGGTCGACCGCATCGCCGACCACGTGCGCGACCACCGCACGACGCTGGTGTTCGTCAACACCCGCCGGCTGTCGGAGCGCCTGGCGCACCTCCTCGGTGAGCGCCTCGGCCCCGACCAGGTGGCGGCCCACCACGGCAGCCTGTCCAAGGACCGACGCCTGCGCGTCGAGGACCGCCTGCGGGCCGGCGACCTGCGCGCCCTGGTGGCCACGGCCTCGCTCGAGCTGGGCATCGACATCGGCCCGGTCGAGCTGGTGTGCCAGGTGGGGTCGCCGCGCGCCATCGCCACCTTCCTGCAGCGGGTGGGGCGCTCCAACCACTCGCGCGGCGGCACCCCCGAGGGCGTCCTCTACCCCATGACCCGCGACGAGCTGGTGGAGTGCGTGGCGCTCCTGGCCGCCGTGCGGGGCGGGCGCCTCGACGCCACCTGCCCCCCCGTGGCGCCCCTCGACATCCTGGCCCAGCAGGTCGTGGCCGAGGTGGCCGGGGCGGGCGAGTGGCGCGAGGAGGAGCTGTTCGCCCTCGTGCGCCGGGCAGCCCCCTACGCCGAGCTCGCCCGCGAGGACTACGACGCCGTCGTCGAGCTCGTGTCGGAGGGCATCACCACCGGCCGGGGCAGGCGCATGGCGTACGTGCACCGCGACCGCGTGCACGGCGTGCTGCGCCCCCGGCGCGGGGCGCGCCTCGCCGCCCTCACGAGCGGCGGGGCCATCCCCGAGGTGGGCGACTACCGGGTGGTGGCCGAGCCCGACGACATGCCCGTGGGCACGGTGAACGAGGACTTCGCCATCGAGTCCATGGTGGGCGACGTCTTCCTCCTCGGCACCCACTCGTGGCGGGTGCGGCGCGTCACCCAGGGCGAGGTGCGCGTCACCGACGCCGAGGGGGCCCAGCCCACCATCCCCTTCTGGGTGGGCGAGGCCCCCAGCCGCACGGAGGAACTGTCCGAGGAGGTCTCCGCCCTGCGCCGGGCCGCCGCCGCCCGCCTGGGCGACGCCGGCGAGACGGCCTCGGGCGACAGCGGGCACCTCGACGCGGCGCGCGCGCAGGTGGCCGAGACGTGCGGGGTCGAGCCCGACGTGGCCGACCAGGTGGTGCAGTACCTGGCGGCGGCGCGCGGGTCCCTGGGGGTGCTCCCCACCGCCGACGACATCGTGTTCGAGCGCTTCTTCGACGAGGCGGGCGGCATGCAGCTGGTGGTGCACGCCCCCCTGGGCGGGCGCATCAACCGGGGACTGGGCCTGGCACTGCGCAAGCGGTTCTGCGCCACCTTCGACTTCGAGCTGCAGGCGGCGGCCAACGACGACGCCGTGGTCCTGTCGTTGGGCCCGCAGCACAGCTTCCCCCTCGACAGCGCGCCCCGGCTGCTGCGGGCCGACACCGTCGAGAGCGTGCTGCGCCAGGCCGTGCTGGCCTCGCCCATGTTCGCGGCGCGCTGGCGCTGGAACCTCAACCGCTCCCTGGCGGTCCTGCGCTTCCGGGGCGGGAAGAAGAACCCCCTCCCCATCCAGCGCATGGAGTCCGACGACCTCATGGCCGCTGTCTTCCCCGCGCTGGCGGCGTGCCAGGAGAACGCGCCCGGCGGCCCCATCGTCATCCCCGACCACGTGCTCGTGCGCCAGACGATCCACGACTGCCTGCACGAGGCCATGGACGTCGACGGGCTCGTGGCCCTCCTGCGGCGGATCGAGGACGGTGCCGTGCGCGTGCACTTCGTGGAGTCCACCGAGCCGTCGGTGCTGGCCCACGAGATCCTCAACGGCAAGCCCTACACGTTCCTCGACGACGCCCCCCTCGAGGAGCGCCGCACCCGGGCGGTGGCCACGCGCCGCGGGCTGCCCGTGCAGGCCGAGGCCCTCGGCCGGCTCGACCCCGACGCCCTGGCCCGGGTCCGGGCCGAGGCGGCGCCCGACGTGCGCGGCCCCGAGGAGCTCCACGACCTGCTGCTCTCGGTCGTGGTGTGGCCGCCCGACGCCGAGCACCAGGCGTCGATGGACGCGCTCAGCGCGGCGGGGCGCGCCGCGCTCGTGCACGCCGGCGAGCGCAGGCTGTGGTGCGCGCTGGAGAGACGGCGCGTCGTCGAGGCCCTCTTCCCGGCGGCGACGTTCGCCCCCGACGCCGTCCCCGACGCGCTGGGCGACGACGAGGTCCCCGACGCCGACGTGGCCGCGGCGGAGACCGTGCGGGGGCACCTGGAGGTGAGCGGGCCGGTGACGGTGGCCGAGCTCGCGGCGCGCACCGGCCTGGCCCCCACCCGGGTGGCGGTGGGGCTCGGGCGCCTCGAGGCCGAGGGCTTCGCCATGCAGGGCCGCTTCGACCCACCCGAGGCGGCCGCCGCGGGGGACGCCCCCGAGCAGCAGTGGTGTGCCCGACGCCTCCTGGCGCGCATCCACGGCTACACCCAGCACCGGCTGCG
>DATJBC010000062.1:0-12600 GCA_035515515.1 Acidimicrobiales bacterium
CCCCCTTGACCGCCACCGCGCTGTCATCGGCACCGGTGGACCACGCCGGCATGGCCTCGGCCGTCAACAACGACGTGGCGCGCGCCGGCGGGTTGATCGCCGTGGCGCTCCTGCCGCCGCTGGCGGGCCTGAGCGGGCGCAGCTACCTCCACCCCGTCGCCTTCACGGCGGGCTTCCGGCATGCGCTGGTCATCGCGGCGGTGGCCGCCGCCCTGGGCGGCCTGATCGCCGCGGCGACGGTGCGCAACCCCCGGCGGGCTCCCGGTGGCCGCCGGGCGCCACACGCGCCCCGCACGGCGGCGCCGCCCCGCCTGTGCTGCCCGCTCGAGGCCACGCCCCTCGACGGCGCGCTCCCCGCGCCGACGGCGTCACCCGCCGCGGGGACCGGCCCGCCGTGACCCTGGGAAACACCTGAGCGAGGCGGTGGGCGGCCCCGTCCGTGGCCCGCGGCGCACCCCGCCGAGCGCGACAATGACCGCCATGACCACCACGACGAGCTTCCGCCGCATGGACGAGTCCACCGCCGAGCAGTGGGCGGTGATCGGTGAGAAGAGCGCCCGCGCCCAGGCGCGTGTGGCGGCGCGCGTGCTCGCCATGCTGGAGGGCCTGGCCGAGATCACCGACGGCTTCGCCGTCGACCAGCTGCAGCACTCCCTGCAGACCGCCACGCGGGCCGAGGAGGCCGGCGCCGATCCCGAGCTCGTGGTGGCCGCCCTGTGCCACGACATCGGCAAGGCCGTGTCGGTGCCCAACCATCCCCGCATCGCGGCCGAGATCCTGCGCCCCTACGTGCGCGACGAGGTGTTCAACGTGATCCTCACGCATCAGGACTTCCAGGGGCGGCACTACTACCACCACTTCGGGGGTGACCCCGAGGCGCGCCAGCGCTACCGCGAGGAGCCGTGGTTCGGCCTGGGCGAGCGTTTCGCCGACGAGTGGGACCAGGCGAGCTTCGACCCCGACTACCCCACCAAGGCACTGTCGCACTTCGAGCCCCTGGTCCGCGAGGTCTTCGCCCGTCCGCACAGCTTCTGACCGCGCCGCCCCGGCGCCGCCCCCTGCGCTGACCCGGCGCGCCCCGTTCGGCGTGCGCCCGCTCGCCGACGCGGCCGTCCGCCTCCTGCGCCGCCCCGCGGGGCGGCTCGTCGCCGTCTTCGGGCTCCTGCCCTGCGTCCTGTTCGGCGTGCCCGCCCTGGCCGGGGCCACGTGGCTGTCGGGCGACAACCTGATCCAGAACTTCCCTCTGCGGGTGCTCGTGGGCGTGGACCTCCGCCACGGGCACGTGCCGGTGTGGGACCCCTACATCTGGAGCGGCTCCCCGCTGTTGTCGGCCTTCAACGCGGGGGCCGCCTACCCGGCCACGTGGCTGTTCGCCGTGCTCCCCGGGGCCCTCGCCTGGGTCGCCAACCAGGCGCTGGTGGAGGTGGTGGCGGCCACCGGCATGGTCGTGCTCCTGCGCGTGCTGGGCCGGTCGTGGGCGGCGGCGGGGCTGGGTGCCCTGGCCTACGCCTACGGCGGGTTCATGGCCGCCCAGAGCGTGCACATCGACCTCGTGGAGGCGGCCGCCTGGCTGCCGTGGGCCTTCGCCGGCCTGGACCGCCTGGGCACCATGCCCCCGGGGCGCTCGGCGGCGCCGTGGGTGGCCATGCTGGGCGCCGCCGTCGGGCTCATGGGGCTCACGGGGGCGGCCGAGCCCATCCTCGACGCCGCCGTGGTGCTCGCCCTCTACGCCCTGTGGCTCCTGTGGCGCGCCCGCACCCGCCTGCGCGTCCTGGTGCGCATGGCGGTGGGCGCGGGCGTGGGCCTGGCGCTGGCCGGCGCGCAGCTCGTGCCCGGCGCGCTGCTCCAGGAGCAGTCCCAACGGGCGGCCCGCACGTACTGGTTCTTCACGTCGGGGTCGATGAACAAGTCCTTCACCCTGCTCGGTCTCGACCCGCTGCTGTTCGGCACCAACCACTCGTTCCCCGTGGCCTTCTACGCCACCTACAACCTGCCCGAGGTCTCGAGCTACGTGGGGATCATGGCGGTGATGGGGTTGGTGGGCCTCTTGGCCCGGCGCCACCGGCTGCACCCCGAGTCGTCGCGCTGGTGGATCTGGTACGGGGTGGGCGGGCTGGGCCTGTTCCTGGCGTGGGGGGACTTCACCCCCCTCGGGCACGCCTTCTACCTGCTCCCCGAGTTCAACCGCCAACGCCTGCTGGCGCGCAACCTCATGGAGGTCGACCTGGCGGTGGTGGTGCTGTTCGCCACCTGGCTGGACCACATGCTGCTCTCGCCGGCGCCCGCGCCCGCCGGGCCGCCGCCGCGCCGGCGGTTCCCCGGGCCACGCCGGTGGCGGTCCGACGTCGTGCTCCCCCTCGTCCCCCCGCTGGCCGTGGTGGGCCTGCAGGTGGTGATGCTGGCCGGCGGGACGTGGCTCCCCCACCTCGTCGGGGTGCCCTCGGCGGTGACCCGGTCGTCGCTGCTCCCCCTGGTGGGCCTGCTCACCGTGCCGAGCGCCATCGCCGTGGCCGCCGCCGTCGTCGTGCTGCGGCGCGCCCGCCTGGCGCGTCGGATGGTCCTCGTGCTGGGCGTCCTCGTCGTCGTCGACCTGGTGGTGTTCAACGCCTTCGTCCAGGGCGGCGTCAACCCGGAGGCGGCGAGCTCCTCCGGCGCGCTGTGGGCCAACGAGCTGCTGGCCGCGGACGCCTCGATCGGGCCCGGGCCGGCGGGCGGGCTGCACCGCATGGCGGTGTTCGACCCCGAGGCCTACGACGCCGTCGCCATCGAGCGGCTGGGCGAGGCCGACCTCAACATCCTGCGCTCGCTGCCCAGCGTCCAGGGCTACGGGCCGGTGGTGGACGCCCGCTACGAGGACGCCACCGGCGCCCACAAGCAGCTCGGCCTGACGGTGTCGGCCCTGGCCGACGGCACCTTCGCCCGGCTCGACCTCGGGGTGCTCGCCTCGGTGCCCGAGTACTTCGTCCACCTCGTCACCGCCCCCACCACCGCCCCCACCATGACCGTCACCCCGGGCACGCCCATCCCGCCCGTGGGGCCCTCGGCGCACGCCCCGGTGGACCGCGCCCCGGCGCCGCCCACCCCGGCCGACGACTACCGCATGGTGGGGCCGCCGGCGGCCACCGTGGCGCTCGTCCCCGGCACGACGCGCACCCAGTTCTTCGGCACCGTGCTGTCGGTCACCGCCGTGGACGTCCCGCTGGCGGCGGTGGAGGGTGCCGGCCCGTGGCGCCTGCGGGTGGGGCTGCTGGACCCCGACGGCGACCACGTGGCGTGGATCGGCGCCGCCGACGCCGCGCCGGCGCCGGGCGCCACGCTGTCGGTGGCCGCCCCCGGCCCCACGCCCGCCAGCGGGATCGTCCTCGAGGTCCAAGGGCACGGCCCCCCGGGCCCCCCGGCCTCGGTGCGGGTGGGGGCGGCGGTGGTGCGCACCGCCGGCCAGGGCACCTATCGCGTGGACGGGTCGCTGCGCGACGCCGTGGCCCCGGGCCGGTGGTCCCTCGAGGGGATGGTGGGGCCCTTCGCCGTGTTCACCACCCGCAGCGGGGCCGGCCGGGGCTGGGTGCTCGGTGCACCGGGGGCGTCGGTCCGGCAGGTGTCGGCCACGCCCTGGGGCGACGAGACCTTCCAGGTGACCACGGCCGCGCCCGCCACCCTGGTGCGCTCCGAGCAGTACGCCTCGGGGTGGCAGGCCACCATCGCCACCACGGCGCCCGCCGGTGGCCGGGACACGGTGGTGCACGGCACGGTGCGGCGCCAGGGGCTCGTCCAGGCGGTGTCGGTGCCGGCGGGGACGTCGCTCGTGCACTTCACCTTCCGCCCCCACCGCGTGCTCGAGGGGTTCGGGCTCTCGGTGCTGGGGGCGCTGGCCGTGGCCGGCCTGGTGGCGTGGCCCCGCCTGCGGCGCCGGCGCCGGGCCGCGCCCGCCACGCCCTGAAGGGCCCCGGGGCGCCCCCGGGGGGCGCTCAGCCCGCCCGCCGGCGCCGGGGGTGGGCGGCGGCGCGGGCCTGGGCGGTGTCGTAGAGGTCCTGGAGCCGGGCGCGCAGCGTCTCGGTCAGGGCCTGCACCTGGGAGCGGGGCACGCGCCCTTTCTCCGAGCGCGCCGGGGGCGCCAGGGGGTCGCCCACCACGAGATGGACCTTCACGGGGCGGACGAACTTCGACCCCTTGGGCATGGCCTCGGCCGTCCCGCCGATGCCGATGGGGACGATGGCGGCCCCCGTCCGGGCGGCCAGGAAGGCGGCGCCGTCGTGGAGGTCCTCGACCACCGGGCCCGCCCGCCGGGTGCCCTCGGGGAACAAGATGAGCACCTCGTCGCGCTCGAGGACGTCGCGGGCCCGGTCGAGGGCCAGGCGGTCGGCGCCGTCGCGCTGCACGGGGAAGGCCCCGGCGGCGTCGAGGAAGCGGCCCAGCAGCGGCGTGCCCCACATCTCCTCCTTGGTCATGTAGAAGATCTTGCGGGGCGTCACCTCCGACACCACGAAGAAGTCCATGAAGCTGCGGTGCACCGGGGCCAGGATGACGGGCCCGGTGGCGGGCACCTTGCCGGCCCCCTCGACCTCGACGCGCCAGTAGGCCCGGTTGATGCCGTGGGCGATGGCCCGCAGCACGCGGTAGACGGCGTCGGGCAGCCGCACGGCGGCCGCCCCGGTGCCGGACAGGTCGTCGTCGGGGCGCGGCTTCACAGACATGCCAGGACCTCCTCGAGCACGGCACGGGCGGACTTCCCCGTCGAGTCGATGACGGTGGCGTCCTCGGCCGCCTCGTCGGGGTGCCGCAGGGGCGAGGCGGAGCGCGTGGAGTCGAGGCGGTCGCGCCGCAGGAGCTCGGCGTGGACCTCCGCCACGCTGCGGCCGTCGGCGCGCTCACCCGCCCGGCGCGCGGCGCGGATCTCGGTCGAGGCGGTGAGGTAGATCTTCACGTCGGCGTGGGGGAGCACCACGCTGCCGATGTCGCGGCCCTCCACCACCCCCCGGCCCCGGGCCGCCACCCAGGCGCGCTGGCGCGCCACCAGCTCGGCCCGCACCGCCGGGTTGGCGGCCACCGCCGACACCGCCCCGTCCACGGCGGCCGAGCGGATCTCGTCGGTGGCGTCGACGCCGTCCACCACCACGCGCCGGCCCACCTCGATGCGCACGGCGCGGGCCAGGGCGGCCACGGCCTCGGCGTCGCCGGGGTCCACCCCCCGGCGCAGCGCCGACCACGCCACCGCCCGGTACATGGCCCCGGTGTCGAGGCGCTCCATCCCCAGGTGGGCGGCCACCGCCTGGGCCAGGGTGGACTTCCCCGCCCCGGCGGGGCCGTCGATGGCCACCACCCGCACCTCCCGGGGGGCGCCGCGCCGCGCCGTCACCCGGCGGCCCGCTGCAGGTGGGCGAGGTCGCGGCCGAACTCGGGGTAGCTGGTGGCCACCGCCGACCACCCCGCCACCCGGGTGGGGCCCTCCCCGGCGGCCAGGCCGGCCACCGCCGCCGCCATGGCCATGCGGTGGTCGCCGCGGGCGTCCAGCGCGCCGGGGCGCAGGCCCCCGCCCCCGTGCACGAGGAGGTCGTCCCCGTCCACCTCGGCCCGGCCCCCGAAGGCCCGCACCAGCTCGGCCACCCCCGAGAGCCGGTCGGACTCCTTCACCCGCAGCTCGCCCACCGACCGGAACACGGTGTCGCCCGAGGCGCAGGCGGCCGCCACGGCCAGCGCCGGGACCTCGTCGAGGCCGGTGATCTCGGCCCCGTCCACGGCCGTGCCCTCGAGGGGCCCGGCGCGCACGACGACGTCGGCGGTGGCGGCCAGGTCGGCGGGCCCGGTGACGGGGCGCTCCTCGATGCGCGCCCCCATGCGGGCCAGCACGTCGAGGAAGCCGCGCCGCCCCGCGCCCACGTAGACGCCGCGCACCGTGAGCGCGCTCCCGGCCACGACGCAGCCCGCCACCAGCCAGAAGGCGGCCTGCGAGGGGTCGCCGGGGACGTCGAGCTCGAAGGGCTCGAGGGCCGACGGGCGCAGCGTGACCACGTGGGTGCCGTCGGCCCCGGTCTCCTCGCGCAGCGCCGCGCCGCACCGGGCGAGCAGCTCCTCGGTGTGGCGGCGCGTCAGCACCGGCTCGCGCACCACGGTCTCGCCGCTCGCCCCCGTGCCGGCCAGCAAGATGCACGACTTCACCTGGGCGCTGGCCATGGGCGTCGTGTAGTCGATGCCCGCCAGGGCCCCGCCGCGCACCGTGAGGGGCGGCCGGCACTGGGGCCCCTGCCCCGTGACGGCGGCCCCCATGGCCCTGAGGGGCAGCGCCACGCGGTCCATGGGACGGCCCGACAACGAGGCGTCGCCGGTGAGCACGGTGGTCCACGGGCGGGCGGCCACCACGCCGGCCAGGAGGCGCATGGTGGTCCCCGAGTTGCCGGCGTCGAGCGGGGCCGCCGGGGCGTGCAGCCCGGCCCCGGCCGACACCCGCCCGTCGTCGACCCGGGCCCCGAGCGCCCGCAGGGCGGCCGCCGTGCGGGCCACGTCCTCGCCGTGGGAGAGGCCCCGCACCACCGAGGTCCCCGCGGCCAGGGCCCCCAGGATGAGGGCGCGGTGCGACACCGACTTGTCGCCCGGCACGCGCAGCTCCCCGGTGAGGGGGCGCCCCCCGTGCACGGTGAAGGTGCCGGCCCCCTCCCCCGCCGGGGACGCCGCCGCGCTCACGGCGCCGGCGTCCTCACGACAGCGGCCGGACGGTGGCGCGGTAGCCGCGTGCCACCACCGCCTCGAGCAGGCGGGGCGCGGCGGCGCCGTCCACCACCAGGACGAGCACGCCGTGGTCGCCCTCGGCGCTGTGGGCGATCTCGACGTCGGCGATGTTGACCCCCAGGTCGCCGGCCAGCGTGGTGATCTCGCCCAGGACGCGGGGCCGGTCGACGACGGGCACCCGCAGCTCGGCCAGGCGCTCGGGGCGCGCCGTGCGCGCCGGCAGCGCCCGCCGGGCCACGGCGGCCTGCTCGAGGAGGGCCAGGAGGCCCGCCCGGTCGGCGCCCGCCACCCGGTCCCGCACGGCGCTGAGCGCCCCCACCAGGTCGTCGAGGACGGCCACGATGGCGGGGGCGTTCTCGGTGCACACGTCGGGCCAGATGTGGGGCTCCCCCGCCGCCACCCGGGTCATGTCCCGGAACCCCCCGGCGGCCAGCTGCAGCAGGGCGCCGTGCTCGTCGCCCGCCCGGTCGGCGAGGTTCATGAGGGTGGCGGCGGTGAGGTGGGGCACGTGCGACACCACCGCCACGAAGGTGTCGTGCTGCTCGGGGGAGAGCGCCACCACCTCGGCCCCGAGGTCGCGCACCACGGCCCGCAGCTTCATGTAGGCGGCGTCGTCGGTGACGGCGGTGGGGGTGAGGACCCAGGTGGCCCCCACGAACAGCGTGTCGGTCGCCCCCTCCACGCCCACCTGCTCGGAGCCCGCCATGGGGTGGCCGCCCACGAAGGCGGGCGCCGCCAGCGCGTGGACCACGGGCGCCTTCACCCCCGCCACGTCGCTCACCACGGCGTCGGGCCGCCGGGCGCGGGCCAGGGCCGCCGAGGCCTCGTCCACCACGGCGGCCAGGGGGGTGGCCACGAAGGTGACCTCGGCGTCGGGGTCGAGTCCCACGGCGTCCACCGCCCCCAGCTCCCGGGCGCGCGCCGCGCAGGCGGGGTCGGTGTCGCACCCGGTGACGTGCCAGTGCCGGGCGCGCAGGGCCAGGCCGATCGAGCCCCCGATGAGGCCCGTGCCCACCACGGCGGCGCGCCGGGGCTCACTCGGGGAGGTCATCGCGCAGCGCCCGGGCCCCTTCCAGGTAGACGTGGTGGAGCTCGTCGCGGGGGCGGTCGGTGGCGACGTGCAGGAGCACCCGCAGGCAGCGGGGCGTGGCCCCCGCGATGTCGAGCTCGCGGGCGCACAGCAGGGGCACGTCCCCCAGGCCCATGGCGCGCGCCGCCGTGGCGGGGAACATCGACACCACGTCGCCGGTGGCGGTGAACACGATGCTGATCACGTCGTCCTTGTGGAGGCCGTTGCGGGCGAAGAGCTCCTCGAGCAGGGCCTGGGTGCGCGCCGTGACCTGCTCGGTGGTGTCGGCGTCGACGGTGGTGGCGCCACGCAGGGCGCGCACGGCGGACATGGCCCCGCATGCTACCCAGGCCCGCCCCGACCCCCTCCGGGCGCGGCGCGTCGCGTGCGCGGGCCGCCGGCGGTCCCCGCGCCCGGCCCCCGGGCGGCCCGGCCCAGGGCGCGCACCTCGGCGGGGCGCAGGGGGCGCCACTGGCCCGCCGCCAGGGAGCGGTCCGACACGGGCCCGATCCTCGTGCGCACCAGGCGGCGCACGGGGAAGCCCACGGCCTCGCACATGCGGCGCACCTGGCGGTTGCGGCCCTCGTGGATGACGATGCGGATGACCCCGGGGGCGAGCACGCCCACCGTGGCGGGCGCCGTGGGGCCGTCGTCGAGGGTGACGCCGCGCCGCAGGGCGCGCAGGGCGCCGGCGGTCGGGACACCCTCGGTCTCCACCAGGTACTCCTTGTCGACCCCGAAGGAGGGGTGCGCCAGGCGCTGGGCGAGGTCGCCGTCGTTGGTCAGGATGATGAGGCCCTCGCTGTCGGCGTCGAGCCGCCCCACCGGGAACACCCGGGGGGACCGGGGCACGAGCCCGACCACGGTGGGCCGCCCGTGGGTGTCGCGCGCCGTGGTGAGCACGCCGGCGGGCTTGTGCAGCAGGTAGTGGACGAGGCCGGGGAGCACGGGCAGGGCCACGCCGTCGAGGGTGACGCCGTCTCGCCCCACGTCGACGCGCCGCCCCAGGGTGGCGACCTCGCCGTTCACGCGCACCCGTCCCGCGGCGATGAGCTCCTCGCAGGCGCGGCGGCTGCCCAGGCCCAGGCGGGCCAGGACCTTCTGGAGGCGCTCGCCCTCGGGGTCGTCTCCGGCGGGGCGCTCTGCTCGGGCGGGCTGGGCGCCCTCAGGCATCGGCGCCCGGGCGCAGGCGCTCCTCGAGCTGCTCCACGACCTCGGGACCGGGCAGAAGCTCCTCGACGGCGGGCAGCTCGTCCAGGCTGAAGAGGCCCAGCCTCTCCAGGAAGGCGGCGGTGGTGCCGTACAGGACGGGCTGGCCGGGGCCGGGCGCGTGCCCCACGGCCACGATGTAGCCGCGCTGCTCGAGCAGGCGCACCACGCCGTCCACGTTCACGCCCCGCAGCGCGGCGATCTGCGCCCGCGACACCGGCTGGCGGTAGGCCACGATGGCCAGCGTCTCGAGGGCGGCGGAGGACAGGCGCGAGGACACGCCCTCCATGGCGTAGCGCTCCACGAAGGCGGCCATGTCGGGATGGGTCTGGTAGCGGTAGCCGCCCGCCACCCGGGCCAGCACGAAGCCGCGCCCCTCGGCCTCGTAGCCGGCCGAGAGCTCGGCGCACGCCGCCTCCACGCGCTCGCACGACATCTCGAGGAGCTCGGCCAGCATGGAGGGCGCCACGGGCTCCACGGCCGACATGAGCACGGCCTCGATGGCCCGGTGTTCCTCCGACAGCGACACGGCCCGGCCGTCAGCCGTCGTATTCCTCGACCGGCACGACGCCGACGGCGGACAGCGCGGCCGCGTCCCGGGTCCAGACCACGGCGAGGTCGCCGAAGGTCTCGCCCTGCTCCAGGGTGACCCAGCCCCGCTTGCACAGCTCGAGGAGGGCCAGGAACCGCACGATGATCTGCATCCGGGTCGTGCAGTGCGCCGTGAGCTGGCGGAAGCTGAGCCGGCCCTCGGCGGGCAGGCGCGTCTCGAGCTCGGCCACCGCCTCCGACACCGTGACGGCCTCCACCGTCACGTGGGAGAGGTCGAGCTCGAAGGTGGGCCGGGGCGCCGAGCCCACCACGAAGGCGGCCGCCAGGCGCTCGGCGGTCACCCCCGCCAGCAGGTCGGGTGCCAGGTCGCGGAAGCGCTCCTCCAGGCCGGCGATGCGGGGCACCGACCGCCGGGCCTGGTCGATGAGCACGGCGAAGCTGTCGGCGGCGGCCGCGTAGGCCTGGAGCTCGAGCAGCCGGGCGAGCAGCCGGTCGCGCTCCTCGAAGCACGACAGCTCCTCGTCGTCGTCGACGTCGTCGGGGCCCGGGAGCAGCTTGCGCGACTTGAGCTCGACCAGGATGGCCGCGATCACCAGGAACTCGCTGGCGGTCGACAGGTCGAAGGGCTGGCGGGCGGCCATCTCGGCCAGGAAGGCGTCGACCAGCTCGGCGACCTTGATGTCGTAGACGTCGACCTTGTGGTCCGACACCAGCTGCAACAGCACGTCGAACGGCCCCTCGTAGACGGGCGTCGACACGTGCGCCACCACGGGGGCGACGTTACCCGCCCCCCCGCCGCCGCCCGTGCATGGGGGCTGAGCAGGCCGGACCCGGCCGCCGCGGGAGGCCCCCGCCGGGGGCGCGGCCCGGCCCCGGCGGGGCGGGGCGCGGGGAGGCCGCGGGCGTCCCGTAGCATGCCGCCGATGTCGAGGGTCTTGTCGGGCGTGCAGCCCAGCGGCGATCTCCACCTGGGCAATCACCTGGGGGCGGTGCGCTTCTGGGTGGCCGACCAGCACGACCACGACGCCTTGTTCTGCGTGGTCGACCTCCACGCCCTCACCGCCGACCACGACCCCGCGGCGCTCGCCGGGCGGACGCTGCAGACGGCGCAGACGCTCCTGGCGGCCGGCCTCGACCCCGAGGTGTGCACGCTGTTCGTGCAGAGCCACGTCCCCGAGCACCCCCGCCTGACGTGGCTGCTCGAGTGCACCGCCGGCTACGGGGAGCTGCGCCGCATGACGCAGTTCAAGGAGAAGGGGGCCGACCAGGAGGCCGTCCGGGTGGGCCTGTTCACCTACCCGCTGCTCATGGCGGCCGACATCTTGCTCTACGACGCCGCGCGCGTCCCCGTGGGCGACGACCAGCGCCAGCACCTCGAGCTCACCCGGGACCTGGCCCAGCGCTTCAACGCCCGCTACGGCCCGGTCTTCACGGTGCCCGACGTCGCCGTGCCCAAGGTGGGGGCACGCGTCATGGACCTCCAGGAGCCCACCCGCAAGATGTCGAAGTCGGTGAGCTCGCCGCTGGGCACGATCCTCGTGCTCGACCCCCCCGACGAGGTGGCCCGCAAGGTGCGCAGGGCGGTGACCGACACCGAGACCGAGGTGCGCTACGACCCGGTGTCCAAGCCGGGGGTGAGCAACCTCCTCGAGCTGCTGGCGGCGGCGGCCGGCGGCGACCCCGCCGAGCTGGCGGGCGGCTTCGACTCCTACGGCGCCCTCAAGGGGGCCGTGGCCGAGGCCCTGGTGGAGCTGTTGCGCCCCCTCCAGGCGCGCTACGCCGCGCTGGCGGCCGACCCCGGGCACGTGGCCGCCGTGCTGGCCGCCGGGGCGGCCAAGGCCCGGGCCGTGGCGGCCCCCACCCTCGACCGGGCCATGGCGGCCATGGGCCTGCTCGTGCCGCCGGGCGGCTTCAGCGCCTGAGCGGGCGGGGCGCCGTGGTCACAGCCCGGCGCCGCTCACCGCGTTCCACAGGCGGATCTCGGCGCCGAAGACGTGGTTGGCCACCGCCGGGCTGCGCAGCCCCACGAAGGCGATCACGAACACGACGAGCATGCCGTAGGGCCGGAGGCGGAAGTACTGCCCCAGGGCGCGCGGGGGCAGGAGGCGCTCGATGAGCACCGACCCGTCGAGGGGCGGGAGGGGCAGCAGGTTGAAGAAGCACAGCGTGATGTTGGCCAGGCCGGCGTCGATGAGGACCTGGTAGGCGAGCGGGTAGGCGGTGGCGCCGGCCGGCAGGAACAGGTCGTGGTGCAGGAAGTAGCGGAACAGGAGGCCGCACACCACCACCAGGGCGGCGTTGGTGGCCGGCCCGGCCAGCGACACCCAGATGCTGCCGTTGCGGGGGTGGCGCAGCCGGGCCATGTTGACGGGGACGGGCTTGGCCCAGCCGAAGGCGAGGGGCGCCCCCCCGCCCAGGGTGCTGTAGAGCACGAGCATGCCGGGGAGGATGAGCGACCCCAGGGGGTCGAGGTGGCGCACCGGGTTGAGCGACAGGCGCCCCGCCCGCTTGGCGGTGTCGTCGCCCAGCGCGTTGGCCACCGCCCCGTGGGCGATCTCGTGCAGCACGGCGGAGGGGATGAGCACGCACAGGTAGATGACCGTCGTGCTGCCGATGTGGTGGGTGGCCGCCAGGGCCACCAGCACCACGGCCACGACGCCCACCCAGAACAGCGTGCGGGGGTCGGGCGGGGCGCGCCGGGGGCCCTCGGCGGGCGAACCCCAGCCGTCACTCATTGGGAGGCCCGTGTCAGTGTCTGGCGGCGCAGTTGATGCAATAGCGAGCCGCCGGCTTGGCCTCGAGGCGCAGGGGGTCGATGGGCTGCCCGCAGTCCTCGCAGGTGCCGTAGGTGCCCTCGCCCAGCTTGACCAGGGCCCGCTCGACCTCGCCCAACGTCTCGCGCAGGCTCGCTCCCAGGGCCTCCACCTCGCCACGCTCGGCGGTGACCTGGCTGGAGTCGGCGAAGTTGGAGTCGTAGGTCAGGCCGGCACCGCCCAGCCCAAGCTCCTCGAGCTTGGTCACTAGATCCCTGCGCTCCTCCTCCAGAAGGG
>DATJBC010000063.1:0-4450 GCA_035515515.1 Acidimicrobiales bacterium
CGGCGGTGCGCCATCCGACGGCACACGGTGCGGCGACGCGCCGTCGGCGCGGCGCGCATCGGCGCCGAGGAACACCACCGCGGCCAGCGCGGCCGACGCCAGCGTGCGCCGCCACCCGAAGCCCCGCCACCCGAGCGCCAGCGGCACGAGCAGCCATGCCTGCTGCTTGGACGCCAGGGCGACGGCGAAGGCGGCCACCGCCCAGCCGGGGCGTCCCCGCACCACGGCGTAGGCGGCGGCGCACACCGCCAGCAGCACGAGCGGGTCCACCCACGACTGCTCCAGCCCGAACAGCGCGGACGGCGACAGCAGCACGAAGGTGCCCAGCAGGGCCTGGTGCGACCGAGCCCGCACCCGGACCATGAGGAAGGCGGTGGCGGCCATGGCGAGGAGCAACCCGTAGCGCACGTCGCCCAGCACGACCTGGAACGGCCACAGGAGGACGGCGGAGCCCGGCAGGTAGGCGAAGCCGTTGGACTGCTCCAGGGGCTGGCCCGAGGTCCACCGCACGGTGTAAAGGTCGCGGCCGTGCGAGAGGCCGTGGGCGGCGGCCTGCAGCATGTACCACACGTCGATGGGCGGGCGCGGGCTCGAGACGAGGAGCGACAACGCCGCGCCGGACATCACGGCGATCACCGCGTAGGCGACCACGCCCCGCCAGGGGAGCCCGATCACCAGCCACAGGGCGACGGCCCCCACGGCGCCGTCGGTGAGCACCCGGCTCACCACGTAGGCCGCGCCGGCCCCGTCGACCCCCTCGGGGTAGAGGACGCCGCCCGCCACGGCCAGGCCGGCGGCGGCGGCGATGATGCGGTCGCGGCCCGCCACCGGGGTGAGGCGCCCCGCCACCACCGCCAGGAGCAAGGCGGTCCCCACCGACACGAAGACCACCGCGTCGGCGCCGTAGGCGCCGTGGTGAAAGGCGGCCCCGAAGGAGATCGCCGCCCAGCCGGCCACGAGCACGATGCCCACGGCGCGCGGCACCCACACCGTGCGGGCCCGGGCCGGCCCCGAGACGAGCGCCTCGACGGCGCTCACGCCCGGCTCCGCGCCGGGGGCGCCGGCTCAGGCGCCCCGCACGGGGGCGAGGCGGCCCGGCGCCCCGGTCGCCCGGGGCCGCCGGCGTCGCTCAGGAGGCCGCGTGACGCGCGTCCTCCACCGCCCGGCGCCCGGCGTCGCGCACCCGGTCCACCGCGCCGGCCACCATGCCGGCGATGACGGGGACGGCCGGGGTCGCAGACAGGTCGGGCCGTGGCCGGGTGGAGGCCCGGCGGCGCGCCGAGGCCAGACGCTCCCCCACCTCGGCCAGCCCGCGCCGGCCGAGGGCGTGGCGCACCTCGGGGAAGAGCATGGCCTCCTCCTCGCCCATGTGGTAGCGGGTGGTCGCCATGAGCACGCCGGCCTTGGCGTCGTAGCGCTCGTCGGCGCTGTCCAGGCCCTCCAGCTCGAGGCAGAGCCACGTCACGAGATTGTGCTCCTCGAGGCTCTCGAGCACATAGCGCCGGGCGTCGGGCAGCGCCTCGAGGACGGCGGGGTAGAAGACCTCCTCCTCGATGCCGCCGTGCACCGTGAGCGCCCGCACCATGCGGCTCACGGCGTTGGCCTTGGCCTTGCGGGCGCCCGAGCCGGCCCGCTCCACCGTCGTGAACAGGCGCTCGATCTCCCGGTGGTCTGCCTTCAACAAGGCGATGGCGTCCACGGCAGGCCTCCTCGCTGGCTGATGGCGGGCACCTACCACGACGTCCCTGGTCACAAACCTGGGTCACCCTCCCCCGTCCACCGAGATCACCTGTCCGGTCACGTATCCGGCCTGGTCGCTGCACAGGAATCGCACCACGGCGGCGACGTCCTCGGGCCGGCACACCCGGCCGAAGGGAGCCGTGGCGTCCATGGAGGCGATGTCGTCCACCCCCATGGCCCGCACCAGGCGGCGGCCCATCTCGGTCACCACCAGCCCGGGCGCCACCACGTTGACGTGGACGCCGTGGCGGCGCTCCTCGCGGGCCAGGGTCATGGCCAGGGCCTCGAGGGCGGCCTTGGCCATGTTGTAGGGGGAGCTGTTGGGGGCGAGGAGCCGGGCGGCCACGCTGGAGACGAACACCACGTCGCCGCGGGGCCGCGTGCGCATGGACGGCACCACCAGGCGGCACACATGATGGGCGCCGAAGGCGTGGACGGCCATGACCCGCTCGACCTCGGCGGGGTCGGTGTCCACCACGGTGTGCCCCCGGCTGGCGATGCCGGCGGCGTGCACGAGGGCGTCCACGGCACCGAAGTCCGCCAGGACGGCCTCCACCATGGACTGGTCCTCGGGGAGCGACTCCACCGACGCCCGGTAGGCGCGGGCCCTGCGGCCCAGGGCCTCGACGGCGCCCACCGTCTCGGCGGCGGCGTCGGCGTCGC
Source organism: Acidimicrobiales bacterium (assembly GCA_035515515.1). Classification (GTDB taxonomy): domain Bacteria; phylum Actinomycetota; class Acidimicrobiia; order Acidimicrobiales; family UBA8190; genus DATJBC01. The sequence continues at coordinate 2,404 of DATJBC010000063.1, forward strand.
GGCGATAGTTCACTGCCACGTCGAAGCCGTCGGCAGCCAGCGCGAGGGCGCACGCCCGCCCGATGCCCCGGCTCCCCCCCGTGACCAGCGCGACCCGGGGGCCGGCGGCGGCGCCCACGCTCAGGCCGCCGGCCGGAAGACGGGGACGTGGAACCCCTCGCCCACGTCGGCGAAGCCCACCCGCAGCGCCATCCCCACCCGGAGGTCGTCGAACGCGCAGTCGACCACGTTGGTCATCATGCGGGGCCCCTCCGCCAGGTCCACCACGGCGGCCACGTAGGGGACCCGCTCGTTGAAGGGCGGGAGGTCGTTCTGGTGGACCACCGACCAGGTGTAGAGCGTGGCGTCGCCACTGGCCTCCTCCCACGCCACGGTGTCGGCCCCGCATCGGGGGCAGAAGGGCCGGGGATAGAAATGGGGCTCGCCGCACGTCGAGCAGCGCATGATGAGGAGGCGGCCCTCGGCCACGGCGTCCCACCACGGCCGGGTGAAGTCGTCGGGGGTGGGCAGGTCGTAGCGGGCGCTCGGCATGGGTGCGTGCCTCGTTGACGGGAGCGTGCCGGCCTCGGACAGCGCCGGACGCCGCGTCGGTCGTGTTGACCCTGGCGCGGGACATCGGCCATGCTGCCCGGGTTCCGGATCCGACGTCAACGTGGCGTCGAGCACCACCACGCAGCAGACGCAGCACGAGGCAGGAGGACACCCCATGGGCATGCTCGACGGCAAGACGGCCATCGTCACGGGCGCCGGACGCGGGATCGGCCGGGAGGAGGCCCTGCTGCTGGCGGCCGAGGGTGCCCGGGTGATCGTGAACGACGTGGGCGCCTCCCGCTCCGGCGAGGGCGAGGACGTGCACCCGGCCGAGCAGACGGTGCAGGACATCAAGTCGGCGGGCGGCGAGGCCGCGCTGAACACCGACGACGTGAGCTCGTGGGCCGGGGCCGAGGCGCTCGTGGCGCAAGCCGTGGACACCTGGGGCCAACTCGACATCCTGGTCAACAACGCCGGCATCCTCCGGGACAAGATGAGCTTCAACATGGACGAGTCCGACTGGGACGACGTCATCCGCGTGCACCTGAAGGGCCACTTCGCCATGTCGCACTTCGCCGCCACCCACTGGCGCAACCGCGCCAAGGCCGGCGAGGACGTGTCCGGACGGATCATCAACACCGCCTCGGAGGCCGGGCTGTTCGGGAACGCGGGCCAGGCCAACTACGGGGCGGCCAAGGCCGGCATCGCGGCCATGACCATCATCTTGGGCCGCGAGCTCGAGCGCTACGGCGTGACGGTGAACGCCATCTCCCCCCGGGCCCGCACCCGCATGACCGAGGACCTCTTCGGTGCCATGGCCAAGGCCGAAGAGGGGAAGTTCGACGCCTTCGCCCCCGAGAACGTGGCCCCGCTGGTGGCCTTCTTGGCCTCGGACGCCGCCGCCGACGTGAACGGGCAGAACTTCGTCGTCTTCGGCGGCTCGGTGTGGGTCATGCAGGGGTGGAAACCGGCCGGCGAGCTGAAGCGAGACTCCCGCTGGACGCCCAAGGAGCTCGCCGACAACAAAGCGACGCTGTTCGCCTCGCACCCCTCGGGCCTTCCGCCCTTCAGCTTCTTCTGATCCTTTCGCGGGCACGCCCGCCAACCATTGGCGCGCCGGCCGTTCTCTGACGAGAATGTCAGCAACGGCGGCGGGTCTGCGGATAACCTCTGGCAGCCCGTGCGGGAGGGCGACGCCCTGACCGCGGACAAGGGGAGGGACTGATGACGGACCGAGCGCACTGGAGCGAACACGAACAGCGGACGCGGCGTCAGGCCCGACGACGCGTTCCGCACGTCGCCGTCCTCGCCGCCGTGGCGGCGCTGTCCGTCGCCGCCGCGGCGTGCAGCAGCTCGAGCCCCAAGGCGGCGAGCACCACCACCACCCAGGTGAAGGTCAACGCGGCCACCGCCCCCACTGACATCGCCGCCTCGTACAACACGCTGTTCGACCTCGCCAACCCCGACGTCACCAGCAAGGTGGCGGTCATCCAGGACGGCTCATCCATCACGTCCG
>DATJBC010000064.1:0-15634 GCA_035515515.1 Acidimicrobiales bacterium
TACGGCGGTGGCAACAGCCGCGGTTCGAACGGCTACGGCTCCTACGGCAACGGTGGGGGCGGTGGCGACGGCTACGGCTCTGACCACCGTGGCTACACCGACAGCTACCGCGGCCGTGGGGGCGGCGGCTACGGCTGGGGCGGTGGCGGCGGCTGGGGATCGCGGCGCTGGTAGGGACAGGAGCAGTCTTCGACTGACAACGCACCGACACTGACGACCGGGCAGCCGGCCGCAGGTTCCCCAGGGGGCCGTGCGGCCGGCTGTGGTCGTTTGCGGGCCCGGTCGGGACGGCCGCCCGTCAGTGCCGTGCGAAGAAGTCGATGAGGGCCCCCGCCACCGGCTCGGCGTGGGTGAAGAAGCCGAGGTGGCTCGCCCCCGGGATCTCCACGTACTGCGCCCCCGGAATGGCGGCGGCGGCCGCACGCGCCTTGGCGGGCGGCGAGTCGATGTCGTACTCGAACGCCAGGACCAGGCACGGAACGGCGATGCGCGCCCAGGCCGTGGTCCGCGTGGGATCGGTGGACCACGCCAGCGCCGCCTCGTACTGGCCCAGGCGCCCCGGGTTGGGCCATATCTCGAGGTCGGCGATGAGCTCGAGCCACCCGTCTATGACCGTGTCGTCCTGGAGGGCGTGATAGGGCAGGTATCGGATGGTCTCCAGGGCGTAGTACAGGCGCGGCAGCGCCACGCCCGAGGCGGCCAGGTCGCGCTCGAGGGTGGTGATGGCCTTCTCCCAGGACGTCGGCCGGTTGGCGCTCCCCATGAGGGCGGCGCAGCGCACGCGGGCCGGGTGCTCGGCCGCCAGCGTCTCGGCGATCCACCCGCCCAAGGAGTGCCCGGCCACGCGCACGGGGCCCGACAGCCCCAGGTGGTCCAGGAGCCCCAGCGCGTCGGCGGCCATCTGGCCCACGCTGTAGGGGGCGGGAGGCATCGAGCTGGGGGGCACCCCCCGGTTGTCGTAGGTGACGACCTGGTAGCCGGCGGCGGCCAGGGCCGGGGCCAGGCCGATGCCGAAGGCGGCGGCGGGCTGCCCGCACCCCGCCACGAGGAGGACCGGATCGCCCTCGCCCGTCACGTCGTAGGCCAGCGTGACGTCCTCGAGCTCGACCTCGGCCACGGTCCTCCCTCCTGCCCGCGGTGCGGCGCCCGGGCGGCGATGGTAGGCCCTCGGGGTGGCGCGCCGGCCCGGGGCCAGGTCCCTGCAGGCGGGCGCGTCAGGGACGGCCGGCCACCTCGGCGCGCCGCGCCGCCAACGCGTCGACGACCTCGTCGGGCACGCGCAGGTCGCCGCGGCCGGTGCCCGGCTCGAGTCCCGGCTTGAACGAGCCGTGGAAGTCCGACCCCCCCGTCCACACCAGGTCGTGGCGCTCGGCCATGCGGCGCAGGGCGCTGCGCTCGTCGGGCGCGTACGAGGCGTACAGGGCCTCGACGCCGTCGAGGCCCTCTTCGGCCAGGCCCGCCACCATGCGCTCGAGATGGGCGGGCCCCAGGCCGGTGGACAGCGGGTGGGCGAGCACGGCCACCCCGCCCGAGGCGTGCGCCAGGCGGGCCACGTCCCCGGGGTCGAGACGGGCCTTGGGCACGTAGGCCGGGCGCCCGTCGGCCAGGAACCGGTCGAAGGCGTCGTCGACGTCGTGTGCCGCCCCCGCCTTGACCAGGGCCCGGGCGAAATGGGGCCGCCCCACCCCCGCTTCCTCGCCGGCCTCGGCCACCACGTCCTCGTAGCGCACACCGGTCCCCAGCTCCACCAGCCGCTCGGCCAGGGCCCGGTTGCGCTCGGCCCGGTCCTGGCGCAGGACGCGCAACTCGTCCTGCAGGGGGCCGGTCCCGGGGCCCACGAAGTAGACGAGCACGTGCACCGAGCCCGACAGCGGGGGGGCGCCGGGTGGCGGGGGCGGCTTGCGGCACGACACCTCGCAGCCCGCCACGAGCACCAGCCCCGCCCGGGCCGCCGCCTCGCCGGCCTCGGCGAGGCCGTCCAAGCTGTCGTGGTCGGTGAGGGCCAGCGCCTTGCAGCCCGCGGCGGCGGCCAGCTCCACGACGCGACCGGGGCGCTCGGAGCCGTCCGACACGCTGGAATGGGTGTGGAGGTCGATCACCGCCCGAGGCTATCCGTGCGCCCCGTCGTGGCCGCCACCAGGGGGAATGGCGGAGCGGGGCACGCAGGCGTGGGAGGGTAGGCTCGATGGCGCGGCGAGAGGATGTGCCGGCGGTGGGATGCGGTGCCCACGGCGGCGCAGTGAGGGACGCGATGAGGGCCCAGTGAAAGAAGCCTGCGGCGTCTTCGGCGTGTACGCGCCCGGCAAGGTCGTGGCCCAGCTCACCTTCGACGGGATGTACGCCCTCCAGCACCGGGGGCAGGAGTCCGCCGGCATGGCCGTGAGCGACGGTGAGACCGTGACGGTGGTGCGGGAGATGGGCCTCGTCACCACGGTGTTCTCCGAGCGGACGCTGTCGTGCCTGCCCGGGCACCTGGCCATCGGCCACACCCGGTACTCGACGACCGGCGCGTCGGAGTGGCGCAACGCCCAGCCCGTGTTCCGCCCCGTGGGCCGGGCCGGCTTCGCCCTGGGGCACAACGGCAACCTCACCAACACGGCCGCCCTGGCCGAGCAGGCCGGGATGCTGCCCGGGGTGGTGGCCTCCGACAGCGACCTGGTCGCCGAGCTCCTGGCCAGCTGCTTCCCGCCCGAGGAGCACTGGGACGCCCCGGCGCACGCCGACGAGGAGGACGGCGGCCTCCTGGTGGCCGGCGGTGACGGGCAGGCTCCCCTCGAGGTCCTCGACGACTCCCTGGAGGACGCCCTGCGGGCGGTGATCCCCCTCCTCGAGGGTGCCTTCTCCTTCGTCGTGCTCGACGCCGCCCACCTGGTGGGGGTGCGCGACCCGGCGGGGCTGCGGCCCCTGTGCCTCGGGCGCCTGGGCCCGGCCGAGGCCCCCGACGGCTGGGTGCTCGCCTCGGAGACGCCCGCCCTCGACATCGTGGGCGCCGACTTCGTGCGCGAGCTCGAGCCCGGCGAGATGGTCGTGGTGGACGCCAAGGGGGTGCGCTCCGAGCAGCTCTTCCCGCCGGCTCGCATCGACCCGCACCTGTGCATCTTCGAGTTCGTGTACTTCGCCCGCCCCGACAGCCGCCTGTACGGGCGGGAGGTGCACAGCGCCCGGCGCCGCATGGGGGAGCTCCTCGCCCTGCAGCAGCCGGTGGACGCCGACCTCGTCATGGGCGTGCCGGAGTCGGGCGTCCCCGCCGCCGAGGGCTACGCCGTGGCGAGCGGCATCCCCCACGGCCAGGGCCTGGTGAAGAACCGCTACATAGGCCGCACCTTCATCACCCCGGGCCAGGACGCCCGTGACGCCGGGGTGCGGCGCAAGCTCAACCCCCTGCGCGACAACATCGCCGGCAAGCGCATCGTCGTCGTGGACGACTCCATCGTGCGGGGGACGACCCAGCGCGCCGTGGTGCGCATGCTGCGCGAGGCGGGGGCCCGCCAGGTGCACCTGCGCATCTCCTCGCCCCCGCTGGCGTGGCCGTGCTTCTACGGCATCGACATCCCCCACCGCGACGAGCTCGTCGCCGCCCAGCACACCGTGGACGAGATCGCCGCCTTCTTGAACGTGGACTCGCTCGTGTACCTGTCGCTCGACAACCTGGTGGCCGCCATCGACACGCCCGGTGCCGGCTTCTGCACGGCCTGCCTCACCGGCCGGTACCCGGTGCCCGTGCCCGTCGAGCTCGCCGCCGCGGCCCGGGCCGTGCCCGCCCCCAGCCCCGCCTGACGTGGCCGGGCGCCGTCGCGGGGCCACCTACGCCTCCGCCGGCGTGGACATCGCCGCGGGCGACGCCGCGGTGGACCGCATCCGCGACCAGGTGGCCTCCACCGCCCGCCCCGAGGTGCTGGGCGACATCGGCGGGTTCGGCGGCAGCTTCGCCCTCGACCCCGCCCGCTACCGCCAGCCGGTGCTCGTGTCGTCCACCGACGGCGTGGGCACCAAGTCGTACGTGGCGGCCGACACCGGCCGCTACGACACGATCGGCATCGACCTCGTGGCCATGTGCGTGGACGACATCGTGTGCTCCGGCGCCGAGCCGCTGTTCCTCCTCGACTACGTGACCACCGCCAAGCTCGACCCCGGGCAGATGGAGCAGCTCGTGGCGGGGGTGGCGGCGGGCTGCCGCCAGGCGCGCTGCGCGCTGCTCGGCGGCGAGATGGCCGAGCACCCCGGCTCGCTCCCCCCCGGCGGCTTCGACCTGGCCGGGTTCACCGTGGGGGTGGTCGAGCGCGACGCCATGCTCTCCCCGGCGCGGGTGGCCCCCGGCGACGTGCTGGTGGGCCTGGTGTCGCCGGGGCTGCGCTGCAACGGCTACACGCTCGCCCGCCACGTGCTCCTGGAGCGGGCCGGGCTCCCCCTGGAGGGCCCCGCCTGGCCGGGGGCGGCCCACAGCCTGGCCGACGAGCTGCTGCGCCCCTCGGTGGTGTATGCCCCGGCGGTGCTGGGTGCGCTGGCGTCGGGCGTCGACGTGCACGCCGCCGCCCACATCACCGGGGGCGGCATCCCCGGCAACCTGGGGCGCGCCCTGCCCCCGGGCGCCGACGCCGTGGTCGACCGGGGCGCCTGGGAGGAGCCGGCCATCTTCTCCGAGATCCGCCGGCACGGCGACGTCGACGAGGACGAGATGGCCCGCGTCTTCAACCTGGGCGTGGGCATGGTGCTGGTGGTGGCCGCCTCCGACGCGGCGCGCTGTGTGGCCGCGCTCGACGCCGCGGGGTGCGCCGCGCAGCCCGTGGGCGCGGTGGTGGCCGGCAGCGGGCAGGTGCGGATGGAGGGCGGGCGGTGAGCACCGAGGCGCTGCGCCGCCACGTGCTCGAGCACTCGGTGCAGCGCGGCGACTTCGTGTTGAAGTCCGGCCGGCGTTCGAGCTGGTTCATCGACTCCAAGCAGACGGTGTGCCGGCCCGACGGGATGCTGCTCGTGGCCGACGCCGTGCTGGCGGTCGTGCCCGACGAGGCCACCGCCATCGGCGGGCTCACCATGGGCGCCGACCCCGTGGCCTTCACCGCCGCCGCCGTGGCCGCCACCCGGGGCCGGTCCCTCAAGGCCTTCAGCGTGCGCAAGGAGGCCAAGGACCACGGCGGCGGCGGGCGCGTGGCCGGCGCCCTCGACCCGGGGGACAAGGTGGTGGTGACCGAGGACACCGTCACCCGGGGCACCTCGCTGCTCGAGGCCGTGCGGGCCGTGCGCGCCGCGGGCGCCGAGGTCGTCCTGGCCGTGGCCGTCGTCGACCGCGGCGGGGCGGCGGGCCGGTTGCTGGGTGCCGAGGGCGTGGCCTTCCGGGCCATCCTGGGCGCGCCGGACCTCGGCTTCGACTTCGACGAGCCCTGACGCCCGGCGCGGGCGGGAACGGTGACCACGACCCCGCGCGGCGCGTGGCGTGCCCGGGTGGCGGCGCTGGCCGCCGTGGGCCTGGCCGTGCGGGTCGCCTACGTGTGGGGCTACCGGCGCCACGCCCAGCCCACCGGCGACGCCTTCTACTTCCACTACCAGGCCAACCTGCTGGCGCAGGGCCACGGCTTCGTCGACCCCTACTCGCTGCTGTGGAGGTTCCAGGCCGTGCCGGGCGCCAGCCACCCTCCCCTGTGGACGCTCGTGCTGGCCGTGGCCCCCGCCGTGGGGGCGACGTCGTTCTTCGCCCAGCTGCTGTGGGGGTGTCTCCTGGGGGCCAGCGCCGTGGTGGCGGTGGCGCTGGCCGGCCGCGAGGTGGCCGGGTCCCGCGTGGGGCTCGTGGCCGCCGCGGTGACCGCCCTGTACCCGGTGTTCGTCGTGGACGACGGGTCGCTGTTGGCCGAGACGGTGGTCGTCGCGCTCGTGGCCCTCGTGGTGTGGTCCTGCTACCGGCTGTGGCACCGGCCCACGCCGGCCCGGGCCGCCGTCCTGGGCGTGCTGTGCGCCCTGTGCGCGCTGGCCCGCTCCGAGCTCGTGCTGCTGGTCCTGCTGCTGGCGGTGCCCGCCGGCCTGGCCGCCCGACGCCGCGGGGTGCGCCGGCGCCTGGCGCTGAGCGGCGCGGCCGTGCTGGGGGCGCTGGGCGTCTTCGCCCCGTGGTGGGCCTACACCGTGCCCCGCTTCTCCCACCCCGTCTTGCTGTCGGACCAGCTGGGGGTGACGCTGGCCACGGCCAACTGCGCCCCCACCTACGGCGGGCCGCTCATCGGGTACTGGGACGACACGTGCGAGACCGAGGTCCCCGTCCCCCCCGGCGGCGCGCTGGCCCGCGACAGCCAGCTGCGGCGCGTGGCCCTGCGCTACGCCGAGCACCACGCCGGCCGGGTGCCCGTGGTCATGGGGGCCCGGCTGGGCCGGGCCCTCGGGGTGTTCCGCCCCGCCCAGCAGATCGACCTGGAATGGTCGGTGCTGGGCCGGCCCCGGCTGCCCGCCACCGTCGGGCTGTTCGCCTACTACGTGCTCCTGGGCCTGGCCGTGCTGGGCGTGGTCGACCTGCGGGCCCGGCACGTCCCCCTGGCCCCCTTCGGGGTGATCCTGCTCGAGGTCGTGGTGGTGGCGGCCGCCGTCTTCGGCCAGACCCGCTATCGCGACCCGCTGGACGTGGCGCTCGTGGTCCTCGCCGCGGTGGGCTTCGAGCGCCTGTTCCTCCCCCGGGGCGCCCACGCCCTCACGCGACGAGGTCCCTGAGGGCGTCCTCCACCGCCCGGTGGAAGGTCGGGTAGGCGTAGATCATGGCGCGCAGGGTGCTGACGGGGACGCGGGCGTGCACGGCCAGGGTGAGCAGGGCGAGGACCTCGCCCCCCGTGGGCCCCGCCGAGGTGGCGCCCACCAGCACGCCCCGGTCGCGGTCCTCCACCAGCTTGATGAAGCCCTCGTTGCCCGCCTTGTGGATCCAGCCCCGGGCCGAGCTCGGGACCTGCGCCCCGCCGGCGCGCACCGTGAGGCCCGCCCGCCGGGCGGCGGCCTCGGTCATGCCCACCGAGCCCACCTCGGGGTCGGTGAAGGTCACCCGGGGCAGCGCCCGGTAGTCGGCGGGCGCGGGGTCCTTGCCCAGGATGTCGTCCACGGCGATGCCCGCCTGGTACATGGCCATGTGGGTGAACGCCCCCACGCCGGTGACGTCCCCCACCGCCCACACGCCCTCGGTGACGCGCATGGTGGCGTCGACCTCCAGGGCCCGGGCGCCCTCGTCCACCCCGATGCTCGCCGCGCCCACGGCGCCCAGGTCGGGGCGCCGCCCGGTGGCCACCAACAAGGCCGCGCCGGTGACGGGGTCGTGTCCCTCCACGTCGAGGGCGAAGCCGTCGCCGTCGGCGCGCGCCGCGGTGATGCGCGCCCCGCTCAGCACGCGCACGCCGTCGCGCTCGAGCGCCTCGGTGACGAGCACGCTGGCCTCGGGCTCCTCGGCCGCCACCAGGCGCTCGGCACCCTCCACCACCGTCACCGAGGCGCCGAAGCGGGCGAAGGTCTGGCCGAGCTCGACGCCGATGGCGCCGCCGCCCAGCACCACCAGCGACGCCGGCACCGCCTCGGCCTCGATGGCGTCGCGGTTGGTCCAGTAGCGCCCCTCCAGGGCGTCGAGGCCCGCGATGGGGGGAGCCCACGGCCGGGCGCCGGTGGCCACCACCACGGCGCGCCGCGCCTCGTAGACGGCGTCGCCCACCGCCACGCGCCGGGGGCCCTCCAGCCGTCCCCGGCCGCGCACGAAGCGCCCGCCCTTGCCCACGAAGCGCTCGACGGCCACGCGGTCGTCCCAGTCGTCGGTGGCCTCGGCGCGGATGCGGCGGGCCACCGGCCCCCAGTCGGGCGCCACGGTGCTCGTGCCCGCCATGCCGGGGATGCGGCGCCCCTCGGCCAGGAGGTTGGCGGCGCGGATCATCATCTTGGAGGGGACGCACCCCCAGTAGGGGCACTCCCCGCCCAGCAGGGTGCTCTCGATGCCCACCACGTCGAGGCCGGCCTCGGCCAGGCGCCCCGCCACCTCCTCGCCCCCCGGACCGAGGCCCAGCACCACCACGTCCGCTTGCTCGGCCACGCGTCCTCCCCGGATCGAGACACCCCGTCGCTGCGAACCTACCCGGCGCCCTGCGCTACGCCGGCGGCCCCTTGGCGCGCCCCAGGGCCGCCATCAACTCGATCCACCCGCCCAGGTCGGCGTTCTTCATGTCGACGTGCACCTTGAGCTCGGCGGGGACGAAGAACTCCACGCCGTCGGCCTCCATGGCCTCGACGATGCCCGTGGCGCACTCCTCGGCGGTGACGAATTGGGCGCCGGGCAGCCCGGGCAGCTCGCCGGGCTGGGGGACCCAGATCTCGGTGTCGATGGCGCCCGGCTGGATCAGCTTGACCTCGATGGGCGTGTCGGCCAGGTCCATGGCGGCCACCTCGCTCCAACCCGTCATGGCGAACTTGGCCGCGCAGTAGGCCGACTCGTGCACGATGCCGAAACGCCCGCCCCCGCTGGCCACGTTGACGATCGTTCCCCCGCCGCGGGCGATCATGCGGGGGAGCACCGCCAGGTTCATGCGGATGGGCGACATGAAGTTCGTCCGCATGACGGTGTCGAGGTCCTCGGCGGTGTGGTCGGTGAGCAGCTTGCGCTTGCCCACGGCGGCGTTGTTGACGAGACAGTCGAGGCCCCCGAAGGCGTCCCAGGCGTCCGCCACCAACTGCACCGCGGCGTCGACGTCGGAGAGGTCGACCACCCACATGCGCGACGCCGGCGCGTGCTCCTGGCACCGGGCGAGGGTGGCGGCGAGCCGGTCGTGCCGGCGCGCCGCGATGCCGACGGTGGCGCCGCGCGCCGCCAGCATGGGCGCCAGCGCTTCGCCGATCCCCGACGACGCTCCTGTCACCAGGATCGTCGAGCCGTCGATCCTCACGGTCGCGTCCCGTCGGTGTCCGCCGCCGGCGGCCGCGCCGCGCGTCGGCGCGGCGCGGCCCTACCGGTGGCGTGCGTTCGTCAGCGGCGCCGGGTGGCCTTGCGGGCCGTGGTCTTGCGCGCCGTGGTCTTGCGGGCGGTGGTCTTGCGCGCCGTGGTCTTGCGGGCCGGCGCGCGCTTGGCCGTCTTGCGAGCCCCGGTGGCCTTGCGCCCGGCCGTCTTGCGGGCCGGCGCCACACGGCCGCGCGTGGCGGGGGCCGCCGCGGCCTTGCCCGCGGCGCGCACCGCCTCGTCGTTCGTCGGGAAGGCGCCCCGCTTGAGCTTGGGTGCCGTGGCCGGCTGCATCACGGCGTCCTTGAACGCCTTCACCGGTGTGATGCGCGCCTTCTTCGACGCCTTGATACGGATGGCCTCACCCGTGGCGGGGTTGCGTCCCATGCGGGCGGGGCGGTTCACCTTGACGAACTTGGCGAACCCCGTGATGGCCACCGGTTCCCCTTGGGAGACGACCGCCGTCACCACGTCGGTGAATCCCTCGAGGACGTTGGTCACTGTCTTGAGGTCGACGTCCGCGTGAACGGCCACCGCCTTGGCAAGCTCTCGTTTGTTCATGGGCGCTTATTGTGGTCCACCCGCGCGCTACGCGCCAGAATGCTGCCCCCAAAACAGCGGATTCCGGCCCGGAATCCACGTTCGGGCCCGGTCACGCGCCGCCGCGTCGCGCTCGTGCCGTGCGCGCCCGCGCCCCCGGGGGCGCGGCGTGCGACCCTCGTCCCCGGCGCGTGTGCCCGCCCCGGCACGGCGCCCGCCCCTGCCGTGCTGTGGATAACGGGGGTGGGCGCCCGGCGGGCCTTCGTCACGAGGCCCCGCGTCTGCACCCGACCACGCCGCCGGCGCACCCGACCGTCTGTGGACGCCGGGCTACGGGGCGTGGCCAAAGCGCGGCGCGGGGCGGGGCGCGCCGCGGGCGGGCGGTGGTCGGGACCGGCGTCGATCCGGTGACCTCACGCTTTTCAGGCGCGCGCTCTACCAACTGAGCTACCCGACCGTGTGCCGGACCCAGGTCCCACACGGCGGTCCTGACGGGATTTGAACCCGCGACCTCCGGCTTGACAGGCCGGCGTGCACTCCAAACTGCACCACAGGACCCCGGTCAGCGTCACCCCACCCGCTGCACCCCCAACGGGATTCGAACCCGTGTTACCGCCTTGAAAGGGCGGCGTCCTCGGCCACTAGACGATGGGGGCTCGACCGATCAGGGCCTTGGCAGGTTAGCAGGGTCCCCCTGCGGCCCTCCGGGGGGGCGCCGCCCCTCGGCCAGGCTCCAGGCCGAGCCCTCGGGGGTGTCGCGCACCTCGACCCCGAGCGCGGCCAGCTGGTCGCGCACCCCGTCGGCGTCGGCGAAGCGGCGCTCCCGGCGCGCCGCGTCCCGCAGGGAGAGCGCCAGCTCCACGAAGGGCCCCACCACCGCGGCGGGGTCGCGCGCCCCGAGGTGCGCCAGCTCGCCGAGCTCGCCCACCATGGCCCGCAGGCTGGCCCGGCCCCGGTCCAGCGCGTCGGACTGGAGGGTGTCGGCGCTCCACGACCACAGCTCGTCGTCGAGGGCCAGGACCGCGCCCACCATGGCCGCCACGTCGCCCCCCGCCCGCCCCGCCCGGAAGGCGGCCTCGTGGGTGCGCACCGCCGCCAGCAGCGGCGGCCCCCCGGCCCCCTGCCCCGGCGCCCCGGCCGCCGGCGGGGCAGGAGCCTGGCGGGCGGCGGGAGCGGGCGTGGCGCGCCCGGCGGCCAGCTCGGCGGCCAGCTCCGCCAGCCGGCCGAGCGGCACCGTCTCGCCGGCCTCGATGCGCGTGGAGCGCCCCCGGGCCCGCACCGTCACGGCGCCGTGGCCCACCACCGCCGCCTGGCAGGCGTCGAGGTCGAGGTGCAGCGCGGTGTGCTCGTCCACCCCCAGCACGAAGGCCCCCGCGGGGAGCTCGTCCTCCAGGCGGGCCAGGCGCTGCTCGCCCAGGTAGCAGAAGCGGGTGTCGTGGGTCCCGCCCTCGGCGTTGTCGTAGTGGGGGATGAGGGCGACGCTGAGCCCGAGCGGCCCCAGCAGGTCGAGGCCCGGTACCCAGCGGGGCGCCTCGCCCACCTTGTAGATCTCGTAGACGGGCACCGTGGCCGCCCCCAGGGTGAGCGCCGCCGCCGAGGCGAAGGTGAGGGCGCCGCCGAGGGCGAGCTTCTCGGCCAGCACCCCGGGGACGAGCGTGCCCTGCCACTGGCGCAGGGCGTAGGTGGGGCTGCCCGGCCCGGCGAACACGAAGGGGGCGGCCGCCAGCCGGGCCACGACGGCGTCGCCGCCCGGGCCCTCCAGGTCGGCGGCCGAGCGCACCCCGGCCACCTCGAGGGCCACCCCCACGCTGTCGCGGAAGTAGGTGACGGCCCGGGCGCACAGCTCGTCGGCGTTCATCTGGAAGCCGAAGGGCGTGTCGAGCAGCACGCCGCTCGCGCCGGGCCCCAGGCGCTCGACCACCGCCCGGTGCGCCTTCACCATGGTGGGGGCGGTCTCCCCCGAGCCCATGATGGTGAGCAGGCGGGTCACGCCGAGGTGCTCCGGGGCAGGCCCCGTGCCAGGGCGTCCACGATCTCGCCCTGGAGCATGCTCAGGTACTGGTACACCGTGAACTGCTCCGCCCGGGGGTCCTGGGGGAGCACGGTGACGTGGTCCTCGCTCACGTCGAGCTGGGTGCCGAGCAACAGGCGCAGCACCTCGACCGCCCCCAGCCACACCGACAGCTGGGCCTCGTCGAGGGTGTCGTCGCCCACGCTCTGCACCAGCGCGTCGAGGGCGTGGCGGTGGTGCTCGAGGAGCTGGCCGCCCATCATGGCGCGGTACTCGGCCTGGGCCTGGTCGTCGCCGGGGTAGGCCACCGGGAACAGCCGCCGGGCGCTGGGCTCGTCGGCGTCGACGAGCTCGCGGGCCTGGGCGGGGAGCATCTTGAGCAGGGCCCGCTCGGTGGGCTCGAGGCCGGGGCGGATGCGGCCCTGGCGGTCGCGCACGAAGCGGCGGTGCCGGATCACCCCGACTCCTCCATGGTCGCCCACAGCCCGTGCTCGTGCAGCCGGAAGACGTCCAGCTCGGCGCGCTCGCGGGGCCCCGAGGTCACCACCGCCCGCCCCTTGTGGTGGACGTCGAGCATGAGCTTGGTGGCCTTGTCGCGGCTGTAGCCGAACAGCTTCTGGAACACGTAGGTCACGTAGGACATCAGGTTGATGGGGTCGTTCCACACGATGACCAGCCACGGACGGTCGGGGCGGGCCACCTCGCCGCTCTCGGGGGCCTCGACCTCGACGGGCAGGACGGCGGGGCCCGTCCCGCTCATCGGGACACCAGGACCGTCGTGGCCGCCGGGGCCGTGCCCGCCAGGTCCTCGGCGCCGCGCTGCAACAGCCCGTCGACGAACCACAGCGCGGCCACCCACACCACGGTGGCGCCCAGGACGTGCACGCCCACCAGCAGGGCGGGGAGGTGGCTGAAGTACTGGGCGTAGCCGATCACCCCCTGGGCCACCATGGCCCCCAGCATGAGCCGGGCCCGCTCGAGCACCGACGGGGGCGCCGCCCCCCGGGCCAGGAGGCCGAGGACCACCACCGTGAGCCCCACCACCACCAGCACGATCCCCGAGTGCACCCGGGCCATGTCGGCGAGCGCCACGGGGATGCGCTTGGCGCCCTTGCCCCCGGCGTGCGGGCCGGCCCCGGTGGTGGCCGTGCCCGCCGCCAGCGCCACCGCCAGCAGCCCGAGGGTCACGCGGCTGAGGAGCAGGGCGCCGCGCCCCACCTTGGCCGGCCCCGCCCGCCCCGGGGCGCGCCCGGCCCGTGCGGCCAGGACGGTGGCGTCGGTGAGCAGGGCGATGCCCACCATGAAGTGGGTCATCACGACGTAGGGGTTGAGCTTGGTGTAGACGACCACCCCGCCCAGCACGGCCTCGGCCACCACCCCGCCCAGCAGCCCGCCCGACAGCCACAGCAGGTCGCGCCGGCGCGGCACGCGGCGCCAGGCGGCCACGGCGACGGCGCCCGCCCCGACGCACAGCACCACCACCACCAGCCGGTTGGCGAACTCCATCACCGGGTGGAACGCGAGCACGGGCGTCAGGTGGTGCCGGGAGCACGTGGGCCAGTCCGGGCAGCCCAGCCCGGAGTCGGTGAGGCGCACGGCCGCCCCGGTGACGATGTTCAGCACCACCAGCCCCACCGCCGTCTGGGCGAGGCGCAGGAAGGCCCGGGGGCTCACGCCGGCGAGGTGCACCGGCGGACCATCGTACCGGGGGCCCCGTGACCCGACCCCGGGCCCCCGGAGGGGGGCGGCCCGGGGCGCGGCCGAATGGTGGCCGCCGGGCGCGCCCTCGTAGACTCGGCGCCGATGTCGTCGCTGTTCCGCGTGGTCCCGCGCGCCCGGTGGGCGGGACCGCAGCGCGTCGGTGGCTACGTGGCGCTCACCAAGCCCCGCATCATCGAGCTGCTCCTGGTGACGACGCTGCCCACCATGTTCGTGGCCCGCCGGGGCGTGCCGTCGGTGGGCCTCATGCTGGCCACGCTCGTGGGCGGCGCCCTCGCCGCGGGCGGGGCCAACGCCATGAACATGGTGCTCGACCGCGACATCGACCGCGTCATGCACCGCACCCGCAACCGGCCGCTCGTCACCGGCGAGGTCACGCCGCGCGCCGCCGTGGTGTTCGCCCTGGCCCTCGAGGCGGCCGCCTTCGTGGAGCTGTGGCTGGTCGTCAACCTGCTCTCCGCGCTGTTGGCCGTGGCGGCCACGGCGTTCTACGTGGTCGTCTACACGCTGTGGCTCAAGCGCACCTCGAGCCAGAACATCGTGATCGGCGGGGCCGCCGGGGCGGTGCCCGTGCTGGTGGGCTGGGCGGCCGTGACCGGCCACCTGGGCTGGGCCCCGGTGGTGCTCTTCGCCGTCATCGTCATCTGGACGCCGCCGCACTTCTGGGCGCTCGCCATCCGCTACCGCGACGACTACGCGGCGGCCCAGGTGCCCATGCTGCCCGTAGTGGCCACCCTGGGGCGCACCGCCCGGCAGATCCTGCTCTACACGGTGCTCCTGGTGGCGGTGTCGGTCGTGTTCGCGGCGGTGGCCCACATGGGCCCCCTGTACCTGGTGGGGGCCCTGGTGCTCGGGGCGGTGTTCGTGGTGCTCGCCCTGCGCCTGCGACGGGACCAGACGCCGCGGGCGGCCATGGCGCTGTTCCGGTACTCGATCACCTACCTGACGCTGTTGTTCGTCGCCATGGCCGGTGACGTCCTGATCCGGTTCCATTGAGCGGGGAGGCCCGCGTCCACCGGGGGCGGCGGGTGCGCCGCATCCTGGTGTCGGCCGTCGCCGCGGCCGTGGTGGTGGCGGGGGTCGTGACGGCCCTGGGCGTCACCTCGGGCGCCTCGCAGGCCGCCCCCGCCTTCTCCTACCCCCGCCTCGGGGGCGGCTCCCCGGTGCGCTACCCGCTGGCGGGGACGCAGGCGCACCGTCCCGTGGTCGTGGCGTTCTTCGCCTCGTGGTGCTCGCCGTGCCGCACCGACCTGCCCACCATCGCCCGGGTGGCCCGCCAGGCGGCCCGCCGGGGCAGCCCGGTCGCCTTCATGGGCATAGACGGCAACGACGAGCCCGGCAGCGGCCTCGCCTTCGCCCGCCAGAGCGGGGTGACCTTCCCGGTGGCGTCCGACGCCGACAGCGCCCTGGCGCCGCGCTTCGGGCTCGACGGCTATCCCGACACCGTGTTCGTGGACGCCGCCGGCGACGTGGTCCACGTGGTGCACGGGCCGGTCAGCCGGGCCACCCTGGAGCAGTGGGTGGCCCGCCTCGCCCCCGCCTGAGCACCCCGGCGTCCCGCGCCCGGGTCGGGCCGCCCGCCGCGGTCAGGTCGCCACCAGGGCGAAGCGGGGCGGCACCCCGAGGAGCCGCTCGGGCAGGCGCTGCTCGAGGGTGACGGCCCAGTCCACGTCGCGCAGGCGGTGCAGGCGCGGGCTGCGCCAGCCCGCCTCCTCCACCAGCGCGGCCAGCACGCGCGGGTGGGTGCCCGACCCGAGCGGCAGCGCGTCCCGCACGGCCTGGGGGTACTCGCCGTGGTGGTCCGGAGGGATCCGGCGCCAGCGCCTCACCGCCCGCCACAGCCTGGCGCGCAGCACCTCGAGGGGGTCGGCCCGCCCCCACAGCGACTCCAGGGCCACGAGCCTCCCGGCGGGCGCGGCGCGCCGCCAGGCCGCCAGGGCGGCCCCCGGGTCGGGGAGCGTCCACAGCAGGTGGCGCTCGATGACCACGTCGAAGGTGCCCGGGACGTCGGTGGCCTCCCCCACCACGACGTCGATGTCGAGCCCGGCCTTGGCCGCGGCCGCCCGCAGCTTGTCGAGCATGGCGGGGGAGAGGTCGAGCGCCGTGACGCGGTGCCCCAGCCGGGCGGCCTGAAGGCTCACGAACCCGGTGCCCGCCCCGCAGTCCAGGACGCGGGCCGGGGGCGCGGGCAGCAGCGCTTCGATCGCCGCGCTCCAGGCGGCGCGCACCGCCGGGCTGGTGGGCCGGTGGCCGGGGGCGTCGTCGTAGGTGGCGGCGTCGTCGTCCCAGACCCGCCGGATCTCGTCGAGGATGGCCATGGCCGTGTTCTACTTGGCGCCGCGGCACCCCGCGCCCCGGCGCGGGCCGAGGGCACGGAGGCGCACATGGAGATCGCAGGCTCGCGGGTGCTCGTCACCGGGGCGTCGTCGGGC
>DATJBC010000065.1:0-2037 GCA_035515515.1 Acidimicrobiales bacterium
CCCTCGTCCCCGCCGACGAGGAGCTGTGCCATCAGATCACCGACACCTTCGCCGTGGTGGGAACGAGCGACCTGTCGTGGACCGAGAAGATCTGCGCCATGGCGGCGGCCACCGACGGCAGCCTGCAGCTCGCCTTCGGCCTGGGCAAGTACCCCAACCGCAACGTCATGGACGGCTACGCCGGCATCTCCCGCGGCGTGGAGCAGCGCACCGTGCGGGCCAGCCGGCGTCTCGACCCCCACCCCCAGACGACCGCGGCGGGCCCCATCCGCTACGAAGTCGTCGAGCCCCTGCGGTCGGTGCGCTTCGTCCTCGAGCCCAACGACGCGCAGCCCGTGTCCTTCGACTGGGTCTTCGAGGCCGTGGTGCCGCCCGCGCTCGAAGACCGCACCCACATGCGCCAGGGGTATCGCGTCGGGTCCGACCTGGTGCGCTACCACCAGATCGGGTCGGCCTCGGGCTGGGTGGAGGTGGACGGCGTGCGCTCCGACATCGCCCCCGACGCGTGGGTGTCCACCCGCGACCACTCGTGGGGCGTGCGCTACGACGTCGGTGTGCCGCTGCGCGACCTCGAGCCCCGCGACCCGCTGGCGGGCCTGTCGTTCCGCATGATCTGGAGCCCGGTCGCCATGCGCCGCCCCGACGGCAGCCGCTACGGGCTGTTCCTCCACTACCAGATGGTGCACGGGCCCGGGTTCGTCCACAAGCAGGTGGTCATGGGCGGGGTCGAGCACCCCGACGGGCGCGTGGAGCGCTTCGTCGACCTCGAGCCCGAGCTCGCCTTCGACCCCCACAACCGCCGCCTGCGCGGCGGGGTCGTGCACGCCACCACGGCCGACGGCCGACGGCGCACCCTCGGGATCGAGGTGGTGTCGGACACGGGGTTCCACCTGGGGGCGGGCCTCTACTTCGGCCTCGACGGCCATCATCACGGCGAATGGCGCGGCGACCTGCTCGTGGAGGGCGAGCACGTGCCCGACTGCTCGAGCCCCGACGCCGCCCGCCGGCTGCACCAGATCCGCGACACCGTCGTGCACGTCACCGACCCGGTGGGCGGGGGCGAGGGATGGGGCAACTGCCAGCCCATCATCACCGGCGGGGACGACGCGCTCGGGCTGTCGCCCGACGACAGCTTCATGTGAGGAGCCGCCGGCACCGGCGGGCGCGCCGGCGTCAGAACTCGATGGTGCGCACGGGGTCCGCGCCGTCCCACCGGGAGCTCTCGGCCTTCATGTAGTCGAAGAAGGCTCCCAGGCCGGCGGTCTCGACGATCTCGTGCACGGTGCCGCCGTGCGGCGAGTCGTAGTAGGCGAAGCGCTGGTCGGCGGTCATCCCCCGCCCCTCCCAGTAGGGCACCAGGCCGGCGGCGCGCTGCGCGGCGAGGGCGGCGTCGAAGTCCTCGGTGAAGTGGGCGACGTGGTGCAGGCCGGGCCCGGCGCCGTCCAGGAAGTCCCGGTAGGGCGAGGGCTCCTCGTCCAGCGGCTCGATGAGCTCGACCTGGAGGTCACCGGAGTAGGCGAGGGCGACCGAGATGCGCGCCCGCGAGGGCTCGCCCCGGTAGCGCAGGTCGTTGAGCGGGGGCGCCGGCAGGAAGAAGAAGGGGCCCACCCCGAGGTACCGGGTCCAGTGGTCCATGGCCCCGGCCGTGTCGGCCACCACGTAGCCCAACTGGGCGACGGGGCCCATGGACAGCTGCCCCTGACCGTGTCCGGCTGCCATCACGCCTCCTGTGGGTGTGCCCCCGACGGTCACTACAGTTGCACAGCACCGCCGGCGGCGGCTCCCCCGGGGACCGCCCGGCACCGGCGCGACGAAGGAGGCAGGGTGGCGCCAGCACCGGTCGTGGCGGGATACAGCCACGTGGCCATCGCCGTCGACGACCTCGAGTCCGCCCGGACGTTCTACTGCGGCGTCTTCGGCTTCGAGGAGGTCCGCCGGCCCGACTTCGGGTTCCCCGGGATGTGGCTCGCCGTGGGCTCGCTCCAGCTCCACTTCGTGGAGACCGACGAGCTGCCCACGCCGGGCAAGGGGTTCCCC
>DATJBC010000066.1:0-2635 GCA_035515515.1 Acidimicrobiales bacterium
AGGAGAAGGCAGGCCTCCGGGTCGAGGCTCACCCCGACCGCGGTGCCGCGTTCAAACCGGGTCGCGGAGAAGATACCGGTGAGGAGCGGGCCGTCCGGCACCGCCAGCGCGTGCTCGTAACCGCGCCCCGAGAACGCGACGTCACAGATCTCGGCCACGAGGTGGGCCTGCGGAGAGGGTGGCACGATCGTCGCCGGCTGGCCTGATGAAGATGCGCGCGTCGCCGCCGCGCACGGGGTGACCCGGGATGCCGACGGTGACCTCAGCCCCTCCGAGGTGATCGGGCAGCACCGCTACTGCGCTTCGACCTCCTTCCACCTCCCAGACGGGTGTCGATCGAACCCTGGCGTGCTCCCCATGTGTAGGGATCGATGGTCTGGACAGGAGTTCAGAGGCGGCAGGGCGGGCAGCGGGCTCACGCCGTCGATCACCGGCCAGTAGAGCGAGTCGCCATGCGGGTCACCCGACTGCATGACCTGTCGTCCAGGGAGGTGATAATGGTTATGGGCCGCCGATGTCAGGTTTCCGTCACGCGCCCAGCGGATGAACTCTTGGTCGCATTGGCGTGACCAAATGGTGAATGAATCGGCCTCCACGGACTGCGGTCGGAGCCCTACTGGACGTGTTCAGGCACGGAACCTCGCGGTCCCCACCCAGCAGTCAGAATCATGTCGTGCCAGCCGACCAGGATGGGAGCCAACGGAGCGGTCCTCGCCAGTGGCTCGTGCTCGTCTACAAGGTGCCGTCCGAGCCGACACGGCTCAGGGCGACCGTCTGGCGGCGGTTGAAAGGAATGGGGGCCGTCTACCTGCAGAACTCCGTGGCTGCCTTGCCGGCGTCGACCTCGGCCGAGCGGTCCCTCCGCAAGCTTCGGCACGAGATCATCGAGATGGAGGGTACGGCCGTACTGCTTAGCGCCGGTGCCCTCGTCGGGGAGCCCGAACTGATAGCCAAGTTCAACGCGGCCCGCAACGACGAGTACGAGGAGATCGTCGACCGCTGTGAAGACTTCCGAGCGCAGGTGGCGAAGGAGTACACGGCTGAGCACTTCTCCTTTGCAGAGCTCGAAGAGAACGAAGTCGACCTAGCCAAACTGCGGAACTGGCTCGCCAGCGTGGTCGCCCGCGACGTGCTCGGCGGGACGGGCCGCCACCAGGCGGAAAAGTCGCTCGAAGAGTGCGCCGCCGCACTGCAGGACTACGCCAACCGCGTCTTCGCCGAGGAGGATGAGGGTACCTGAACGGGCCCCCCGGGTTGCCGGGTGCAGGAAGTCTCGACCACGACCGGGGCGAGACCATGCCCGGGCACTATGACTTCCGGCAGCTCCGAGCCAGCCGGGCTGCCAACGCCATCATGTGGCGCAACGGAGCCGACATCGCCCCGGAGAGCCTCTACGCCGCCGCTCGGGCTTCGGCGCACGCCGTCGCCCCTTGACCTTCTGCGAAGAAGATGCTCACACACCTCATCGCCCCTCGACCCGGCCTTGAGCTCAGCCCTCGCTTCCCCGGTGCGCCGTCAACGGGTCAGGTGCGCGGCGTGAGCGAACGCGGGGTCGGAGCCACCGGGACGACCAGGCAGCCCATCGGTGCATTCGGTGGCGATGTGCCAGTCGCGGTCGAAGCCGAGCCTCCGGCACCCGCACCTTCGGTTCCGGTTCCGAAGGAAGCTGAGCCGGCAGCGCCACCTGGAGCTGACAACGGTCCTATGACAGGACCGGGCGGTGGAACCGCCACCGGCGACGACACGTCGACAAGCGCCACGGTGGCGAGCACGTTGCCCGACGCATCGCTGAGGGTCAGAGTTCCCCTTACGCCGGAGAGGTCGGACGCAGGTGTCGTTGCGGCGGCGTGGTGGGCCAACACCACCACGCCGCCGATGGGAGCCATGTCGTCGCTCGATCCGTCGGCGAAGGTGATGGTGGCCTCCGCCACCTCGGTCCCAAGCGAGGCCGCCACCCACCACGTGGGATCACCCTCAATGACGCCGAAGACCCCGCTGGTGAGTGCCTGGGGCACGGAGGCGGCCGGGGTCGTGATCCCCGACGTCGTCGAGGAGCCCTTCATGACCGGGATGGCCGAGACGCCGTCGAGGACCCCCTGACCAACGGTGCTGGCGTCTGACATCTCCACCATGACCGACCTCGAGTCACACTCCGAGGTTGGGTTGGCGGGCGTGCCCTGGGAGGACACTGGACCACAGAGGACGGCCGGCATCGGGGCCGTTGCGTAGACGCGGAGGGCGACACCGTCGTCGGTGGTGCGGGTGAACAGGCGGGTGGCGCTTCCCGGCGGCGACATTGCGGATTCCCCCGGGGCCGCCAGGTCCGGGCAGGCAAACGGACGCTCACCGGGACCAGATGGGGCTCCCACGGCACCCGGGCTGCTCGTGCTGGCGTCGAGCGCGCGGACCGCGGGCGGGCTTTGCGAGCCGTGGGGCGGTGAGGTTCCTCCGCTTCGCTCCGTGAGGCCGATGGCCCCGAGCGCCCAGGCCATCACCGCCGAGATCACCACGACCGTGCTTCGACGAACCATGTCGACCCCCTGTGTCACCCTGCTTGGTTCGACGCTCCGGTGCCGACGCCGGTTCCCCACCGGTCGGGGTGAGCCTGGGAATCCACCCCTTGCGGCCCGGCTTC
>DATJBC010000067.1:0-5311 GCA_035515515.1 Acidimicrobiales bacterium
CTCACCGCGCCCAGCACGAGGGGCCGCCACGGGTGCGCCACGACGTGGCCGCATGCGGGGCACCCCCGCCGGCGGGCCGCCACCCGCACCAGGGGCACGAGCGCCCGTCCCCGCGCCGGGGCGTCGCACGCCGGGCAGCGCCACAGCGGACGGTCGAGCGGCCGGCGCCCGCCCAGCCGTTCGACGAGGACCTCGAGCCCGTCACCGAGGAGGAGACCGCCAGCCGCGCTGACCCCCGTGACGAGGGCGTGCATGAGCGGGCACGCTAACCCACCGCCTCGGGGCCCCGGCGGATGGGGCCGCGGGCGCGACGCGCCCGCGGCGCGCTACTTCTTGGCCGGCTCGTAGAAGGGGTTGGTGCCGCTGGCGTGGTCGGTCACGTCGACCACCGACACCACCTCGGGCACGGCGTCGCGCAGGGCGACCTCGATCCCCTGGGTGAGCGTCACCTTGGCCAGCCCGCACCCCTGGCAGCCCCCGCTCAGGCGCACGTAGACCGAGCCCTCCTCCACCGCCACGAGGTCGGCGCGGCCGCCGTGCATGGCGATCGAGGGGTTCACGTCGTCCTCGAGCACCCGGAGGATGCGCTGGGCCAGCTCGCTCGACAGGTCGCCCTGGGCCCGGGCGGCGAAGGCCTCGGGCCGGGGCGGGGTGTTGGGGTTCAAGATCACCAACCCGCCCTCGCCCTCCTCGGACCAGTCGAGCCGGGCGCCTCCCAGCCGGGCCACGCTGGACTCGGGCACCACCACGACCAGGCCGTCGTCCTCCTCGACCACGTCGCCGGGGGCGGCGTCGGCGGCGGACTGGAAGTAGATGTCGTAGGTGTAGGCGCCGTCGCGGGCGCCGGTGACCTCGACCCACAGGGCGAGGCGCTCGGCGTCGGACTCCTGGGAGCGGGCGTCGAGCACCACCCCGCGCGCCGCGGCGGTCACCGTCAGGACGACGGGGGCCTCCCTCTCGACAGCCGGCGCGGTCTCCTCGACCATGGCGAAAACCTCCCCCCGCCATCATAGGGGGGTGGCCCGGATACTCCTTCTCCTGCCCACGACCACGTACCGGGCCCCCGACTTCGTCGAGGCGGCCCGCGCCCTGGGCGTGGAGGTCGTGGTGGGCGTGGCCGAGGGCGACACCCTGGGCCCGCTCCCCGGGGAGCGCTCGCTGGCGGTGCCCTTCGACGACCCCGCCGAGGCGGCGGCGCGCATCGCCGACCACGACGCCGCCGCCCCCCTCGACGCCGTCCTGGCCGTGGACGACGTGGGCACGGTGGTGGCCGCCCGGGCGTCGGCCCTCCTGGGCCTGCGCCACAACCCGCCCGAGGCGGTGGCCGCCGCGCGCGACAAGCTCGTGATGCGCCGCCTGCTCGACGAGTGCGAGGTGGACCAGCCCCGCTACGCGGTCCTCGCCCCGGGGGCGGACGACGACGCCGTGGCGGCGGCCGTGGCGCATGTCGGCCTGCCGTGCGTCATCAAGCCCACCACGCTCTCCGCCAGCCAGGGGGTGCTGCGGGCCGACGACGTGGACGGCGCCGTCCAGGTGACGGCCCGGGTGCGCCGCATCGCGGCGGACGCCGGGCTGGGCCCCGACGCCCCGCTGCTCGTGGAGCGGTTCGTGCCCGGGCCCGAGGTGGCGGTGGAAGGGCTCTTGGTGGCGGGCCGCCTGCACGTGCTGGCCGTGTTCGACAAGCCCGACCCCCTCGACGGGCCGGCCTTCGCCGAGACGATCTACGTCACGCCGTCGCGCCTGGCGGCGGCGGACCTGGCCGCCGTGGCGGCCGCCACCCAGGCGGCCACCGCCGCGCTCGGGCTCACCGAGGGCCCCGTGCACGCCGAGGTGCGCGTGCGCGCCGGGCGGGCGTCGGTGATCGAGGTGGCGGCCCGGACCATCGGCGGGCTGTGCGGACGGGCGTTGTCGTTCTCCACGGGCCGCTCCCTCGAGGAGCTCGTCATCCGCCACGCCCTGGGCATGGCGCTGGGCGACACCCGGGCCCGGGGCGCCTCGGGCGTGCTCATGGTGCCCACGCCACGCGCCGGGACCCTGCGCGCCGTGGAGGGCGTCGACGCCGCGCGTGCGGTGCCCGGCATCGTGGGGGTCGACATCACCGTCGCCGCCGGCAAGCGCGTGGTGCCCGTGCCCGAGGGCAACCGCTACCTCGGGTTCGTCTTCGGGCGCGACGCCACGCCGGCACGCGTCGAGACGGCGTTGCGCCGGGCGTGGGCCTGCCTCGACGTGCGCGTCGACGCCTAGGCCCCTCCCGCACGACGACGGCGCCGTCCCCACCGTGGCCGCCCCGCTACCGTGGTCGCGGTGCGCGTGCTGCTGTTGTCCACCTACGAGCTGGGCCACCAGCCGCTGCACCTGGCCGCGCCGGCGGGGGCGCTCCTGCGCGCCGGGCACGACGTGCGCTGCTGCGACCTGGCGGTCGACCCGCTCGACGACGCCGCCTTGTCCTGGGCCGACGCCGTGGCCTGCTCGGTCCCCATGCACACCGCCATGCGGCTGGCCCGGCGCGCCGTGGCCGCGGTGCGCGCCCGCCGCCCCGAGGTGCCCGTGTGCCTCTACGGGCTCTACGCCAACCTCGACGGCGCCGAGGGGACCGCGCCCGCGGCCGACCTGGCCATCGCCGGCGAGTACGAGCGACCGCTCGTGTCGTGGGTGTCCTCCCTCGGGTCGGGCGCCACGCCGCCGCACGCCGTCGTCGTCGAGCTCGGGCGCCACCGCGCCGGGCTCCCCGCCCGCCACCTGCTGGCCCCGCTCGAGCGCTACGCGCGCCTCGCCCTGGGCGACGAGGAGCGCCTGGCGGGCTACGTGGAGGCCAGCCACGGCTGCGCGCACCGCTGCCGGCACTGCCCGGTCCCGGTGGTCTACGACGGCCGCACCCGCCTCGTGGGCGAGGACGCCGTGGTGGCCGACGTGGCCCAGCTGGTGGCGCTGGGCGCCCGCCACATCACCCTGGGCGACCCCGACTTCCTCAACGGGCCGCATCACGCCAGGCGGGTGCTGTCCGCCCTCCACGGGGCCTTCCCCGAGCTCACCTTCGACGTCACCGCCAAGGTGGAGCACGTGCTGCGCCACCGCAGCCTGTGGCCGGAGCTGGCCGCCGCCGGGTGCATCTTCGCCGTCTCGGCCTTCGAGTCGACGAGCGACCGCGTCCTGGGCGAGCTCGACAAGGGCCACGGCGTCGCCGACGCGGCGGAGGCGGTGGCGGTCCTGCGCGCCGCGGGCATCGAGCCCCGCCCCTCCCTCGTCCCCTTCACGCCCTGGACGACGGCCCAGGACATGGCCGCGCTCCTCGACTTCGTGGCCCGCTGCGACCTCGTGGGCAACGTCGACCCCGTCCAGTACGCCATCCGGCTCCTCGTCCCCCCGCAGTCGCTGCTCGTGACCTCGGGGCGGCTGTCGGGGCGGCTGTCGGGCTACGACGCCGAGCACCTCGGGTGGAGCTGGGCCTCCCCCGATCCGCGCCTCGACGCCCTCCAGGAGGAGCTGTCGGACATCGCGGCGCGCGCCGACGACGGCCGCTGGCCCGCCCGCCGGGCCTTCGACGCCGTGTGCGCCGCCACGGCGCGGCGCCTGGCGCTGGCGCCCCGGCGCGTCGGGGCGGTCCCCGTGGACGGCGCGCTGCGCTCGCCACTCCCCGAGGGGTCCCGCCCCCGGCTGACCGAGGCGTGGTTCTGCTGCGCCGAGCCCCGCGGCACGCAGCTGGACACCGTGGCCGTGTCGGAGCGGGATAGCGTCTCGGGCTTGCACCTACGACCCGACGACGATGGTGTCGGCGCCCCGGTCGCCACCAGTGGGAGAGGAACACCATGGCCGTGAAGGACACCGAGCGAGCCCGGGCTGCGTCCGCCCCGCCGGGCGACCCGTGGCGCGGCGCCCCCGAGGGCGCCCACGAGTGGGTGAGCTTCCCCGACCCCGCCGAGGAGCGGACCTGGCTCTTCGACGTCAGCTTCATGGAGAGCCGCTGGACGTGCATCTTCGGGCGAGGCTGCCAGGGCGTGCTGACCGGCCCCGCGCCCGAGCTGGTCCAGGGATGCTGCTCCTACGGCGCGCACTTCACGGACGCCAAGGACGTGCGGCGCGTCGAGGCGGCGGCGGCCACCCTCACCGCCGAGCAGTGGCAGTTCCGCGACAAGGCGTGGCGCAAGGGGGCGCGGAAGCCCGACGTCGTGGTACGCGCCAAGTCGGGTGAGATCACCACCCGCCTGGTCAAGGACGCCTGCATCTTCCTCAACCGTCCCGACCACCCCGGCGGGGCGGGATGCGCGCTGCACCGGGCCGCCATCGAGCGCGGCGTCCCCCATCTCGAGCTCAAGCCCGACGTGTGCTGGCAACTGCCCTTGCGGCGCGACGACGAGGTGGCCGAGGACGGACATGTCACCTCGATCATCCGTCAGTGGGACCGACGCGACTGGGGCGACGGCGGGTTCGAGTTCCACTGGTGGTGCACCGAGGACCCCGAGGCCTTCGTGGGCGAGCGCCCCGTGTACGAGGAGCTGCGCGACGAGCTCGTGGCGCTGGTGGGCAAGAAGATCTACCGCCGCCTGGTGCAGTACCTCGAGGCCCGCAGCGCGGCCCTGGGGTCACGGCCAGCCGGCGCGTCCCCCCCGACCGGCGCGGCGTCCCCGCCGCCGGCGCGTGCCGCCGCCAACGGCAAGGCGTCCGCGGAGCTCCCCGTGCCCGCGGCCCGGGCCACGGCCGTGCGGCTTCCGCACCCCGCCGTCAGGCGCAGCGGGCGCTGACGGCGCGCCCGACGGGCGCGCCGTCACTCCGCCAGGGGATCGTCCTCCCGGGAGGCGCCCTGGCCGTTGCCGAGGATCTCGTCGAACTCGTCGGCCTCGGCGAGGCACCACGACGCGTGCTCGTCCTCGGGCTCGGCCCCGCACTCCGGACACCGCTTGCCGGCGGTCGCGGTCGAGCGCTTCAGGCTGCGAGCCTCCTCGAAGCGGCGATGCCGTCCCTTCTTCACGATCGACTCCTCCGTCCCGGCGGCACGTGGGTCACGGCAGGGACTCCCCCCGAGTCTATCGGGCGGCCGCCCGGCCCCCGGCGCCACCCCGGCCGCCCTGTATGGCTGGTGGGAGGGGTGTCGGGGGCCGCCGGTAGAGTCCGTGCGTGGCCGACGCGTTCGATCCCGCCGCCATGGTGGAGCGGTTCCGGGCCCGGGCGGCGGCCGTGCGCGCCCGGGGCATCCCCCCCATCGAAGGGCCCGAGCGCAAGCGCTTCTTGGAGCAGGCCCAGCTGGACTTCATGGACTTCGCCATCGTCGGGGACGCCGACGCCAGCCTCGACGACGGCGTGCTCACCTTGCGGG
>DATJBC010000068.1:0-5109 GCA_035515515.1 Acidimicrobiales bacterium
CCATCGCCCGGGAGTTCGGCGGCCGGGACCACACCACGGTCATGCACGCCGTGGAGAAGATCTCGTCGCTCATGGGGGAGCGCCGTCAGATCTTCGACCAGGTCAACGACCTCATCCAGCGGATCAAGAGCGGTGCATGACCCTGTGGAGGACACGGCCCGGGCGGTGGACGGGGCGGGCCGGGCGGTGGACGACGGGCGCCGCGGGTCCCCCCGCCCGACGGGCGCGGTGGACAGCCGTGACACAGCGGTGGACGACCATAGGGGCCGTGACCTCGCCCGACGCCCCGTCGTCCACAATCCACAGGCCCTACTACCGTCACTGCCAGAATTGAATTTCTGGAATGGAAAGGATCCTGTGTGAAGTTCCGATGTGAGCGAGACACGCTCGTCGAGTCCCTGGCCACCGCCGGTCGAGCCGTGACCGCCCGGGCCTCGACCACGCCTGCGCTCAACGGGGTCCGCATGGAGGTGGCCGGCAACCAGCTCGCCCTGGTGGGCACCGACCTCGACCTCACCGTGCGGGTGGCCGTGGAGGCCGTGGGCCTCGACGACGGGGCCGTGGTGGCCCCCGCCCGGCTGGCGGCCGACATCGTCCGCTCGCTCGAGCCCGGTGCCGTGACGGTGGAGGGGGGCGACGACGAGGTCGAGATCTCGGCCGCCCGGTCGCGCTTCGTGGTGCGCACCTACCCGGTGGAGGACTTCCCCGTGCTGGCCGAGCCGCGCCCCGACCAGGTGACGGTGCCCGCGGGGGCGCTGGCGGAGGCGCTGCGCCAGGTGGTCAGGGCGGCCTCGGGTGACGACGCCCGCCCGCTGCTGACGGGGGTGCTCCTGGCCGCCGAGGCCGAAGGGACCCGCCTGGTGGCCACCGACTCCTACCGTCTGGCCATGCGGGACCTGGCGGGCACGGGGCCGCTGGCCGGCACCGCCGACCAGATCCTCGTGCCCGCCCGGGCCCTCACCGAACTGCAGCGCCTCCTGCCCGCGGCCGGCGGCAAGGAGGACGGCGACGCCGCGGTGGGGTTCTCCGTCAGCGACCTCGACGCCACCTTCACCGTGCACGGGGTGCGCCTCACGACCCGCCTGCTCGACGGCAAGTTCCCCGACTACCGCCAGCTCATCCCGCCGGGGTATCCCAACACCCTCCGGGTGGGACGCGAGGCGCTCCTCGACGCGCTGCGGCGGGTGCGGCTCCTCGTCCGGGACAACACCACACCGGTGCGGCTGTCCATGCGGGCCGGATCGGTGGAGTTGACCGTGGTGTCCCAGGAGGTGGGTCACGCCAGCGAGGACGTGGACGCCGAGTACGAGGGTGAGGAGCTCACCGTGGCCTTCAACCCGTCGTATCTCATCGACGGCGTAGAGGCCGTCGTCGGGGAGGAGGTCGTGCTCGAGACGGTGGACGCCACCAAGCCGGCCACGGTGCGGGGCCCTGACCATCAGGACTACCGCTACCTCCTCATGCCGGTGCGGGTGTCGTAGGCCCGCCCCCGACTGCGCGCTGCCGTCGCCGAGCGGGCCCCGTGGCCGTCGCCACCCTGTGGCTGACCGACTTTCGCTGTTTCGAGCACGTGCAGCTGGACCTGGACGTGACCGGGCTCACCGTCCTGCGCGGCCTCAACGGCGCCGGCAAGACGTCGGTGCTCGAGGCCATCGGCTGGCTGGCCACCCAGGGCTCGATCCGGGGCGCACCCCGTGAGGCCCTGGTGCGCCGGGGTGCGACGTCGGCGGTCGTGCGCGCCGAGGTGGCGCTGGAGGGGCGTGTGGCGCTCATGGAGGCGCAGATCCCCGACGCGGGGACGCCCCGCATGCAGGTGAACCGCCAACCGGTGCGTCGCCGGTCGCAGCTGGCCGACACCCTGGCCGTCACGGTCTTCTCGCCCGAGGACCTGCAGCTCGTCCAGGGTGGGCCCGCGGCGCGCCGCCAGTACCTCGACGACGTCCTCGTGTCCCGGCACGCACGCCTCGAGGCGACGTGCACAGCGGTCGAGCGGATCCTGCGTCAGCGCGGCGCGCTGCTGCGCCAGAGCAACGGCCGCCTCGACGAGGTCACTGCGTCGACGCTGGACGTGTGGGACGACCGGCTGGCGGAGGCGGGCACCGACCTCGCCGAGGCCCGCGCGGCGTTGGCCGAGGAGCTCGGGCCGCACCTGTCTGACGCCTACGGACGTCTGGCGCGTCCCGCCGAGCCCGTCGTGCTCGGTTACAGGCGTTCGTGGGAAGGGGACCTGCGCACCGCGCTGGCCGCGGCCCGGGCCGAGGACCTGCGCCGCCAGCACACGTCGGTGGGGCCGCACCGCGACGACCTCGACATCGTGATCGGCGGCCGGCCGACCCGGACCCACGCGTCGCAAGGCGAGCAGCGCTGCATCGCCCTGGCCCTGCGACTGGCGTCCCACGCGCTGCGCCGGGAGGAGCTGGCGAACCCGCCGGTGCTGCTCCTCGACGACGTGTTCTCCGAGCTGGACGCCCGTCGCAGCGAGGCCCTGGTGGAGCTGCTCCCCCCCGGGCAGGTCCTGCTCACCACGGCGGTCGAGCCCCCGGGGGCGGTGCCGGTTGGCAAGGTCATGGACGTGGTGGCGGGCACCGTCGTGGCGCCCGCCTGAGATGGCCCCGCCCCCCCGCCACGGCGGGCCCGCCGCGCCGGGCCCGCCCGATCCTCCCCGACGCCCCTTCCGGCGCGACGAGCGCGGCCGCGCCGGGAGGACCGTGCGCATCGGGGACGCACTGGGCGAGGTGGCCAGCCACCTCGGCGCCGGCCGGGCGACGGTGGTGGGGACGGTGTTCGGGAGGTGGATCGAGATCGTGGGTGCGTCGGTGGCCGAGCATGTCCGCCCCGTGCGCATGGACGGCGACACACTCATCCTGCACGCGGACCATCCCGCCTGGGCCACCCAGATCCGCATGCTCGCTCCCGAGATCCTCGCCGCGGTGTCCCGCGCGTGCGAGCCCAGCGAGCCCCCCCAGCGCATCGAGGTGCGCGTGCGCCCCTGACGGGCCGCGCGCGCCGCCGGGCGCGCGGCGCGGCGGGAAAACGCCCCAAAAACCGGGCCCGGCGGGCGGGGACCCGACGTCGTGCGGGTGCCCCGCCGAGGGCGGCACGAAGAAGCTCCGTCGCTCGTCGGACCACCCTCTCCTGGTAGACTGACCTGCATCGGAGACGCACGGAACAGCCTCTCGCGAGACTGTGTCAGGGGCCTGCGTCCCCCGATCGGACACCAGCACGAAAGGGCGCGCGCGTGGCGCTGAAGACCGAGGAGAGGCCGGCCAAGAGGCGTGGTGGCGACTCCTACGACGCCGGTGACATCACCGTCCTGGAGGGTCTCGAGCCGGTCCGCGCCCGTCCGGGGATGTACATCGGCTCGACCGGCCCCACCGGCCTGCACCACCTCGTGTGGGAGGTGGTGGACAACGCCGTCGACGAGGCCATGGCGGGGTACTGCACCCAGATCGACGTCACCCTCCTGGCCGACGGGGGGTGCCGGGTCAAGGACAACGGCCGGGGGATCCCCGTCAAGCCCCACGAGCAGTACCCCGAGCTCTCCGCGGCGGAGCTGGTGCTGACCACGCTGCACGCCGGGGGCAAATTCGGCGGCTCGGGCTACAAGGTGTCCGGCGGCCTCCACGGGGTGGGCGTGTCGGTGGTGAACGCCCTGTCGAGCAAGCTCGTCCTCGAGATCGACCGGGACGGCAAGCACCACGTGGCCGAGTTCGCCAACGGCGGAGAGCGCACCAAGAAGCTCAAGGCGACCGGGCCCGCGCCCCGGGACCGCACCGGCACCACCGTCACTTTCTGGCCCGACGCCACGGTGTTCGAGGAGACCGAGTTCCGGGCCCAGACCGTCCTCGAGCGGCTGCAGATGATGGCGTTCTTGAACAAGGGGCTCAAGATCCGGTTCGTCGACGAGCGGGCCGAGCGTGAGCACGAGCCGGTCGTCTACTGCTACTCGGGCGGCATCGTCGACTACGTGAAGCACCTCAACAGCACCAAGGAGGCACTGTTCCGCCGGGTGTGCTCCTACGCACAGACCGACGAGGACCAGGAGGTGGACATCGCCCTGCAGTGGAACACCGGGTTCCACGAGTCCATCCACTCCTTCGCCAACGGCATCTCAACCATGGAGGGCGGCATGCACGAGGAGGGCTTCCGCAAAGCCCTCACCAACGCCGTGAACCGCTACGCGCGGGCCAAGGGGTCGTTGAAGGAGAAGGAGGAGAACTTCCAGGGCGAGGACATCCGCGAAGGCCTGACGGCCATCATCTCGGTGCGCCTGCGCGAGCCGCAGTTCGAGGGGCAGACCAAGGCCAAGCTGGGCAACGTCTCCATCCGGTCGCTGGTCGAGCGGGCCACGAACGAGAAGCTGAGCGAGTGGCTCGAGGAGAACCCCCGCGAGGCCAACCAGATCGTGCAGAAGTCGACGACGGCGGCGCGGGCTCGGGTGGCGGCCCGCGCCGCGCGCGACCTCACCCGCCGCAAGTCCGCCTTGGGCGGCGCCGGGCTCCCGGGGAAGCTCGTGGACTGCTCGTCACGTGACCCTGGCGAGAGCGAGTTGTTCATCGTGGAGGGGAACTCGGCCGGCGGCTCGGCCAAGGACGCCCGCAATCCCCGGGTGCAGGCCATCCTTCCTATCCGGGGCAAGATCCTGAACGTCGAGCGGGCGCGCATCGACAAAATGCTCAAGAACGCCGAGATCCAGGCGCTCATCTCCGCCATCGGCGCGGGCCTGGCCGACGAGTTCGACGTGGCCAAGATCCGCTACCACAAGGTGATCATCCTGGCCGACGCCGATGTGGACGGGTCGCACATCCGGACGCTGTTGCTCACGTTCTTCTTCCGCCAGATGAAGCCGCTGGTGGAAGGCGGCTTCGTCTACGTGGCGCAGCCGCCGCTGTACTCCACCCTGGTGGGCAAGGAGAAGATCTACCTGAAGGACGACGCAGCCAAGGCCGCCTTCCTGGCCGAGCACCCCGACCACAAGCACGAGTTCAA
Source organism: Acidimicrobiales bacterium (assembly GCA_035515515.1). Taxonomy (GTDB): domain Bacteria; phylum Actinomycetota; class Acidimicrobiia; order Acidimicrobiales; family UBA8190; genus DATJBC01. The sequence continues at coordinate 4,990 of DATJBC010000068.1, forward strand.
CCGGCTGAAGGGGCTCGGTGAGATGGACTTCGCCGAGCTGCGCGACACGACGATGGACCCGGCCCGGCGTTCCCTCCTGCAGGTCAACGTCGAGCAGGCCGCCCTGGCCGACGAGGTGTG
>DATJBC010000069.1:0-25375 GCA_035515515.1 Acidimicrobiales bacterium
GGGAGCCCGGAGGTCTTCTCCACCTGGGTGAGCAGGAGGTCGAGCGCCACCACCTCGGCCGCCGACTGCACCTTGGGCAGCATGACCTCGTCGAGGCGCTCGCCGGCGTTGCCCACCACCTCGATGACGTCGCCGTAGGTCCACTCGGTGTCCCACGCGTTGATGCGCACGCACAGCACCCGGTCGTCCCAGGGCTGCTTGCGGACGGCCTCGACCACCTTGGCCCGCGCCGCGGACTTCTCGAGGGGGGCCACGGAGTCCTCGAGGTCGAGGAACGACATGTCGGCGGGGACGGTGGGGGCCTTCTCCAGGAAGCGCTCGTTGGAGCCCGGCGTCGAGAAGCAGGAGCGGCGGGGAAGGTTCCGGCTGCGTTCGGACATGCCAGGCATGCTACCGGTGCGGCGCACGGAGGCTCCACGCCGGTCGTCAGGCGGCGAGGTCCTCGGGGATGAGCTGATCGCTCACCAGCGACACGAAGCGCGACGGGTCGCCGCCCACGAACCGGCGGCACAGGCGCAGCCCTTCGCTGTAGCACGTGACGTAGGCACGCCACGTCGGGTGCAACAGGAACTCCACCGCCTTGGCGGCGCGCGCCTCGGGCAGCAGGCCCCAGCGGGCCACCTCGGCCACCACCACCTCGGGATCGGCCCCCTCGGCGTGCAGCCGCCATGCCGCGTTGGACCGGACCGCGCCGAGCATCTCCCCGGCCTGCGCGGTGGCGGCCACGACGTCGCTGTCGTAGCGGATGCCCAGGGGCAGCAGGTGCGCGGCCACCACGGCTTCGGGACGCGGCCCGAGCAGGACCTCGAGGCCGAGGTCGGCGAGGCCCTCGGCCACCAGGCACTGCGGCGTGCCCACGAGGAAGATGCTCTCCTCGAGCCAGTGGCGACGCCGCACGAGCCCGACCTCCTTGCGGCAGTGCTCGGTGTGGTGCCCGGGGTAGGCCTCGTGCGCCACCAGGTGGGCCAGGGTGGTGGAGAGCACCGGCAGGTCGGTGTTGATCGCCACCCTCGAGCGCAAGCCCCCGAGGTAGGTGTTGAAACCCGACCACGGCTTGTCCGTCACCAGCTCGAACTCCACCTGCTCGCCGGGGGGGAGCCCGACGAGGTGCGCCGTGCGCGCCCGCAGGTCCTCGAGCAACGACGAGATGGCGCCGCGCAGGAGGTCGGGTGCCACCGCGTGGGACTCCCGCCAGGCGATGAGCCGCTCCCGGACGGGGCCCGCGCCGGGAAGGGCCTCGGCCAGGCGCCGGTGGGCGGCCTCGAACTGCTCCACGGGGACGGGCGCGGGACGCACGCCGTAGCACGCCTCCACCTCGTCGGGGTACGACACGGCCTCCCCCGCCACCCGGCGCGCCGTGGTGAGCAGCCCCACCGCCTGGGCCCGCAGCCACCGCCGGCGCCGGGCGCCGCCCGTGCCGGCGTCCTCGCCCCCGGGCCCGTCGAGCGGGGACCCGGCGTCGAGGGCGGCCACCAGCGCCCGCGCCGTGGCCACCAGCTCGTCGGGGCCCGGTGGTGCCGCGGCCGCGGCGCGCGCCGCCAGGTCGGGCGGGCCGTAGTAGGCGTCCACCAGGCCGTCGATGTGGCGGCCCAGCCCGAGGCCCAGCGCCAGGTAGCTCCCCACCAGCCCCCGGGGCTCGACGTGGGCGGCGCTCAAGCCAGGCGGGCGCGCAGGAAGTCGAGGGTGCGCGACCAGGCGAGCCTCGAGGCGTCGGCGTCGTAGACCTCGGGGCGCGTGTCGTTGAAGAACGCGTGGTCGGTCCCGTCGTAGAGGTGCAGCTCGACGTCCTTGCCCAGCCGGCGCAGCTGCGCCTCGAGCGCGCGTGCCGCGTCGGGGCTGAAGTAGCCGTCGTCGCCCGCCACGTGCAGCTGCACGGCGCCCGCCACCGCCGCGAAGTCGGGCTGCGCCTCGGGCCACGGGATGAGGCCGTAGAACGACACGCACGCCTTCACGGCGTCGGGCCGCTGCGTGGCGAGCACGAGGGCCAGGCCGCCGCCCATGCAGAACCCGACCACGCCCACGTCGTCGCCCGCCGCCCGCGCCCGCACGGCGTCCACGGCCCCCGACATGTCCGTGCCGGCCCGGTCGAGCTGCATCGCCATCATCTGCTTGCCGGCCTCATCGGGCTCGGTCACCTGCGTGCCCCGGTACAGGTCGGGGGCCAGCGCCGTGAAGCCCTCGGCGGCGAAGCGGTCGCACACGTCTTTGATGTGGGGGACGAGGCCCCACCACTCCTGGATCACCACCACGCCGGGACCCGCACCCGACGACGGGGTGGCCACGTAGCCCTGGCCCTGCGAACCGTTGCTCGGGAACTCGATCATCTCGCCCATGGACGCCGACCCTACCCAGCGCGGCCCGCGACCGTCGATCGGTTCCTCACCCGCTGAGGTTGCCCTCACCCGCTGAGGGTGAAGGTCCCCGTGGCCGATCCCCTCCTCGTGCCGTGGGCGTTGGGGATGGTGATCGTCCCCCGGACGTGGTGCGCACCGATGGTGCCCGCCAAGCGGAGGGTCGACGACGAGGAGGCGCCGACGTCCACGGTGGCCCGCACGGGCTGCGTCCCGTAGGTCCCGGTGACGACGTACGAGAACTGGGACAACGACCCTGCGACGGGACCGCCTTCCTCGGACACCGACACCGTGAAGCTCGTCGAGCCGAACGATCCGGACCAGCGGGCGATGGTGAGCGACGGGGGGAGCGTCCCCCCGTTCACGAAGGGCTCGATGAGCGACACCGGGTTCGCCGCCGAGCCGCGCACGGCGATGCCGGCGATCGTGCCCGAGAAGGGAATCGGCGCCGTGCGCGGGGTCACCGTGGAGCGCCAGGACAGCGTGAAGGCTCCCCCCGTCGGGAGGCCTCCGGACGCGCAGCTCGACGCCCCCGCCCCGCAGGCGACGACGGCCAGCACCGACCCGGCAACACGGCCCGCCGGTCGCCATGTCATGCCTCACCTCCCGGTGCCCAACCGCGGGCCGCACCCGAAGGCGGCGCCGTCACCAGCGTGCCAGGAGCTCCCCGGGCTCGGGGCAGTCGCTCCCCGCCAGGGCGACGGCGGGCGGCTGCAGCCCGCACGGTCCCGCCACGCGCTCGACGCCGTCGAGCGCCACGACGGCGCCGCAACGGTCGGTGGCGTCCTCGACGCGTCGCACGAGGGCCTCCCACAGCCGCGGCGGCATGACGCGTCCCACGCCCGCCTCCACCCACACCGGCACCTCGAGGGCGCGCGCCGCCTCCAGCAGCCCGAGGTCGTCGTGGTCGACGACCATCCCGGTGGGGCCGAGGGCGTCGACCTCGATCACCACGACGTCGGCGCCGGCGACCTCGCCCACGCCACCGTGGCGCACGGCGCGCCGGTCCCCGCACAGGTCCTCCGCCAGCAGCTCGCTCGTGGGGTCCGCCTCGAGGGCGTCCGCGCAGCGCTCGGCCTCTTCCACGGCGTCGCCGGCGGTGAGCATGCGCGCCGCCACCCACCACAGCGGGCCGCACCCCGGGTGCCGGTCGAGGAGGCGCCGACAGGCGGGGAGCACGGCGGCCCCCTCGTGCAGCGCCAGGTCGCCCAGCGCCCACGCCGCCTCGGCCGCCAACACCGCCGGTGGCCCCCAGCCGGCGCGTGCCACGTAGCGAAGCCGCTCGATGGGGTGCACCGCGCCGACCATACCGGGGCACGGTGCACGTTTTCAGCGCGCCGGCGCGCCCCGCAGCGCGCCCCGCGCGGCCGCCTCCGCCCCGGGCGGGACCGGGGGCGCCCGGGGCCGACCCCGCCGGGGCCCGCCCCGGGCGATCGGGGCTGCAAGCCTCTGACCTGGCGACATGAGGCCCCCGTCCGAGGATGCTTGCCCCTCGCCGGAGCCCGTTGCTAGACACGAGGCCGTTGTGACCAGCCTCGAGCAGCACTCGAAGGCATGGCCCGGGAGGCGGAGGAAGGCGGTCCCAGGGCTCGGTCGCTTCGGGGTGGCGGTCGCCGTGGTGGCGGCCCTGGCCGGAGCGGCCATCGCGCCGACCCTCTCCGCCAGCGCCGATCAGCTGTCCAAGGCGCGCGCCCAAGCGGGCCAGGTCGCCGCGCAGATCCAGGCGCAGGGCCAGCAGCTGGCCGTGCTGTCGGAGCGCTACGACGAGGACCAGATCCGCGTGCAGCAGCTCGACCAGCAGCTGTCCCAGACCCAGGCCCAGATCGCCCAGACCAAGGGCCAGGTGTCGGTGGACGAGGGCCGCCTGCGCCAGCTGGCCATCGACGACTACATGACGGGCGGGTCCAGCACGGGGCTCGAGCAGCTCTTCGAGCCCGGAGGCGAGTCGTCGGTCGCCACCAAGGAGTACGAACAGGTGGCGGGGGGCGACATCGCCGGGGCCATCGACCAGCTGAACGCGTCCGAGAGCGAGCTCAACGCCCAGGAGAGCGCGCTGCAGTCCACCGAGTCACAGGCGCACGCCACCCTGGCGGCGGCGCAGACGGCGCGCGCCGGCGCCCAGAGCGCGCTGGCGCAACAGGAGTCGACCCTCAACGGCCTCAAGGGTCAGATCAAGACGTTGGTGGCCGCCCAACAAGCGGCCCAGGCGCGCGCCCAGCAGGCCGCCTTCGAAGCGCGCGTCGCCGCGCAGCGCGCCAGCGTCGGCGCCGGCGCGGGCTCCGACCTCCCCGCCCTGCCGCCCGCCGCCGGGGGCGCGGGTGCCACGGCGGTGGCCGCCGCCGAGTCGCAGATCGGCGTGCCGTACGTCTGGGCGGGCTCCACCCCCGGCGTGGGGTTCGACTGCTCGGGGCTCACCATGTGGGCGTGGGGCCGGGCGGGGGTGTCGCTGTCGCACTCGGCCGCCGCCCAGTACTCCGAGACCGCCCACGTGCCGCTGTCGGACCTCCAGCCCGGCGACCTCCTCTTCTACCGGGAGGGGGGCACCATCGGGCACGTCACCATGTACGTCGGGCCGGGCCAGATGGTCCAGGCCATGGAGACCGGCACCCGGATCCAGATCACCGGGATCTGGACGAGCGGGCTGGTGGGGGCCGGGCGCCCCTGAGCGCCCCACCGGGCGCCGCCGTCAGCCTCCGCCGGCGCCCCCGCCCGCCGACCCCTGGTCGGCCAGCCACCCCGGCGGGATCTTCCCCTCGACGCCCTCGGTGCGCGGCCCCGGCGGCCGTCCGAAGCGGTAGGCGACGGGCTCCCGGCCCAGCTGGACCACGACGGCCTCACCCGACGGGAAGGCGCCCTGCACACAGCCCAGCACGGCCTCGGCCACCGACTCGGGGGCGATGAGGGGGAAGCCCGACCCGGCCAGGGCGTCGCGGATCTCCCCGTCGATGAGCGGCGTGTCGACGAGCCCGGGGCAGATGGCGTTGATGGTGACGTGGTACTCGGCCAGGCGGGCCGCGACGGAGCGCACGAACCCGACGACGGCGTGCTTGGTGAGGGTGTAGATGGGGTCGCCGGGGAAGGCGACGATGCCGGCCAGTGAGGACGTGGCCACGACGCTCCCGCCGCCGCGCCGGGCCATCTCGGGCACCACGGCGCGGGTGCCGAACACGATGCCGTCGACGTTGACCCCCAGGATGCGGCGGTACTGCTCGTCGGTGAGCTTGGTGATGTCCTCCTCGCCGGTGGTGACCCCGGCGTTGAGGTAGGCGATGTCCAGGCCGCCGAGCGCTCGGGCCGCCTCGATGATGCGGTCCCACTCCGGCACCTGGCTCACGTCGGCGCGCAGCCCGGCACCGCCCAGCGCATCGGCGGCCCGCCGGGCGCCGTCGCCGTTGGCGTCGACCACGAGCACCCGCGCGCCGGCCCCGGCCAGCAGCCGGGCGCTCGCCAGGCCGATGCCCGACGCCCCCCCGGTGATCAGCGCGATCTTCCCCTCGAGCGGTCCTTGCGGGGCCATCGACACCTCCTCGGCGCTCGGCGCGCGTCGACCGGGCGCCGGGCCGACGCTAACGGGGGCACCAGCGCGCCGTCGAGATCGGCGGGCGCCCGCCCGGGGGGCGCGCGGCGCCACGGCTACGCTGACGGGGTGGCCCCGCCGGGGCCCGGTGCCGTCCCAACGCCGTGAAGCCCATCCCCGTCTCCTTCCACATCGGCCCGCTCCTGGTGCACACCTACGGCATCGGGCTGGCCGTCACCTTCTGGTTCGCCTACCGCTACTTCGAACGCCGCCTGCGGGCCAACGGGTACCGGACGGAGTGGGTGACCGGGATGTTCCTGTGGGTGGTGGCCGCCTCCATCGTCGGTGCCCGCGCCCTGCACGTGCTGGCCAACTGGTCGACCTACTCGGCCGATCCCGGCCAGATCCTCCAGGTGTGGCACGGCGGCCTGTCGTCGTTCGGCGGGCTGCTCCTGGGCGTGCCCACCGGCGTCATCCTCGCCCGCCGGCGCTGCCCCGAGCTCCCCACGGTGCGCGCCCTGGACCTCGTGTCGCCCGTCCTCATGGCCGCCTGGGGCGTGGGCCGGCTCCTCGGGCCCCAGCTCATGGTGGCCGGGGGCGGCCGGCAGTGCTCGGCCTGGTACTGCATGGCCTACGCGGGCCAACTCGGGCGGCGCGTGCCGGTGCCCATCTTCCAGGCCATCGACAGCTTCGCCATCTTCGCCGTCCTGCTGCTCGTCGAGCGCCACGTCCGCGACCGGCCCGTGGGGTTCGTGGTGGCGGCGACGATGGCCCTGTGGGGCCTGGCCCGCTTCCTCGAGGAGAACGTGTGGCTGCGCCAGAACGACCACAACGGGTCGATCCTGGTGCAGGGCGCGGGCCTGGCCCTCTTCGCCGCCGGCCTCGTGGTCATGGTGGCGCTGCGCCGCAGCCAGCGTCGGCGCCAGTCGGCCGCCGTGGCGGGCGGGTCCGCGGCCGGGGGCGGCGACGCCCCTGCCCCCGACGAGGACGACGTGGCGCCGATGCCTCTCGACGTCCCCGCCGATCGCGCCTAGAGGCTCACGACCCCGGGCGGGCACCGCCCGGAGGCCGTCCCGGGCCCGGCGGCCCGGCGAAGGCCTGGGCGATGGAGAGCCACTGGCGGGCGGGCTCGCCGTGGACCTCCAAGGCCGTGTCGAGCAGGTGGCGGCGCTGGGTGACGACGAGGCAGAAGTCGAGCGCGCCGCCGCGCACCCACGCCGCGGCGGCGGGGTCCCCCCACTCCCAGCGGTCCCCGGCCGGGGCGAGCAGCTCGACCCGCACGTCGTCGGACGGCGCCTCGAGCCCCCGCACCGCGTACGAGAACGGCCGGGCGCGCACCCCCAGATGGGCGACGTGGCGCAGGCGGGCCGTGGGCGACCGGGTCGTCCCCAGCGCGTCGGCCACGTCCTGGCCGTGCGCCCACGTCTCCATGATCCGGGCCGACACGAACGACAGCGCGCCCATGGGCGGCCCGAACCACGGCACCCGGTCGTGGGACGCCAAGGTGCGCGCCGCGCGCAGCATGTCGCCCCGGCTGCCGCGCCACCAGACGAGCAGCGCCGCGCCGGCCAGGGCGCGCCCCCGGCGCAGGTGCTCCTCCATGGGGTCGGCGTCCGACGCCAGCGCCGCGCCGGCCACGGCGCGGAAGCGGTCGGGGTCGGTGATGGCCATGGCGGCGGCATCGTCGAAGAACGCCAGATGGCTCACCTGGTCGCGCACGGCCCAACCGGGCGAGGGCGTGGCACGGTCCCAGCCCGCCTCGTCGAGCCCGGCGACGAGGGCGTCGAGATCGGCGTGCTCGGCCTCGAGGTCGGCGAGGAGCTCGGCGAGCGACGTCACGGGGCGGGGACGGCGCGGGGGCGGGCGGACATGGCGGCCACAGGCTAGCGGGGCCCGTCTTTTGCGTGCGCAACCAAGGACACCGGCGGTACGCTGGGGTGATGGCCGGGACGCCGTGGCTCGATGACGTCGAGATGCGCGCCTGGCGGTCCCTGCTGCGCGCCCATTCCCGGCTGCTGGCGCGTCTCGACGCCGAGCTGCAGAACAGCCAGGGGATGTCGGTGACCGACTACGGCGTCCTGGTGCAGCTGTCGGAGCACGAGGGCGGGCGCATGCGCATGAGCGAGCTGGCCGGGCAGCTGCTGCTGTCACCGAGCGGGCTCACCCGGCGCCTCGACGGCCTGGTGTCGGCCGGGCTGGTCGAGCGGCGGCGCTGCCCCACCGACCGCCGGGGTGCCTTCGCCGTGCTCACCCCGGCAGGCCGCGCCCGGCTGGCGGCGGCCGCCCCCGACCACGTCGAGCAGGTCCGCCGCCACTTCGTCAGCCGGCTCAGCCGCAAGCAGCTCGAGCTGCTGGGCGACGCCCTCGACGCCGTGTCGGCGGAGTGCGACTGACGCCGACGGGCCACGCCCGCGCCACGGCGGGCGCATCGGGCTGCGCCGGGCGCGGGGCGGGGCCTCAGGACCCGCCCAGCACGTGGCGCAGCGTGGCCAGGCGCTCGGGGACCACACGCCACCAGGTCCACCTGCCGCGCCGGTCCCCCACGATCAGGCCGGCCTCGGCCAGGACGCGGGTGTGGTGCGAGATGGTGGGCTGGCTCTTGCCGAGGGGCGCCTCGAGGTGGCAGCTGCAGGCCTCGCCTTCGGCCGCCACGATCGAGAGCAGGCGCAGCCGCACCGGGTCACCCAGGGCGGCGAGGACGGGGGCGAGGTCCTCGGCGTCCGCCGGCGAGAGGGCGGACCTGGTCAGCGGGGCGCAGCACAGCGGGTCGGCCAGGGCCGACGCCTTCGAGCCGGTGGCGGGCATGGGGATCTCCTATTGACAACGATCGATCTGTTCATGGATAGTACGGATCGACAGTGATCAATGCAAGGAGGCATCGTGTCCCGGGTCCAGCTGGCGCTCAACGTCTCTGACCTCGACGCCGCCGTCGGGTTCTACACCACCCTCTTCGGCGTGCCCCCGGCCAAGCGCCGGCCGGGCTACGCCAACTTCGCCGTCGTGGACCCGCCCCTCAAGCTGGTCCTCATCGAGCAGGCCGCGGGGCGCGCCGCGGGCGTCGACGGAGCCCTCAACCACCTCGGCGTCGAGGTCGAGACGCCCCAGGAGGTGGCCGTCTCCAGCGCCCGGCTCTCGGACGCGGGTCTGGCCACGGCCGACGAGCGCGGCAGCACCTGCTGCTACGCCGTGCAGGACAAGGTGTGGGTCACGGATCCCGACGGGGCGCCGTGGGAGCTCTACGCCGTCCTGGACGACGCCCCCGCCGAGACGGCGCCCGTGATGGACGGCTGCTCGTGCGGAGCCCCGGCGCCGGTCGCTCCCGGCGCGGCGCGTGCTGCCGAACGCGCGTGACCGAGGCGCCCCTGCCGCGGCGGTTGCTGGCCGAGTTCCTGGGCAGCGCCTTCCTGGCCGCCGTGGTCATCGGCTCGGGCATCGCCGCCCAGCGGCTCTCGCCGGGTGACACCGGCCTGCAGCTCTTCGAGAACGCGGCGGCCACCGCGGCGGGGCTCTTCGCCGTCATCCTCATGTTCGGGGCGGTCTCGGGCGGCCACTTCAATCCCGTGGTCTCCTTCGTCGACGCCGCCCTCGGGGGGATGGCGTGGCGCGAGGCGGCCGCCTACCTCCCCGCCCAGGTGTCGGGTTGCGTCGCCGGCGCCGTGGTCGCCAACGTGATGTTCTCCCTCGACGCCGTGGGGGTCGCCACCACGCACCGGGCCAGCGCCGCGCACCTGCTGTCGGAGACCGTGGCCACGCTGGGCCTGGTGCTCGTGATCGTCGCCCTGGCCCGCTCGGGCCGGGCCCATCGGGCGCCCGCGGCGGTGGGCGCCTACATCGGCGCCGCCTACTTCTTCACCAGCTCGACCAGCTTCGCCAACCCGGCCATCACCGTGGGCCGCATGTTCTCGAACAGCTTCGCGGGGATCGCCCCCTCCTCGGCGCCCGGCTTCATCGGTGCCCAACTGGTGGGGGGCGCCCTCGCCATCGTCGCCGTGCGGGCCCTCTATCCGGGCATCTCGCCGGCGCAGGCGGCCGGCGTCGTCGTCCCCCACGGCGAGTCGCCCGCGCCCACGCCCGAGTCGACGCCACCGCTCGCCGACCTCCACGCCGAGGCGCCATGAGCGAGGTCCCCGTGGTGCTCTTCCTGTGCACCCACAACGCGGGCCGGAGCCTGGCGGCGAAGGTGCTGCTCGACCACTACGCGCAGGGGCGCGTCGACGTGCGCTCGGCGGGCTCGGAGCCCGGCGACCAGCTGAACCCCGCGGTGGTCGCCATCCTCACCGAGCGGGGCCTGGACACGACCAGGGAGTTCCCCAAGCCGCTCACCGAGCAGGCCGCCCGCCAGGCCGACGTGGTGGTCACCATGGGCTGCGGCGACAGCTGCCCGGTGTACCCGGGCAAGCGCTACCTCGACTGGGACCTCGAGGACCCCGCCGGCAAGCCCGTGGAGGCGGTGCGTCCCATCGTGGACGAGATCGACCGCCGCGTGCGCGCCCTGCTCGGCACGGTGCTCGCTCCCGGAGCAGGGGCGTCGTCGTAGGCGCCGTCGACGTGCGCGGCGCGCCCGGGCCGGGCGGGCCTCGTGGGGGTGGAGGGAGTCGAACCCTCACTGGGGGCGTTTTAAGCGCCCTGCCTCTGCCGTTGGGCTACACCCCCGGGCTCACGACACCCGGCACGCGGCGAAGGTGTTGAGGCCGAACTTGTAGGCGCGGCACCGGATGTCGTGGGGCAGGAAGCCCGCCCGGACCAGGAGCGGCCACAGGTCACGCGGGTCGAAGTACCACTTGTGGTCGTCCATCTCCTCGGCGGGGCTCAGGCCGAGCCGGAAGGCCGACAGCTCGAGGAAGCGCTTCCCCCGCCAGCTGGGGACGTTGACGAGGCAGACGCCGCCCCTGCGCACGATGCGGCGGAACTCGCCCAGGGCCACCTCGGGGTGCCACAGGTGCTCGAGCACCGACACGCACAGGACGACGTCGAGGCTGGCATCGTCCACCTCGGCCAGGGCGTCGGGGAGGGTGCCCTCGATGGCCCGCACCTTGGGATGCACCTTGAGGTCGTCGGCCAGCGCCACGTCCACGAGGGTGGCGGAGTCCACCACCTCGAGCACCGACCGGGCCAGGCGGGCGTGGTAGCCGCAGCCGAAGTCGCCGATGGCCTTGCCCGCGAAGCTGCCGACCTCCTTGCGGACCCGCCGCCCCGAGAGCCAGGTCCCCAGCCGGTCTGCTGTTGTGAGGGTTCCGCTCTGTCCGTACGAGCTCGACCGGGCGGCGTCAGCCGGACCCATCACCTCGGCCTTCCGACGGCACCGGGTTCCCGTAGCGGACGCCGGTGGCGTGCAGGAGGAGGGTGAAGCAGAAGCCGGAGAACCCGATGACCATGAGCAACGACCCCGTCACGGCCAGGTGGTCGAGCACCGAGGACGCCGGTGGCAGCGAGAAGTCGTGGGTCAGGTAGCGGACCACGAGGGCGCCGGCCAGGCCCAGGCCGGCCAGGAACAGGACCAGGCTGGTGATGACCGTCGGCGTGTACCGGAAGAACGTCGTCCAGCGTTTTCGGGCGTCCCCGCTGTAGTCGCAGAAGACCTGGGCCAGCACGCCGAAGAAGAAGCTCTGCAGGCCGAGGATCGACAGCGTGACGCCCAGGAGCATCCAGTACAGGCTGAAGGTCACCGAGCCCACCGAGATCGTGCCGAAGCTCAGCGGCAGCGCCAGCAGCAGCCCGGCGAAGAGGAAGAACAGGCCGGGCTTCAAGGCGAAGAACTCGGCCCGGTAGACGAACATCGCCCGGAGGTTGATCCACGCCGCCTGGAAGGGCGAGAACCAGCCCGAGCGCTTGTGGTGCGACAGCCTTCCCTCGCGGTCCTTGTGGAAGGTGACGGGGACCTCGCTGGCGCGCAGGTTCATGCGCACGGACTTGAGCACCATCTCCGAGGCGTACTCCCAGGACTGTGACGACAACCCCATGCGCTGCAGGGCGTCGAGGGTGATGCCGCGCATGCCGCAGTGGATGTCGGTGAAGTGGCTGCCGTACAGGCGGTTGAGGATCCAGGTGGTGACGGGCGTGCCCAGGTACTGGTGCAGCTTCGGCATGGCCCCGGGGGCGATGGTCCCCAGCCACCGCGAGCCCATGGCGAAGTCGTCGCCCGCCCTGAGCCTGTCCACGAACCCGCGCAGGAGCCGGAAGTCGTAGGTGCAGTCGGCGTCGCCCATCACCACGTAGCGGCCCCGGATGAAGGGGATGGCGTCGATGTAGGCGCGCCCCAGCCCCCGCTTGGGGGTCCGCAGGACGCGGGCCCCGCCCGCCAGGGCCAGCCGGGCGGTGTCGTCGTCGGAGCTGTCCACGATGAGGACCTCGCCCACCGCGCCGGCGTCGGCGAGCCCCTGCCAGCACCACGCCACGAAGTCGGCGATGGTGAGCTCCTCGTTGACGGCGGGGACCACGATGGACACCTCGGGGGCGGCCACGTCGTGCTCGGGCACGAGGAGGGCGACCTCCGGGTCGTGCGGTGCGCCGACGGACCGGTACGGCGCCCCGGCGCTCGTCTCGGCGCCCGGCGACGACGACGTCACGGCGGCCAGCGGGCCACTGCTGGTCGGCGTCGACGGATCCCTCCCCACGGCCATCACCCCCCTCTCCCACCATTCTGCCTGCTGGAACGGGGCTCGGGCAGGGCCGATCCCGAGGGGCGGGCCCGGGCCCGCCGGGGCCCCGGAGGGCGCGCGGCGGGCTCCTCGGGGTGCCCGTGCCTACTGGTGGTAGTGGTGCCCGATCCCGAGGGCGCTCTCGGTGCGCTCCCACACCGCCCGCTCGCACCCGCGGGGGTCGTCCTCGACGCCGCCGCCGGGCCCGAAGACCATGGTCGCCCGGCGGCCGACGTCGTAGGCGGGCCAGTCCCCGACGGCGTCGCACGAGGGGTCCCCGGCGCGGGCGAAGGCGACCCAGGCCCGCTGCATGGCCTCGGAGAGCTCGAGGGCGGCCGGTGTCCCCCCGGTGAAGACCTGCACGGCGGGGTCGGCCACCGTGCCGAAGACGAAGGGGATCTCCAGGCCGTGGCACGAGCCGAAGCGGCCCTCGAGGAAGGGGGACTCCCAGGTGAACAGGTACGAGTAGGTGCGGGGCTCGTGGGCGGCGTGGGCCCGCGCCAGGGCCTGCAGCGGCATGCGGAACACGTAGTCGGTGGTGATGGCGGTCCACAGGTCGTCGCCCGCCACCGACTCCCCCCGGGCCGCCCGGGCCTCGCGGTAGGCGTCCACGATCTCCCAGGCGGCGGGGCCCACCATGCGGTCCAGGCGCGCCGCCACCCGACCCTCGCCGATCTCCGCGTTGGTCCCCGCCGCCACCGTGAACAAGGCGCACTCGTCGCGCGTGGACCCCACGAGCAGCGGCACCCGGGCCCCGCCCCCGGCGGCGATGACGTCCGCCGGGACCTCCTCGAGCACCCCCCCGTCGACGACGGGCAGCAGCGCCAGGGGGAGCTGCCCGGTGGTGGCCGCTTCCGACGCCAGCCGCTGGGTGGCCGCCACCAGCTGCTCGGCGGGCAGGTGGCGCAGCGCGCCGCGGTCGTGGGCGCCCACCCCGGCCAGCTGGGCCAGGCGCCGGGCCCGGCTGAGGGCCCACGGGGGCCCGCCCGTGGCGGGCGGGCCGCTCTGGATCACCGCCCGGTGGAACAGCCCTGCCCCCGCCGGCGCCGCCAGCAGGTTCGACACGCTCATGGCCCCCGCCGACTCGCCCACCAGCGTGACGTTGCCGGGGTCGCCCCCGAACCAGGCGATGTTGGCGCGCACCCAGCCCAGGGCGGCCAGCTGGTCGTGGAGGCTCCAGTTGCCGCACCCCCCGCCGTCCTCCCCCGCCAGCTCGGGGTCGGCGAGCAGACCGAGCGCCCCCAGCCGGTAGTTGATGGTGACCACCACGGCGCCCTTCTGCGCCAGGCGCCGGCCGTTGAACAGCGCGCTCGCCCCCGTGCCGGTGGTGAACCCGCCGCCGTGCAGCCACACCAGGACCGGCCGGCGCCCGTCGTCGACGCCGGCCGTCCAGACGTTGAGGTTGAGGCAGTCCTCGTCCCAGGCGGTGGGGTCCCCGGCCAGGCTGAAGCCCGGGATGGGCGGCGTCTGGGGGGCGATGGGGCCCCACGACAGCGCGTCGCGCACCCTCACCCACGACGGCGCCGGCGACGGCCGGCGCCAGCGGCCGGCGCCCCCCGGAGCCGAGGCGTAGGGGATGCCCCGGAACACCCACACCTCGGCCTCGCGGGTGCCGCGCACGGGGCCGCTCTCGGTGCGGGTCACGCCTTCCACGACATCCTCCCGACCTGCCTGACCAGGGATTTCCCCCGTCAGCAGCCCCTGTCCACAGCCACGGTAGAGGTCCTGTGGACGAGGGTCAAGGAAATGCGCCCCGGCCCTTCCGGACGGCGAGGGCCGTCACTACTGTGGAAAAAGTGGCAGATGTGACTGGCGGGCTTCGGCGCGCCCGTGCCCGGGCCCGCCTCCTGGGGGCGGCCCTGGGGGCGCTCACGGCCCTGGCGGTGGCCGGCCCGCCCGGGCGACCCGTCCCGGCGGCGTCGGCCGCCCCGGTGCGGAGCCCCGCCGCCCCCCCGGCCCCGCCCCCGGTCACCCCGGGCGCCATCGGCGCCACCCAGGCCCAGGTCGACGCCGTCGAGGCCCGGCTGGCGTCGGAGCAGGACGGCCTGGCCTCGCTGTCGGAGCGCTACGACCAGGCCACGGTGCGCCTCGCCCAGGCGCAGGCCCAGCTGGCGGCCAGCGACGCCCAGCTGGCCGACGCCGTCCGGCGCCACCACCGCGCCCAGCGCCGGCTGCAGCAGGCCGCCGTGCGGGCCTACATGGAGGACACGCCCGCCGACGACCTGGGCTCGCTGTTCCAGAGCGCGCCCGAGACCCAGGAGCTGCGCGACACCTACCGGGTGGCCGCCATCGGGGACATCGGGGCGGCCGTGCGCGCCCTGGAGGCGAGCGAGCAGCAGCTGCGCGCCACCGAGGCCGCGCGGCGCGCCCAGCACGCGCAGGCGGCCGCCGTCGCCGCCCAGGTGGCCCAGGCCCGCCAGGCGGCGCAGGCGCTGGCCTCCTCGACGGAGGCCACGCTGGCGGGCGTGCGGGGGCACCTGGCGCAGCTCGTGGCCGAGCGGGCCGCGCAGCAGGCCGCCGCGGCCGCCGCGGCCGCCGCGGCGGCGGCCTCCGACGCCGCCAGGCGGCGGGCGGCGCAACAGGCCGCCCAGGCCGCCCAGGTGGCGCAGACCTTCGGGACGGGATCGACGGCGGCCGCCGACGCCACCGCCGCCGCCTCCCAGGCGTCGCAGAGCGCGGGGGCGGCGGGCGCCATCGGCACGGGGACGCCCCCGTCGCCCGGCGGCGCCGGCGCCCTGGCCCTCCAGCGCGCCGAGCAGTACCTCGGGGTGCCCTACGCGTGGGGGGGAGCCAGCCGCCAGGGCGTGGACTGCTCGGGGCTCACCATGCTCGCCTGGCAGGCGGCCGGTGTCGCCCTCGTGCACTCGGCGGCCCTGCAGTTCCTGGCGTCGAGCCCCGTGCCGCTCACGGCGCTCGAGCCCGGCGACCTCCTGTTCTACGACCTCGACGGCTCGGGGATCGACCACGTGGTCATGTACGTGGGTTCGGGCGCCTACGGCGCGGCCACCATCATCCAGGCCGCGCACACCGGCACCGTCGTGGCGTTCGACCCCGTCTGGTACGCGGGGCTGGTGGGCGCGGGCCGTCCCTGAGGCGCCGGCCTGCGCTCGGGCACGGGGCCGCCACGCCCGCCCCGGGGGGCGTGTGGCAGGGGCAGGTACCATGACGCGGTGACGACCCCGAAGGAAACGGTCGAGCACCAGCGCGCCGCCCTGGTGCCGCTGCCCCGGGGCGAGGACGCCACTCGCAGCGGGCACCGGCTGAGCGACGTCGACGAGTGGGGCCGCTCCGAGCACACCCGGGCCCTGGCCCGCAAGGTGTTCGCACCCATCTACGACAACTGGTTCCGGGTGGAGTGGGAGGGCCTGGAGAAGATCCCCCGCAAGGGGGGCGCCCTCCTCGTCGCCAACCACGCCGGGGCGATCCCCTCGGACGCGCCGGTGATCATGCACGGCATCGAGGTCGAGCTCAAGCGCCCCGTGTACGGCATGGCCGACTTCTTCTTCAAGAGCGTGCCGTGGTTCGGCACCGCCTGGGCCCGCGTGGGCGGCCTCCCCGCCCATCCCGACAACGCCCTCCGGCTCCTGCGGGACCAGGGCCAGCTCGCCCTGGTCTTCCCCGAGGGCACCAAGGGGCCTTCCAAGACCTATGCGGACCGCTACCGGCTGCGCCGCTTCGGCCGGGGCGGGTTCGTGGAGATCGCCATGCGCGCCGGGGTGCCGGTGATCCCCATCGCCGTGGTCGGCGCCGAGGAGTCGATGCCCACCCTCTTCCGCATCCCCTCCCTGGCCCGCATCCTGGGCGTGCCCTACGTGCCGGTGACGGCCAACATGCTCGCCTTCGGCCCCCTGGGCGTGGTCATGTACTTCCCGTCGAAGTTCAAGCTGCGGGTGCTGGACCCCGTCACCTTCGACGTGCCGCCCGGGCAGGAGCGCTATTCCAAGAGCCGGGTCATGGAGGAGGCCGAGCGCATCCGCATCAACCTCCAGGAGACGATCTACGCCATGCTGCGGGAGCGGCGCAGCGTCTGGTTCGGCTGACGGCGGTGGGGCGGCGGGTCCTCATCACCGGGCTGGACACGTTCTGGGGCGGCCGGATGGCCCAGGCCCTGGAGTCCGACCCCGACGTCGACATGATCCTCGGCATGGGGACCCGCGAGCCCACGGTCCCCCTCGAGCGCGCCGAGTTCGTCACCGCCGACCAGACCTACTCGATCCTCTCCCGCATCGTCCGCGCCACGCAGGTCGACACCATCGTGCACACCTTCCTGGTGGTCGACTCCACCAGGGTGTCGGGACGGGCGCTGCACGAGATCAACGTCATCGGGACCATGAACCTCCTGGCCGCCGCGGGCCAGGCCGGCTCCCCGGTGCGGCAGGTGGTGGTGAAGTCCTCGACCCTCGTCTACGGCTCGGCGTCGACCGACCCGGCCTGGTTCCGGGAGGAGAC
The DNA here is from genome assembly GCA_035515515.1 of Acidimicrobiales bacterium. Taxonomy (GTDB): domain Bacteria; phylum Actinomycetota; class Acidimicrobiia; order Acidimicrobiales; family UBA8190; genus DATJBC01. The sequence goes on from DATJBC010000069.1 coordinate 16,956, forward strand.
GCCGCGCACCTCGCCGGCGCGCACCCGCGTGGAGCGCTCGCTGCTCGAGGTCGAGGGCTTCGTGCGCGACTTCGCCGAGGACAACCCCGCCACGGTGGTGTCGGTCCTGCGCTTCGCCAACGTGCTGGGCACCGACATCGTCACGCCCATCAGCACCAACCTGTCGCGCCCGCTGTGCCCGGCCATCGCCGGCTACGACCCGCTGCTGCAGTTCGTGGAGGAGGACGACGTCGTCCGCTGCCTCGAGCACGTCACCCGCCACCGCGTCCCCGGCCTCTACAACGTGGCGGGCGCCGGCAAGCTGCCGTGGAGCGAGGTGGCCCGCATCTGCGGCTGCCGGCTGCTGCCCATCCCCCCCGTCGCCACGCGCCCCGCGGCGGCGCCGCTGGTCCGCATGGGGCTCATCGAGCTGCCGCCCGAGCTCGAGAGCCTGCTGCGCTACGGGCGGGGGGTGGACACCACCCGCATCGGCAAGACCGGGTTCACGTGCCGCTACACCTCGGCGGGGGCGGTCGACAGCTTCATCGGCGCCCTCCGGCTGCGCCGCAGCGTGGGGCACGCCCCGCCCTCCTACACCTACTCGCAGGACATCGAGCAGTTCTTCCGGCACTCGCCCGCCGTGGTGCACAACGTCCCCGACAGCGAGGCCCCCTTCCTGCGCGGCCCCTCCTAGGCACGGGACGAGGGGCGCTCGCCCGCGGGAGGCGGCTCAGAGCGGGCGGGACGTGAGCCAGTCGCGCGACAGCTGCTCGCGCCGCTGCGCCCACTCCTCGGAGGTCACGGCGTAGCGGACGTGGTCCTCCCAGCGGCCGTCGATCTCGAGATAGCGGACGGCGACGCCCTCCTCGCGCAGGCCCAGCTTCTCGACGACGCGCCGGCTGGGCCGGTTGCGGGGCACGATGGCGATCTCCACCCGGTGCAGGCCGAGCTCCTCGAAGGCGAAGCGCAGCACCACCACCGTCGCCTCGGGCGCCAGTCCCCGGCCCGCCACCGCCTCGTCCACCCAGTAGCCCACGAAGGCGTTCTGGAACGGGCCGCGCTGGATGGAGGACAGGGTGATCTCCCCCGCCAGGCGCTCGGCCAGGAAGATCCCGAAGCCGTAGCCGCTGCCCATCTGGCGCTCGCGCTCGCGCGCCGCGCAGCGGGCCGAGAAGCTGCCCCGGTCCTCGGGGGTGAGCGGCGCGCCGGCCGGCCGGGGCTCCCAGGGGACGAGCCACTGGCGGCAGCGGGCCCGCACCTCGAACCACGCCTCGTAGTCCTCGTCGCTCAACGTGCGCAGCCGCACCCGTCCGCCGCGCAGCTCGAGGGGCGTCACGCGCGCCGTCCGCCCGATCACCGGCCCAGCACCTCCCCCAGCGCTCCCAGCAGGAGCTGGACGTTGCGCATGCGGGCCGTGTGGCCCATGCACCCGATGCGCCAGGCCCGCCCGGCCATGGGCCCCACCCCGGCGCCGATCTCGATCCCGTAGTGGTGCAGCAGCCGGGCCCGCACCTCGGCCTCGGGTACGGCCAGCTCCTCGGGGACCCGCACCGTGGTGAGCTGGGGCAGGCGGTGCCCCGCCGGGGCCACCAGCTCGAGCCCGAGCTTCTCCAGCCCCGCCTGCAGGGCGAGCCCGCACTCGGCGTGGCGCTGCCAGGCGGCCTCGAGGCCCTCGTCGAGGAGCACCCCCAGCCCGGCGTGCAGGGCGAAGATCATGGAGACCGGCGCCGTGTGGTGGTAGGTGCGCTGGCCCTGGCCCTCCACGTAGCGGCCGATCAGGCCGAGGTCGAGGTACCACGACGGCGGCCGCGCCCGCAGGCGGCCACGGGCGCGCTCCCCCACGGAGAGCGGGGCCAGGCCGGGCGGCACCCCCAGGCACTTCTGCGTGGCGCTGTAGACGATGTCGAGGTCCCACCCGTCGGCCTCGAGGGGGATGCCCCCGAGCGAGGTGACGGCGTCCACCACCACGAGGGCGTCGCCTTTGCGCGCGGCGATCGCTGCGACGTCGTTGCGCACACCGGTCGAGGTCTCGGCGTGCACCACCGCCAGCACCTTGGGCGAGGGGTGGGCGCCCACGACGGCCTCGGGGTCGAGCGGGCTGCCCCACGGAGCCTCCACGCGCACGACCTCGGCCCCGGCCCGCGCCGCCACCTCGCACATGCGCTCGCCGAAGAGGCCGTTGACCCCCACCACGGCCACGTCGCCCGGCTCCAGCACGTTGACCAGCGAGGCCTCCATCCCCGCCGAGCCCGTCCCGCTCACCGGGAAGGTCAGGGGGTTGGCGGTGCGCAGCACCCGCCGCAGGCGGTCGCAGGTGTCGTCCAGCACCCCCAGGAACTCGGGGTCGAGGTGCCCGAGGACGGGCCGGACGAGCGCCGCGGTGACCTCCGGATAGGGGTTCGAGGGCCCCGGTCCCATGAGGACTCGGTCGGTGAGCACCACGACGAAATGCTAAACACGCTCCGGGTCCACCCCGCCACATGGTGGGCGGGCGGCCACGCCCCGGTGAAGGCCCTCGTCCCGGGCGCCGCCGCCGGGCCGGCGGACTACCGGTACGACACCCGGGGGGGCCAGGCCAGGGAGAAGTCCTCGCAGTCGAGGGAGAGGTTGGGGCTGTACCACGGGTCACGGCGCAGCACCGGTCCCCACCGACGCTGCATGTAGTGGATCTCCCGGGCGAAGCCCGACGCCCGCGGACCGTCGTCGGGCCCCCGGGTCACCGACTCGTGATGGAACAGCTCGGCGTGCGGCGTCCACACCACTCGCCACCCCGCCTCCCACAGGCGAAGGCAGAAGTCCACGTCGTTGAAGGCGATCGGGAGGTTCCCCTCGTCGAGCCCCCCAACGGCGTCCCACGCCTCGCGACGCACGACCGCGCACGCCCCCGTGACGGCTGAGACGCTCTGGGCCACGTGGAGGCGGTTGAAGTAGCCGGGGTCCAGGCGGTCGAAGGTCCGGTGCGAGTGGCCCGCCACCCCGAGGATCCCCAGCACGATGCCGGCGTGCTGAATGCGTCCGTCGCTGTAGTAGAGCTTGGCACCGACCGCCCCCACGCCGGGTTGCAGGAGGTTCCCCACCATCTCCGAGAGCCAGTCCCCGGAGATCACCTCGGTGTCGTCGTTCAAGAGGCAGATGACGTCCCCCGACGTCCTGCGCACCCCGAGGTTGTTGATCGCCGAGTAGTTGAACGGCTGCTCGTCGCGGAAGACCGTGACACGGCTGTCCTGCGCCCGGAGGTACTGGAGCGTCGGCAGGGCGCTGCTCGAGTTGTCGATGACGAAGATCTCGAAGCGTGGATAGGTCGTGAAGGCGAACAGGCTGTCGACACAGCGCTGCAACGTGCTGCCGTCGCGCGTGGGGATCACGATGCTGACCAGCGGCGGGTCGGGCGGGAGCTCCCAGGTGACGCGGTTGTGACCGGACCGCGGGATGGGGACCACGTGGCCCGGACGGCTCGTGCGGGCGAGGTGCTCGGTCACTGCTCGCGCCCCGGCGTCGACCGCGTAGGGCTTGGCGGCGATCAGCGCAGCCGTCGAGCCGGCATGCGCGCGCCAGTGATAGAGCACGTGGGGGAGATGGACCACCTGGCCGACGCCCAGCTTCTCCGACACGCGCAGCGCGAGGTCCCAGTCCTGGCTGCCCTCGTAGCCTTCTCGGTACCCGCCCACCTCGGTCACGAGATCGCGGCGCAGCAGTGTCATGTGGTTCATGAAGTTCTGACCGAGGAGCAGCACGGGGTCGTACTCGGTCTTGAAGAACGGCGTGTGCCTCCTGCCCGACTCGTCGATCTTGTCCTCGTCGCTGTAGACGAGCCCCGCCTGGGGGTGCTTGTCCAGCGCCTCGGCGGCCAGCGCGAGGGCGTGCTCCGCCAGGACGTCGTCCTGGTCGACACAGGTGACCCACTCGCCCGACGCCATGGCGAGGGCGGCATTGCACGCAGCCGAGATGTGCCCGTTCTCGGGGCGTCGCACGACCTTCACCCGGGGGTCGGCCGCCTCGTACTCGGCCAGGATCCCCGCCACGGCAGGATCGGTCGACGCGTCGTCGGCGATGCACAGCTCCCACCGGGGATAGAGCTGTGCGGTCACCGACTCGATGGCCGCCCGAAGGTGCGGCTCTGCGGGGTTGTAGACGGGCATGACCACGCTGATCAACGGGTGGCGGGCCAAGCCGGACAGGCGCTCGGTGATCACGCGCCGCGTGGCGTCGTCGACGGTGTCGTACTGCTCGACCCACAGCTCGTAGGAACCGCCCAGGCCGTCCGACACCTCGGGCAGGAAGGTGGCGGGCTCGGGGGCGACGGGGCGACGACGCGCCCGGCCGTAGATCCGCCTCAGCTTGGCCGTGTAGCGAAACGTCTTGGTGTTCCAGACGGCCTGGAGCTCCGACTCCCGGTGGGCGACCAGCGCGGCGAGGCGGCGCTGGCTTGCTTCGTAGGTGCGCATCTCCGCCATGGCGGCGAGCACCTCTGCCGACCGGCGCCGCTCGGCATCCTCGGCCCTGAGCCGAAGCCGCTCGACGTCCCGCGTGTGGCGGTCGGTGAGCGAGCGGAGCTCGACCGCCGTCTCGTTGTAGCGGGCGGCCACACGGTCGTGCTCCTCCACGGCGTGCTGGAGCTGGTCGCGCAGGCTCGCGGCCGAGTTCGCGAGCCCCCGTTCGTAGTCGATGATGAGCCGTTCGGCGTCCTTGGGGCGACGCCGGAAGAGGACGGCGTGGGGCGCCAGGAACGAGGCGTCGAAGTCCACGTCCCGCGTGAACCCGTGCTCGAAGAACCGGGACGCCCAGAAGCCCGTCGGCTCGACGTTCAGATGGGTCGGCTCGTCGAAATCGTCCGGTGTCGAGCAGAACAGGACGGCATCCGCGTGGCGCGTCAGGTTCCCGATCGCCGCCGATGCCAGGGTCGGTGGCAGGTGCTCCATCACCTCGATGCACGTGATCAGGTCGTAGTGACCGTCGAAGTCGTCGGTGATCGAACCGACCGCGCAGTACGGCCGCAACGAATCGGGGACCTGGTTGATCGCCCAGGCCGAGACGTCCACCCCCCGGGCGTCGACCCCACGGGCGCGCAGTGCCTCCACGAGCATGCCGATGGCACACCCGGCGTCGAGGGCGGTGCGGGGGTTGATGGAGTCGACGATGGACTGCGCCACCGAGTCGAAGAAGTCGACCCAGTGCTTCTCGTCCCTGCGGTAGGGGATCCCGCTCCTGTCGTAGGACGACCCGTAGTAGTCCTCGCCGTAGAACGTGGCGACGGCGTCGATGAGCTCACCCGCATGATCCTCCCCGTCCGCGGTGGCGGAGCCCTCGGAGCTCAGCCTGTCGAGGACGCGGTCGAGGACGCGATGTTGCGCCGATATCGCCCCTCGAAAGGCGCCGACCTCCTCCGAGCGGGCTTCGTGGCGCTCGATGACCTCGGCGACACGGTCCGTGTCGGCGTCGACCGCGATGCCACAAGACTCGACGAACTTCGTGAGCGCACAGGCGGTGTCGTAGGGCTCGTTGACGACCTCGTCGTAGCGCAGGGCGATGAACGGCCTCTGCGAGCACTGCACGACGGCCGCCCGGTTGTACTGGTCCCAGGCACCGACGGGGTCCGCCCACCCCGGGTCGCTCGCCTTGAGCGCCGCCGCCGTGTGCGCCGGGTCCCGGTGCACGTAGACGCAGGCGACCTCGGCTCCGAGCGCCTCGGCCCAGAACGAGGCCAGGACCGAGTTCCTCGGGTCGGCCCACACCCAGGGCCGGGTGGCGCCCGTGCCGGCGGCGCCCCCGGCGACGAGACGCCGTGCCTCGGCTTGCAGCCCCTCGAGGCGCCGGCCCAGCTCGACGGGCGCCATGTTGGGCAGCGCGTAGCGTGACCCTCCGACGACGGCCAGGAGGCGGTCGTCGAAGTCCCCGACGGCGCCCGGCTCCTCGTCGGCGGGCGACTCCACCCGCTCCAGGCCCAACGCGCACAGGGCGTCCCGCACGATCTCGAGACCGCTGCCGTACGCCCCGAGGACGAAGATGCCCTGGACTCCCACCCCGTGAGCGCGTGGGGGCGTCTGGCTCATCGAGGCCACCTCGGCGGCACGGCGGCACTCTACCACGGCACGCGCGCGCTGATTGTCGATCAGTGACGCTCTGCGCCCGGCGCGACCATGGTCCGCGGGGTTGCTACCCTGAGCCGACACCGTCGGTCGTGCACGCCGACAGCCGGCGTCATTGCGAGCGCGCGTCCCGCAGTGACAGCGTTGGCCGCGCGATGTCGTGCGAATCTATGTGTGTGCGGTGGGCCCCGCTTGGAGCGATGAGCACGAACGACGGCGCCGTCCACCGACATGCGACGACTCCCGGCGGTGCTGACGCACCGGGCCGCCGTCGATGAGCAGCGCTCGCACGCTCGTCGAGAGGACCGACGAGGCACCCGCCCGGCGTGAGCGGCCGGTCATCGGACGTGCCATCGCCCTCGTACTGCGCCTCTTGGTGGCGGCGGTCCTGTCCCTGGCGCTGTGCCGCCTGATCTGGCAGTTCGTCCCGGACACGCTGTCGGACCCCAAGGGCGTCCTCGGGTATCCGATCTTCGCGAACTTCGACATCACGCGCTACTACGACGCCTTCTACGTCCTGGCGATCGCCTTCCCGCTCGGCGCCATCGTGGCCTACCACGTCCTCGGGAGGCTGCGTCGACGGCGACGTGGCGGCCGGGCGCCGCTGTTCCCCGTCGGTCTCGACACCCCCGGCACCGCCGCAGCCGGCACCGAGCCCCGTGCGCGGGCGGTCCTCGCCTGGGCGGTGGTGCGCGCGTCGTTGCCGGCGCTGGTCGTGGCGCTCGAGGTGAGCGTCGTGTCGTCGCCACGCGCCCGAGACGTCTCCGCCGGCGGGATCGTGGCCGGAGCCGCCTACCTGGTCGTGGTCGTCGTCCTCGGGCTCCTCCTCCTGCGGCTGCAGGCCCGGCCGGGCGCGGCGCGCCAGGGCCCGGCATGGAGCGCACGCGCCCTCGCCACCACCATGAGCGCCGTCGACTCGATCCTCGGGGTCACGACCGTGTTCCTTCTCTACGGCGTGTCACTCAGGACCTCGATCGCCGTCGGCACGGCACCGAGGGTGGTGCACTACCCGTGGTTCCCGCTGTGGCTGGCCGTCGTGGCGAGCCTGGCGCTCGGATGGTGGACGGTCGGGGCCTTGCGCCGCCGGACCGGGCACGCCGCCATCGTCGGCGTCGAGGCCCGGACGTTGACGATCGTCGGGGCCATCGCCATCTTCATGACGACGGCGAGCCTGCCGGGGGCGCTGGGCGGCTTCAGCGGGTTCGACGACGCCCAGTTCCTGGCGGGGCCCCAACTCGTGTTCGTCCACGGACTGACCCCGTGGTCGCAGTTCGTGCCGTTCCACGGGCTGCTCTTCGACGTCTTCGGCTCCGTCGTGGGCATGGTGGTCTTCGGGAACACCCGGTGGGGGGCCGTCGCCGGTCAATCGCTGTTCCTGCTCCCCGCCACCTGGCTGGCGCTCTACGTGATGGCGGTGCACTTCCTCAAGCGCTGGCGGATGTTCGTGGCGGCGTTCACGCTGGCCGTCGTCCTCGGCGTCTTCGGCGGGTTCGTCGACTACCGGTGGCTCTTCCTGCCGTACCTGTTCGTCGCCCTCGACAAGGTGCTGCGCACGGCGTCTCGGGGCTGGACGATCCTGTTCACCGTGGGCGTCATCGCCCAGGCGGTCCTCGTCCCCGAGGGCGACCTCATCACGGTCTCGGTCCTCGTCGTCGTGGCGTTGTTCGAGTTGGCCACGCGCCGGCGCGGCGCACCACTGCGTTCGTCGTTCGCACGCACGCGGTGGTGCATCGCCACGGCACTGGTCGTGGGGGCCTGCTTCGCGGCCTACCTCGCCGCCACGGGCTCGTTGGGCGCGTTCATCGACTACTACCGGACGATCATCTCGGTCGGCAACGGCCTCGAGGGAGGGCAGCCGATCGGCCACCGGGGGCTCGTCCTGAGCTTCGGCGGCCACAGCTCCGTGCGCTTCACGGTCGAGCTGCTCCTCCCGGGAGTCCTCGTCGTGATGACCGCCTGGCTCGTCACCGCCAAGCTGCGGGCCCGGATGGCGTTCACGACCACCGAATGGGTCATGGTGGCCGCCGCCCTCGGCGTGCTGGGCTACTACCCCGAGGCGCTGGCACGGCTCGACACCGGCCACGTCGCCCAGATGTTCAGTGTGGCCATTCCCCTCGTCGTGTTGTGGGGGGCCGAGCTCCTGCACCTGCTCGACACGGCCCGCACCCGATCCCGCCCGCGAGCGCCGGCGGGGGGGCCACGACCGCTCCCCGCCCGGCTCGTGCTCCTCCCGGGGCTGGCGGTCGCCACCATGACGGCCGTCGTCGTGTGGGCGCCGGCCTCGTTGGGCACGACGCTCGACACCGCGCCGAGCCACTTCCACGCACGAGCGCCCGCCGAGCCCCCCGCCCTCCT
>DATJBC010000070.1:0-14534 GCA_035515515.1 Acidimicrobiales bacterium
GTCGGCGAGCATGGTGGCCACCCGCACCCTCCAGCACCTGCAGCCGTGGCAGGACCAGTTCGTGATCTCGGGCGTCGTCTGCCTGGTCGTCGTGGCCGTCGCCTTCTTCGGGTTGCGTGAGCTCTCCCCGCAGCTACGGGACCAGCTCATGGTGTCGGAGGACGAGCGTGCCCTGGTGGAGGCCCGGGCGCGGGGCATCGACGTCGACAAGGCGACCGCCCACCCCCTCCGGTCCATGTTGCGGCCGGACCTGGTGGCGTCGTCGCTGGGCATCTCGCTGTTCCTGCTCATCTACTTCGCCTCGGTGAGCGTGCTCACCCTGTACTGGGTGGTGATCTTCAACCGCACCACCGCCGACGCCAACGGCATCAACACCTGGTACTGGGCGGTCGATGCCGTGATGCTGGTGCTCGTCGGCATGCTGAGCGACCGGCTGCGGGTGCGCAAGCCGTTCATGCTCGTCGGGTCGCTGGCAGCGTTCGCCGTGACGCTCGGGATGATCGTGCAGGTGAGCCACCCCCACACCGGCTACTACGACAACGTCACCGTCGCCGTGCTCCTCGGGCTGGCGATCGGCTGCGCCTACACGCCGTGGATGGCGAGCTACACCGAGCAGGTGGAGGCACACAACCCGGCGCTGTCGGCCACCGGGCTGGCGGTGTGGGGCTGGATCCTGCGGATCGTCGTGGCGGGATCGTTCATCGTCCTGCCCATGGTGATCACGACGGCTTCGCCCCTGGTCGACAGCCAGGTGGCGGCCACGGCCCTCCAGACCCTGCAAGCCGCCCAGCCGTACGTGCCCGCCGCCGGCAACACGCACCCGGCGGCCGCCCCGCCCCAGGTCATCGCGGCGCTCAGGTCCATGAAGCCCGCCGGTCCGGGCCAGGCGCTGGCCGCGCTGCTCCAGAAGTACGGCACCTCCCACGACATCGTGGCCGCCATGGCGGCGGTGCCGCCCTCCCTGAAGCTGCAGGTCGAAGGCCTGTTGGCGTTCTCCCCCCTGGCGACCACGATCCAGAACGGCGGCTCGGTCACCGCCGCGCAGATCAAGACCGTGTCGGCCAGCTCGCCCCAGCTGGCCCGGCTGCTGCGGGACGAGCCGGGTGTGCTCCGGGCCCAGAAGTCCGCTCCCGGTGAATGGAAGCGGTGGTGGTGGGTGTGCGCGCTGGGCCAGCTCGTCTTCGCCGGCCTCGTCTTCTTCATGCGAGGCCGCTGGAGCCCACGGGCGGCCAAGCGCGACTTCGACGAGCACGAGCGCCTGGTGGAAGCCGAGCTGGCGCGCCTGCACGAGCCGGCGGCGGACGGCGTGGTGTGGTACCCGGCCCTGATGCCCACCGGGACGGAGTACGCGGTGCCGGTTCCCGCGCCCACGGGCGCCGGCGAGGGCACCCTGTGGGTCCCTCCTCCCCCTGCCCCGCGGCCCACGGTCGGCGGGCGCCTCTCGTCCTCGTGAGGAGTTGATCATGAACGGCACGCCTAGCGCGGTCTCGCCCGCGGCGACGGTCATCGAGGCCTTCCGGGACAACGTGGTCGAGATCCCCAACCGTCCCGCGCTGCGGCGCAAAGGGGACTTCGGATGGGAGGTCCTCACCTGGGCCGACTACGGCGCGGCGGTCGACGAGGTGGCGGCCGGCCTGGTCGAGCTCGGGATCGGGCAAGGGGAGCGGGCCGCCATCCTGTCGGGCAACCGGGTCGAATGGCATCTGGCCGACATCGGGGCGATGACGGCGGGGGTCATCACGGTCCCGGTCTACCCCACGAGCTCGGCCGAGCAGATCGGGTACATCCTCGGCCACTCCGGAGCGCGCGTGTGCTTCGTCGAGGACGAGGAACAGCTGGCCAAGGTGCTCGAGGTCCGCGACGACCTCGCCAAGCTCGACAAGGTGGTGCTCTTCGAGGACGGCGCCTGGCTCGACGATCCGTTCGTCGTCGACATCACCTCACTGCGGGCGATCGGGGCGGCTCGTCTCCGTCGCCAGCCTGGCGCGGCGGTCGAGCGGGCCCTGTCCGTCCTCCCCGAGCACGTCGCCACGATCGTCTACACCAGCGGGACCACGGGCCCGCCCAAGGGGGCGATGCTCAGCCACGCCAACATCTTGGCGGCCATCCGCAGCGCGGCGTCGGTGCTCGACCTGGCCCAGGGGGAGCGCTTCCTCTCGTTCCTGCCGCTCAGCCATGTGGCCGAGCGAGGCATGAGCGAGCTCGCACCCATCACCATCGGCGGGGAGACCTGGTTCGCCCGGAGCCTGACGAGCGTGGCCGACGACCTCCTCGCCTGTCGGCCCACGGTGTTCTTCGCCGTGCCCCGCGTGTGGGAGAAGCTGCAGGGCGCCGTGCTCGATCGGATCGGGCAGGAGCCGTGGTTGGTGCATCGTGTCGCCGACCGCTACGTGGAGACGGGCGAGCGCGTCGAGGCCGGCCCTGCCGGGGACCGGCGGTCGGAGCGCGAGAGGCTCGTCCACGGGGTGCTCGACCGGACGCTCGGACAGAGGATCCGGCGCGGGATCGGCCTCGACCAGGCCCACATCCTCATCACGGCGGCGGCCCCCATCGACCCCGCCCTCGTCGGATGGCTGCACGCCATCGGGCTCCCCGTCGTGGAGCTCTACGGGCAGACCGAGGTGTGCGGTCCCACCACCTGCAACCCCCCCGAGGACAACCGCGTCGGGACGGTGGGCCGGCCCCTGCCCGGCGTGAGCGTCCGGCTGGCAGACGACGGGGAGATCCTCGTGAAGGGCGGCAACGTGTGCCTGGGCTACTTCAACGACGACGAGGCGACCGCCGAGCTGTTCGACCCCGAGGGCTGGATGCGCTCGGGAGACCTCGGTGTCTTCGACGACGACGGCTACCTGCGACTCACCGGGCGCAAGAAGGACCTCATCATCACCGCCGCCGGTCAGAACATCGCCCCTCAGGAGCTGGAGATGGAGCTCAAGAGCCACCCCCTCGTCTCCGAGGCAGTCGTCATCGGTGAGGGGCGACGCTACCTGACGGCGCTCATCGCGCTCGATGCACAGGCGCTCGAGGAATGGGCCCGCCAGCGCAACAAGGTGACCGACTACGAGGCGCTCACCACCGACCCTGATCTGCGCGAGGAGATCGACGCAGTCGTCGAGGCGGTGAACGGCCGGCACGCCCGGGTGGAAGCCATCCGCAAGCACCGGATCCTCGCCCGTGAGCTCACGGTTGCGGCCGGTGAGCTCACGCCGACGCTCAAGATCAGGCGGGCGGTCATCTGCGAGGCGAACCGTGCCCTGATCGACGACATGTACGCCCAGGAGGTGTGACGCTCACCGCGGTCGAAACGCGAGTTGCCCGAACCGCCTGCGACGGCCAGGATGGCCGTCGTGCTCGAGTTGTCGCAGCTACGTGAGGTCGACGTCCCGCCCCTCGATGCCGGCCGGTTGCGCTCGTTGATCGGGCAGGAGCGGTACGACCGCCTCGTGACAGCAGCCCAGCGGACGCGCGCCTATCTCCAGGGCGGCACGGTCTGGAGCGTGAACTCGACCGCGGCGGGAGGAGGGGTGGCCGAGATGCTGCGCGTCCTGGTCGGCTACGCCCGCGGACTGGGCCTCTCGGCGCGCTGGCTGGTGATGTCGGCAGAAGCCCCGTTCTTCTCGGTCACCAAGCGCCTGCACAACCGCCTCCACGGCGCGCCCGGAGACGACGGCCCTCTGGGCGCCGCCGAGGCGTTGGTGTACGAGTCCGTCACGGCAGCCAACGCCGCCGCCATGTCCTCGCAGGTGCGAGCCGGCGACGTCGTCCTGCTGCACGACCCCCAGACCGCGGGGATGGTCGGCCCCCTCAAGGACGCGGGCGTCACCGTGCTGTGGCGATGCCACATCGGCTCCGACACGACGAACCGGTGGACCGAGGAGGCCTGGGGATTCCTCCGGCCCCACCTGGTGGGATGCGACGGGTTCGTCTTCACGCGCCCGGCGTACGTCCCGGGATGGGTCGACGGCGAACGCGTCGCCATCATCCCCCCGTCGATCGACCCCTTCTCCCCCAAGAACCAGGATCTTCCGGCAGCGTCCTGTCGGAGCATCCTGGCCACCCTCGGTGTCGTCGACGGTCCCCGGGGCGCGGACGCCCGGTTCACCCGCCGTGACGGCTCGGAGGGAGCGGTGACACGGCGGGCGGCGATGGTGGCCGACGGCCCCTTGGACGCCGACGCCCGGCTCGTCGTGCAGGTGTCGCGCTGGGACCGCCTCAAGGACATGCCCGGGGTGATGACGGGCTTCTCCGATGTCGTTGCCGGTCGGAGCGACGCGCAGCTGGCCCTGGTGGGCCCGGCGGTGGCCGACGTGGCGGACGATCCCGAGGGCGGCGACGTCCTGCGCCAGTGCGTCGACCTCTGGGACGGGTTGCCGCCGTCTCGACGCCGCCGGATCCGCTTGATCACCCTTCCCATGGACGACATCGACGAGAACGCCGCCATGGTCAACGCCCTCCAACGCCATGCCAGCCTGGTCGTGCAGAAGAGCCTGGCCGAGGGTTTCGGGCTCACCGTGGCCGAGGCGATGTGGAAGTCCAAGGCCGTGGTGGCCTCGGCGGTGGGGGGCATCGTGGACCAGGTGGCGCCCGGCACCGGTGTTCTCCTCGACGATCCGACGGACCTGCTCGCCTTCGGGGAGTCGCTGGTGACGCTCCTGGACCACCCCGAAGAGGTGGCGCAGATGGGTGGCAACGCCCGCCGCCACGTGGTGGACTGCTTCGTGGGCGACGAGCACCTCCTGCGATATAGCGAGCTCATCGAGCGGGTCCACAAGAGCTGAGGCGGCGGCCCCGCGCCCCGTCCGGCGCGTGAGCGGCCACGCCCGCGGCGGCCCCGCGTCCGCCTGGGAGGCTGTGCGATGGTCGAGGACGTGGTGCCCGAGGCGCTGGGCCAGCGCGGGGCCCCCGTCCGCTTCGAGTGGGGCCCGACCGGGGCGGCGGCCGTGTCGGACCCCGAGGGCTGCCTCGTCGTCGTCGACGTCCTGTCGTTCACCACGGCCGTGAGCGTGGTGACGGGCCGGGGCACGGCGGTGTACCCCTACGCCATGGGGGACAGCGGGGCGCAGTCCTTCGCCGCCGCCCGCGGGGCCGAGCTCGCCGTCCGCCGGCGGGAGGCGACGTCCGAGCGCCCGTGGTCCCTGTCACCGGCGTCGCTGGCCCGGGCGCCACTCGTCCCCCGGCTGGTGCTTCCCTCTCCGAACGGATCGGCCATTGCGGCCGCCGCCGCCGGCACGGTCGTGGCGGGTTGCCTGCGCAACGCCTCGGCCGTGGCCGCCTGGCTCCTCGAGCACGGCTACGGCGTGGCGGGGCGGCCCGTCGCCGTGGTGGCCGCGGGCGAGCGGTGGCCCGACGGGTCGTTGCGCCCGGCCCTCGAGGACGGGCTCGGGGCGGGCGCCGTCTTGCGCCGTCTCCGTGCCGCCGGCCTGTCGTTGTCGGCCGAGGCCGCCGTGGCGGCGGGCACGCTCGACCGCACGTCCGAGGTCGCCGCGGCCATCCGGGGATGCGCCACGGCGCTGGAGCTGGCGAGCGTGGGCTTCCCCGACGACGTCGAGCTGGCGCTGGGGCGCGACGTCGACGACCACGTCCCCGTGCTCGACGGCGAGGCCTTTCGCGCCGAGCCTGCCCGTCGATGACCGAAGATCGGGGCCGGGCCGCGCCTCAGGAGCCCCGGGGTGCCGGGCCGATGGCGGCCGCCACCCGCTGGCCCGACCGGACGGCGCTCTCCATGTAGCCGGCCAGGGTCTCGGTGTGCTCTCCGGCGAACCAGACGGGGCCGTGCGCCTGGCGGAGCAGGGGCCAGAACCGGGTCAGCTGCCCCGGGGCGTACACGGCGTACCCGCCACGGGTGTAGGGCTCGTTGGCCCACGCCGTGGAGGTGGCGATGCCGGAGGTGTCGGCGGCCCCTTCGGGGTAGACGACGCCCAGCTGTTGCTGGAAGGACGCGATCCGGGGTCGATCGCCGAGGGCGGCCCCGCGCCGGGCGGCGTCGCCGGTGACGAACTGGGTCAGGACGCCGGGGCTGAGGGGGCTGCCGGGAACCGAGTCGGTGGCGTCCCAGGCGACCCCGAAGGGCAGATCGGTGATGGTGAAGCCGGACAGCCCTTCAGCCAGCCAGAATCGCTTCGTGAACTGGGTCGAGACCTTGAGGGCGTGCCCGAGGTCGAGCTCGGCGATCATGTCCCGGACCCCGGCCGAGAGCGGGGGGTCGAAGGCGACGGCGCGGAGCACCGGCGGGGGGACGGCGAGCACGAGCCGGGCGGCGTCGACCGTGCTGGCCGCACCCGGCTCCGAGCCGATGTGGACCCGCACGCCCCACGGCTCCTGCTCGACCTTCGTCACCGGCGACGACCGCCGGACGGCCGCCCCCAGGTCCTTCGCCATGGCCTCGGGCAGGGCGCTGTTGCCCGCCGCGATCCGCATGGTCTCCACGCCGGACTCCGGCAAGTCCTGGTCGACCACGGACTGCTGCATCACGAAGAGCAGGGACACCTGGTCGAGCTCGGCGTTGTAGTTGCCGCGGTAGTCCGACTGGACGAGCAGCATGGCATTGGGGTCGAGCGCCTGCGTGGCTGCGAAGTCGGCCAGGCTCTTGTCGTCCCATTCCTGTGCCTTGGCGGCGCGCTCGGGGTGCGCCGGGTCGAGGTCGCCGGCCATCGTGATCAAGCCGTTGCTGAAGGCGAGGTATCCCGACAGGGCGCCGGGGTCGGTGTTGGCGACGGCAGTAAGGACCGCGCGCTGTCCGGCACGGTAGAAGGCGGCGGAGTCGAGCTTGTCGGCGGGCCGATGGGCGAGTGAAAGCCCATAGCGGCGGGCCAACGCCTGGATGTGGTCGTGGTTGTCGTCGATCGACTCGCCGCCGGCCTCGACGTGGAGACCGTCGGTGAACGGGGCGTGCACGGTGTGGACCCGGCCGCCGACCCGGTCTCGGGCCTCGAGGACGACGACGTCCCAGTGGGCGTCGCGGAGGGCGACGGCCGCCGAGAGCCCGGCCAGCCCGCCGCCGACGATGGCGACGCGGCGCTTGGCGGCGGCGTCGGGGCGGGCCTGGGTGCTGCAGTTCGACAGTGCCATGGTCGTTGCCGCCAGGCCGGTGGCGAGCAGCCGGCGTCTCGTCAGTTCGAATGTAGCCACGCGACTCCGCCTGCGGTTGCCAACGTCGGGCCCCCATATCGATGGTGCGTCGGATCGCCCCACCTGAAGGGCGATGGTGGGCAGGAGGCGCATGGTACTGGGTCGCGGCTCCTCCACCAGGGGCTCCCCGGCGGCGGGCGTACACTTCGTGCGTGCCGGCCACGAGACATGGAGCTCCGGCGCGGTCACCTCTACCGGCGTCGTGATCAGCCTCTGAGACTCCCACCACCGAGAGGAGCCACGAATGCCCCGACGCAAGAGCCTGCGGAGCCAGCTGTACCGGGCGGCCAGGGATCTCGGCAACGTCGAGGCGGCGTCCAAGGGTCCGGCGAGCTACGGGCGGCGCGTCGTGCGCCGCAAGGTCTACGCCAAGACCAACGGTCTGCTGGGAAAGGCGCTCCGCGGCCTGTTCCGATGATGCCGCCGCCGGCCGTCGGCGGATCTCAGCTCGTCACGACCAACGAGAAGGCCTGACGGGCGACCTGCCGGGTCTTCCCGCTGCCTATGGCGGCGGTGACGGTGAGGTGGTACGTGCCGGTGACCGAGTGCCGTCGGGCCTGGACCACGGTCCCCGCCAGGGTGGCGCTGCCGTCGTGGTTGTTGGTGAAGTGCACCCCCTTGGGGAGCTTTCCCACCTTCCGGATGCGGGTGCCGGTCGAACTGGATGTCGTGATCCGGAAACTGAAGGGGCTGTTCACCCTGACGGTGTCGGTCGGCGCGCTGGTGAACGCCAGGCACCGGCGGGCGCCCCCCGCGACACAGCCCCCTCCCACCGAGGTCGTCGTCTCCGTGGTCCCCGGCGGTGTCGCCGAGTGCGTGGTGGCCCTCCCGAGGGCGAGGCCGCCGACGAACAAGCCGGCGGCCAGCACCACACCCGCCAGCGTGAGCAGCGCCGCCGGTGACCGGATCCATCGCCTCAGTCTCGAGGCGGGCGGCGCGTCGGGCGCGGGCCGGACCTCACGATCGGCGACGGCGGTCCCGGCGTTGTGCTCGGACATCTCGGTCTCCACCTCCGTGGCGTCGCTCCCATCTTCCCCCGTCGGCGGACGGCCGACCAGGCGCCCAGGCCACGGGACCGCACTCCAGGCCGGCACGGCGGCCGCCACGAGCCGGGTGAGCGGGCCGGTTACCCTCGCGCCGTGCGCACGGTGGTGCCCGCCGACAAGCGGCGCTCGTGGGAGGAGGACGGGTGGTGCGTGCTCGAGGGGGCCGTCGAGGACGCCGAGCTGGCGTCGGCCCAGAGGGCGCTCGCCAAGCTGTTCCCGAGCGCGTCGGAGATGGCCTCGGGTGGGCCGGGGGCCGAGCGCTGGCGGACCTGGGACGCGTCGTGGCCCGAGTTCCCCTTTCGCAGCAGGACCCTCAACCGGCTCGTCGTGAGCGACTTCATGATCGGCCTCGCCCAGGAGCTGCTCGGGGACGACGACGTCCGCATGTACCTGGCCATCGCCACCGCCAAGTACGCCGGTCAGCCCTCGGAGTACAACCAGCTGCTCCACACCGACTACCCGAACCACACGCTCACCGTCCCCCGTCCGGAGGCCGGCTACCACCAGGTGGAGACGTTCATCTACCTGAGCGACGTCGGTCCCCACAACGGCGCCACGCGCTTCGTGTCCCGCCGGCGGACGGCGCATGTCTCCGTGGGCGAGCACACGCTCAACTACGCCGATCACGGGCACCTCTACGAGGAACCCGGGGAGGCATCGGCGCCGGCGGGCTCGGTCGTCGTCTACCGGCCCGACGTCTACCACCGGTCGGTGGACTTCACCGACCCCGCTCAGGCCCGGTTCATGCTCCACGCCTCGTACCGCCCGGCGGCGGTGGAGTGGGGCGGCTACCAGTCGTGGCCGTTCAAGGGCTTCTCGATGGAGTGGCACGCCTTCGTCCAGCAGGCGACCCCCCGACAGCTCGCCGTGCTGGGGTTCCCCGCACCCGGGCACCCCTTCTGGACGGAGCAGACCCTCGCCGGCGTGGCCAGTCGCTACCCGGCGCTCGACCTCACACCCTGGCGTGACGCCATGTCCGCCCCGGGGCGCCCGGCCGCCACGTAACCCCGCGGCACGTCCCGGGTGCGGCGGGCGTGCCGGGCCCGGCCCGCACGCCGGTAGCAAGCCCGGTCGCGGGTGATCTCGTGCGCCGGGCGCCGGCCGCGCCGACGCGCCCGCCCCAGCAAGGCGGGTGCCACGAACAGCGCCGTGGGCACCAGGCGCAGCAACCCGCTCACTGCCACGACCGCCGCCACCGCCACGAGTCCCGCCTCGGTCGTGCCCACCGGCCCGGGGTCGTCCCCGGACGCGGCGGACAGCGCCGCCACGGCGACGACGCTCTGATCGGACGAGGCGACGGTGGACGACGGCGCCGTCGCGACGGTCGTCGGCGGTGCCGTGGTGGGCGTGGTCGTGGGCGCGGCGGTGGTGGGGGGCGCGGCGGTGGTCGTGGGCGCGGCGGTGGTGGTGGGCGCGGCGGTGGTCGTGGGTGCGGCGGTGGTGGTGGGCGTGCTCGTGGCAGGTGCCGGCGCCGTGGTCGCCGCGGCCGTGGTGGCGGTGGGAGTCGGCCTCTGCGGCGCGGTCCCGTTCGTCGCCGTCGAGACGGTGGTCGTGGGAGTCGGCGCCGAGCTGGGTGCGGTGGTCGGTGGCCCCGACCCGCGGCCCGCCGTGGCGGGAGACGCTCCCGGCGACGACCCGCCCCGCGCGGGCGAGGCCGACGCGTCGGAGACCGGTCCCTCATCGCCAGAACCCCCCGGCGTGGTGGAGCCGCTCGGTGCCGTGGGGGACGAACCGGCCGCCGCTTCCGAAGCCGACGTCGCCGCCGGCCCGTCCGCCGGCGTCAAGCTGACGCCCGCTTCCCCGGTCACGGGGTGCGGGCCCCGGGCCCCGGCCGCCTGCGGAGCCGTGCTGTGGGCGCCCCCGGCGGTCAGCGCGATGACGACGACGACCACGGCGGCGGCGCCGGCGACGGCGAGCGTCCGCCGTGGCGTCCAGGCGTTGCGGGGGCGGGGCTGCCCCCGCTGCACCGGCGTCGGGGGCCAGTGCTCGGGCCCGTGGCGCGACGCCTGGCCGACGACGACCGGGAGCCGTGGTCCGGGATCGTCGACGCCTCCCGTCCACGGTGCGGGCGGGAAGGTCGATGCGGGACTCGGGAGCGGGCCATCGACGAGGGCCCCGTCGGGGAAGGGTGCGGTGGGGAGCGCTCCGTCGAAGGACGGCGCGGTGGGGATGGTGCCCTCGAACGGGTCGTACCCGACGTCGTCACCGGTCTTCACGAGCGACGTGGGCTGTCCCAGGAAGTAGCGGCGCAACTCGAAGCGGCCCAGTGGGTCCGGACGCCACTGTGCGCTCGGCCCGGCCTCATTGAGGGCCATGTGTCCCCTGCCCTCCCGCAGCGTGCACGGGCGCCTCCAGCAGTCACGGAGTGCGCGTCGTTCCCTTCGAACGCACCGTACCGAGGTCCTTTGTGCTCTTCAACGGCGGCGCGACGGTGACCAAACGGGCGCAGCGCGCCGACCAGGGCGTTGCCCACGGCGTTCACTTGCCGTTCGCGCAACCGCCACAGCGAATTCGCTTTCCGGTCCGGCCACCTCCCCCTTGGCGCGCGGCCGCCGGGGGGTGGCCCTCAGGCGTAGGTGCGCACCAGCGAGAGCACGGCCTCGGCGTCCGGCCCCTCTCCCCGCAGGCTCGTCTCCCCGGGCGCCACCCGCCGGGCCGCCACCAGGCACAGCTCGTGCCCGTCCCCCCGGATGGTGGAGGCCGGAGGGTCGTCGGGGGTGAACTCCCACGTCGTGCCGGTGGGCCCCCGCAGGACGAAACGGACGGGCCCGCTCAGCGCCCGCCCGGCGCGGGCGAAGGCATAGGGGAGCGTCCGCCACGCCAGCCGGGCGACGTGGCGCAGGCGCTCGGTCGGCGCCACGTCGATGTCCAGGGCGTCGGCGATGTCGCCACCGTGGATCCAGGCCTCGGCCACGCGCGTGGCCGCCAGGGTGCGCACCGACAGGTCGCCCACCACCCACGGCACGCGACGGCGGTCGTCGTCGGCGACGATCATGCGGCGCAGCTCGGTGGAACGCGCCAGCCATCGCTCGCGGATCTGCGCCGGCGGGAGGCCCTGCGCCTCGCGCACCATGGCGTCGGCGGCGTCGTCGACGCTGCCCGAGGCCCGGAAGGCGCCCACCACGGCGTCGAGACGGCCCGTCAGGCTGGCGACGGCCAGCTCGTCGGACTGCGACACGTGCACCACCACGTCGGCGACGTCCCACCCGGCGCACCGGGTGGGGGCCCGCCAGTCGTCGTCGCCCAGACCCGACAGCAGGGCTCCGAAGGCATCGTGCTCGGCCGCCAGGGCACCGGCCATGTCGGGGTCCAGGCCCACCGGGCGAGCGTAGGTCCGCCGGTGCGGGAGGACCCCACGGGACCGGTCCCGCCCGGGCCGGCCGTCGAGGGTTTGGAACGGCCTTTGGCTGTCACTGTACGCTGACGGTCATGTCGGAGGTCGTGGGGGCCTTCGCCGACTACCCGGCGGACCTGGGGG
This sequence comes from Acidimicrobiales bacterium, assembly GCA_035515515.1. GTDB lineage: Bacteria > Actinomycetota > Acidimicrobiia > Acidimicrobiales > UBA8190 > DATJBC01. Next base: position 11,653 of record DATJBC010000070.1, read on the forward strand.
AACGTCGGCGCACGGGGGGCAGCGGGGCGCACGATGCGAACATGGGCCGACGACGCGCCGGGGGGGCAGGCGGATGGGCCCGCTGAGGCCGCGCCGTGCTCAGAGACCGAGGGAGGCGGGGTAGGCATGGGGGACACCGCCAAGCTGTCGGCCGACGAGGAGGAGGCGCGTAGCCGCTTCCACGCCGAGTACCCGTCGCCGGAGCCCGCCGAGCTGGGCATCGTCATCGCCGCCTACAACGAGGAGGCCAACGTCGGCGACGTCCTCAAGGCGATCCCGCCGGTCGTCTCGGGCCTGCGCACCGTCACGATCGTGGTCGACGACGGGTCTGCCGACGGGACCTTCGAGGCCGCCCGCAAGCACCCCAACGCCCTCGTGGCGCAGCTCCGGCGCAACCGCGGCCAAGGGGTGGCCCTCCGCCTGGGCTACGCCCTGGCTCGGGACGTGGGCGTGACCTACATCGCCACCCTCGACGCCGACGGCCAGTATCCGCCCTCGGACCTCCCCGCCGTCCTGGGGCCGCTGCTCGACGACACCGCGGACTTCGTCACGGGCTCGCGCAAGCTGGGCAGTGCCGAGGCCCCCACGCTGATCCGCCGGATCGGCACAGTCGTCTTCGCCCGGCTGATGAGCATGTTGGTGGGCCAGAGAATCACCGACACCTCCAACGCGCTGCGGGCCATGCGGGCCGAGATCACCGGGAAGGTGATCCTGGAACAGCCGCAGTACCAGTCGGCCGAGTTGATGATCGGCGTGCTGGCGGGCGGGTGGCGGGTGGCCGAGGTCCCGACCGTGATCCGCCGCCGGGCATCGGGCAAGAGCAAGAAGGGGCCGCCCTGGCTCTACGGCTACCACTACGCCACGGTGGTCGTCGGCACGTGGCTACGTGAGCGGCGCCGTCGCGGGTCGGGCGCGGCCCCGGCGGGGCAGGGTTGACGTCACGGGGCGGAGGCCTCCGAGTCGCAGTCGTCGGAGCCGGCATCTACGGGACGACCACCGCCATCCGCCTCGCTGCGCAGGGGCACGACACACATCTGTTCGACCCGCTCGGCGTCCTCAATGCGGCGTCCTCGATCAACCAGTACCGCATCCACGCCGGCTACCACTATCCGCGCAGTCCCGAGACCATCGCCGAGGTGCAGGAGGCGCGGGCCGAGTTCATCGAGGAGTTCCGTCCCGCCATCGTCACCGGCGCCCGGCACCTGTACGCCATCCCGCGCCAGGGGTCGCGCACGGAGCCCGACGAGTACGAGGCCGTCATGGCCCGGCACGGGCTGCCGCTTCGACCCTGCCGCCCGGAGTGGATGAACTTCGAGTTCATCGACCGTTGCTACGAGGTCGAGGAGCAGACCTACGACCCCGACACCTTGCGGTCGGTGCTCCAGGAGCGCCTGGCCCGGTCGGGCGTCGACCTGAGCCGGGCCGTGTTCACCGAGGAGATGCGGAGCCAGTTCGACCTGGTCGTGTACGCGACGTACGGCCTGGGGCCGAGCCGGTCGCAGTTCGACATCGCCAAGTACCAGGTGGCCGAGAAGATCCTCATCGAGCTGCCCCCCGCGCTGCGCCACGTCGCCTTGGTCGTGGTGGACGGCCCCTTCACGGCATTCGACCCCTACGGGTGGTCGGATCGCTCTCTGTTCGGGTCGGCCAAGCACACCAACCACTTCACGACGACCGACCCCGAGGAGCCGGTCCCCGAGCAGTTCCGTGACGTGCTGAACGGGGCCGAGTTCGTCCCGTGGGAGCACACCCATTTCGAGGCGATGCGCGCCGAGGGCATGCTGAGCGTGCCCGCCGTCGCCGAGGCCCGCTACATCGGCTCGCGGCTCACGCTGCGGGTGGTGGAGGACGACCCCACGGGGGACCGGCGGATCCTGCACGTGCGTGACTCCGGCGAGGGCGAGATCCACATCTTCTCGGGCAAGGTGGTGAGCGCCGTCAAGGCGGCTCGGCTGGTCTGCGAGCGCATCGCCTCCTACCGGTGACGGCGCGGCGTGACCGGCGTGCCTGACGTCTTGGCCTACGCCGTGGTGGGCCGCGGCCGGTGGGCCACGCGCATGGCGGGCGTGCTCAGCGGGGAGGGGCGCGTCGTGCGTGGCGTCCCCGAGGCCCGTCGCCGTCCCGGCGAGGACGCGGACGACTACGCCGCGCGCCTGGGGAGCGCCCTGCGGGGAAGCGGGGCCGGCGTCGCCTGGATCTGTGTGCCGCCGGGGCCGCACATCGCCCCCCTGGTGGGCGCGGCGCTGACGAGCGGGCTCCACGTGGTGGTGGAGAAGCCCTGGATGTGCACGCCCGGGGAGACGGCGGCCCTGGCCACGCTGGCCCAGCAGTCGGGGCGCGTCGTCGGCGTCGACTACGAGTACTGCCTCCTCGACGGCGTGGCCCGCTGGAGGGAGCACCACGGCCCGGGGGCGGGCCTGCGCTTCGGCGGGACCTTCGACGTGGCCGTGGCCGACCACCTGGGCCTCGCCCCGTTGTGGAACCTCGGCAGCCACCTCCTCGCCATCAAGGAGTACGCCGTCCCCGCCGCCACCGTCGGCGAGATCCGCTGTGGATACGGGCGGCCGCCCGAGCGCCTCGCCTGGGTGGCCGACGGCGCGCGCGACGTCGTCGACTTCGGCGACCACGGTGAGCCCATCATCCAGCGCTTCGTGTCCCTCTTCGAGGAGGCCGTGGGCGCCGGGGGCCAGGGGGAGGCCGCCTTCCCGCTCGACCTGGCCTTCGCCGGGCGCGTGGGGGCCGCCGTGGAGGAGCTGGCCCGCTCCTGACGCCCTGCGTGGCCGGGGCGGGCGCCGGCGCCCCGGGCGTGGTTCAAGGCCCATCGGGCGGCGGCCGATGCCCCCATGTGCCCCCGCTCACGCCCCAGGGTGACGCGCCCTCCG
>DATJBC010000071.1:0-5569 GCA_035515515.1 Acidimicrobiales bacterium
CAGGAAGCGCCCCGTCACGTAGCGGTCGGACAGAATGGCGGCCGACACCAGCGCCGAGTCCTGGATGCGCACGCCGTGGTGCACCTCGTAGCGGTCGGAGAGCCCGCGCAATATGGCGATGGTGTCCTCCACCGAGGGCTCGCCCACGAACACGGGCTGGAAGCGGCGCTCCAGCGCGGCATCCTTCTCGATCGAGGTCCGGTACTCGTCGAGCGTGGTGGCCCCGATGAGGCGCAGCTCGCCCCGGGCGAGCATGGGCTTGATCATGTTGCCGGCGTCCAGGGCGCCCTCCGCCGCGCCGGCGCCCACGATGGTGTGCAGCTCGTCGATGAAGGTGACGATCTCGCCCTCGGCGTCGGTGATCTCCTTCAGCACCGCCTTGAGACGCTCCTCGAACTCGCCGCGGTACTTGGCGCCGGCCACCATGGCCGACAGGTCGAGCGCCACCACGCGCTTGTCGCGCAGGCCCTCGGGGACGTCGCCTTCCACGATGCGGTTGGCCAGGCCCTCGACGATGGCGGTCTTGCCCACGCCGGGCTCGCCGATGAGCACGGGGTTGTTCTTGGTGCGGCGCGACAGCACCTGGATGACGCGCCGGATCTCCTCGTCGCGCCCGATGACGGGGTCGAGCTTGCCCTGGCGGGCCAGGGCCGTGAGGTCGCGCCCGTAGCGCTCGAGCGCCTGGTACTGCTCCTCGGGGTTCTGCGAGGTCACCCGGTGGCTGCCGCGCACCTGGCGCAGCGCCTCGAGCAGCCGGTCGCGGCCCACGCCCACGGCGTCGCCCAGCGCCAACAGGAGGTGCTCCACCGACAGGTACTCGTCGCCCATGTCCGACCGCAGGCCGTCGGCCCGCTCGAACAGCTCGCGCGCCGCGCGCCCCAGCGCCACGTCCGCCCCGCCGTAGCTCTTGGCCAGCGACGCCAGCCGCTCGCGCACCTGGTTGGCGAGCACGGCGGGCTCCACGCCCGCCCTGGCCAAGAGCGGGATGGCCAGGCCGTCGGGCTGGCCCAGCAGGGCGGCCAGGACGTGGTCGGGCACGACCTCGGCGTGGCTCTGGGCGCGCGCCAGCTCGGTGGCCTGCTGGAAGGCCTCCTGGGTCTTGAGGGTCCAGCGGTTGGGGTCGAGCGCCATGGCGTTACCTCCTGCCCTGCGACCGGTCGTTCGTCCTGTCGGCGGCGGCGGCCCCGCGCCGCACCACGAGGGCCTGGCGCAGGGGCACGAGCTCGCGCCGGTAGTGGCGGTGCGTGCGCTCGACCACGTCGCGGGCCTCGGTCCGCACCCGCTCCAGCTCGGCCTCGAGTCGCTCCACCTGGGCCTCGAGCTCGAGCACGCGCCGCACGCCTTCGAGGTTCAGGCCGTCGGCGGTCAGCGCGCCGATGTGGCGGAGGCGTTCGATGTCGCGTTCGGAGTAGCGGCGGTTGCCGCCCCCGGTGCGCGACGGGTCCACCAGGCCCTTGCGCTCGTAGACCCGCAGCGTCTGGGGGTGCACCCCCGCCAGCTCGGCGGCCACCGAGATCACGTACGCGGCGCGCTGGGAGCCGTCCCCCACGACGACCGTGGCGCGGGTGACGGGGTCAGGTCGTGGCGTGGCCATCGGCGTTCACCTCCAGGTGCCGGCGGGGTTGGTCGTGCGAGGCGCGGGCGAAGGCCTCCACCGCGGCGCGCTCCTCGTCGGTGAGGGTGGCGGGCACGGCCACCTCGGCCGTGACGAGCAGGTCGCCGGTGGCGGTGCGGCCGCGGCCGGGCACGCCCCGGCCCTTCACCCGGAAGGTCTTGCCCGACGACGTCCCCGCGGGGATGCGCAGCGTCACCGGTCCGTCCAGGGTGGGCACGGTCACCGTCGACCCCAGGGCGGCCTCGGGGAACGTCACGGGCACCGTCAAGGTGAGGTGCGGCCCCCGCCGCCCGAAGAAGGGGTGGCTCCCCACCCGCACCACCACGTAGAGGTCGCCGGCGGGCCCGTTGGCACGCCCCGGCGCCCCCCGTCCCTTGACGCGGATGCGCTGGAGGTCCTCCACGCCCGGGGGGATGCGCACCTTCACCTCGCGGGTGCGGCGCGTCACGCCCGACCCGCGGCAGGTCTTGCACGGCTTGTCGACGATCGTGCCGCGCCCCGAACACTGCGGGCACACGCGGCTCAGCGAGAACAGGCCCTGGTTGTCGTCGAGCGCCCCCCGGCCGTGGCAGGTCGGGCACGTCACGGGGGAGGACCCCGGCGCGGCGCCGGAGCCGCCGCAGGTCTCGCAGCGGGCCTCACCGGCCACGTGCACGGTGGTGGTCACCCCCCGCACGGCGTCCTCGAACGACAAGTGCAGCTCCGCCTCGATGTCGGCGCCGCGCCGGGGGGCGTTGCGCCCGCGGCGTCCGGCGCCGAAGGTGGCGCCCAAGCCGCCCAGCAGGTCGCCCAGGTCACCGAGGTCCTCCACGCGGAAGGTGGCGCCCCCGGGCCCGCCGAAGTCGCCGAAGCCGCCCAGGCCCGAGGCGCCCAGCCGCCGGACCTCGTCGTACTCCTTGCGCTTGGCGGCGTCACCGAGGACGTCGTAGGCGGCGGTGATCTCCTTGAAGCGGTCCTCGGCGCCGGGGTTGGCGTCGGGGTGGAACTGCTTGGCGAGCTTGCGGTAGGCGCGCGTGATCTCCTTGTCCGTGGCCGTCGAGGCGACGCCCAGGACCTGGTAGTAGTCCTTCTCGAGCCATTCACGCTGGGCGACCACGGACCATCACCTCCTCCCGCGCCCCTGCACGACGAGGGGTCACCCCCGCACCCGCACCATGGCCGGACGGATCACCCGTCCCTTCCAGCGGTACCCGGCCCGCAGCACGCCGTCGACCACCGGCCCCGGCGAGGAGCCCTCCGCCGGCGCGCCGGCGGCCGGGGGCGGTCCATCGTCGGCGGGCACGTGCTCCACGGCCTCGTGGGTGGTGGGGTCGAAGGGCGCACCCAGGTCGTCGATGCGCTCGAGGCCCTCGCGCGCCAGGGTGTCGGCCAACAGCGTCGAGCCCGCCAACAGCGCCTTGCCCTCGTCGGTCAGCTCGCCGCCGCCCAGATGGGCACGCGCCAGGTCGAAGGCGTCCAGCACCGGCAGGACCTTGACGACGAGGTCCTCGCCGGCGCGCTCCAGGTGGTCGGTCTGCTGGCGCAGGATCCGCTTCTTGTAGTTCTCGAAATCGGCCTGGACGCGCCGCACCATGTCGAGGTACTCGTCGCGCTCGCGCTGGAGCGTGTCGAGCATGCCCCCGATCTCCTGGCCGACGAACGTCTCGGCGTCGGACACCTCGTCCACGACCTCGCCCTCGGCGACCTCGTCGTCGGGGGGCACGTGCCCGACGCCCTGGCGGCCGGGCGCGCCCGGACCGGCCGACGGGGGCCGGCCCGGGGCACCGTGCGGCCCACCGGGGGACGGCGTCATGCGCCTTGCTCGTCGACGATCTCGGCGTCGACGACCTCGTCGTCAGAGGGAGCGGGGCCGGCGCCGTCGCCGCCACCCGCGCCGGGGGCGCCGGCCGACTGCGAGGCCTGCTCGTAGAGGCGCTGGGTGAAGCCGTGGCTGGCGTTGACCAAGGCCTCGGTGGCGTCCTTGATCTTCTCCACGTCCGATCCGCCCAGCGCGTCCTTCAGGGCCTTGAGGGCCGCCTCCACCTTGTCCTTCTCGTCGCCCTCGAACTTCTCGCCCTGCTCGCGCAGCAGCTTGTCCGTCTGGTACACGAGCGTGTCGGCGTTGTTGCGGATCTCGGCCTCCTCGCGCCGGCGACGGTCGTCCTCGGCGTGGGCCTCGGCGTCGCGCACCATGCGCTCGATCTCGTCGCGTCCGAGCGACGACTGGCCGGTGATCGTCATCGACTGCTCCTTGCCCGTGGCGGTGTCACGCGCCGCCACGTGCACGATCCCGTTGGCGTCGATGTCGAACGTGACCTCGATCTGGGGCACGCCGCGGGGCGCGGGCGGGAGGTCGACGAGCTGGAACTTGCCCAGCGTCTTGTTGTACATCGCCATCTCCCGCTCACCCTGGAGCACGTGGATCTCCACCGACGGCTGGTTGTCCTCGGCCGTCGTGAACACCTCGGACCGCTTGGTGGGGATGGTCGTGTTGCGCTCGATCAGGCGGTGCATCACGGCGCCCTTGGTCTCGATGCCGAGCGACAGCGGGGTGACGTCGAGCAGCAGGACGTCCTTGACCTCGCCCTTCAGCACGCCGGCCTGGACGGCGGCGCCCACGGCCACGACCTCGTCGGGGTTGACCCCCTTGTGGGGCTCCTTGCCGGTGAGCGACTGCACCAGGTCCTGGATGGCGGGCATGCGCGTCGAGCCGCCCACGAGGATCACGTGGTGGATGTCGGACTTGGAGATGCCGGCGTCGCTGATGGCCTGCTCGAAGGGGCCCTTACAGGCGTCCACGAGGTCGGCGGTGAGCTCGTTGAACTTGGCACGCGTGAGCTTCAGGTCGAGGTGCTTGGGGCCCTCGGCCGTGGCCGTGATGAAGGGCAGGTTGATCTGGGTCTCCTGCACCGACGACAGCTCGATCTTGGCCTTCTCGGCGGCCTCCTTGAGCCGCTGCACGGCCATCTTGTCGGCGGAGAGGTCCACGCCCTCGGTGTTCTTGAACTCCGTCACCAGCCAGTCGATGATGCGCTGGTCCCAGTCGTCCCCGCCCAGGTGGGTGTTGCCCGAGGTGGACTTCACCTCGAACACGCCCTCGCCGATCTCGAGGATCGACACGTCGAAGGTGCCGCCACCGAGGTCGAAGACGAGGACGGTGTGCTCCTTGTTCTCCTTGTCGAGCCCGTAGGCGAGCGCCGCCGCGGTGGGCTCGTTGATGATGCGCAGCACCTCGAGGCCGGCGATCTGGCCGGCCTCCTTGGTGGCGGTGCGCTGGGCGTCGTCGAAGTAGGCGGGGACGGTGATGACCGCCTGGCTGACCGTGTCGCCCAGGTAGGACTCGGCGTCCCGCTTCAGCTTCTGGAGGATGCGGGCCGAGATCTCCTGGGCGGTGTACGCCTTGGCGTCGATGTCGATCGACCAGGAGGTGCCCATGTGGCGCTTCACCGACCGGACGGTGCGGTCGGGGTTGGTGATGGCCTGACGCTTGGCCACCTCCCCCACGAGGACCTCGCCGGACTTGGAGAACCCCACCACCGACGGGGTGGTGCGGCTCCCCTCGGCGTTGGGGATGACGACCGGCTCGCCGGCCTCCAGGACGCTCACGACCGAGTTGGTGGTGCCGAGGTCGATTCCGACGGCCTTGGGCATGGGGGTGCCTCCGTGTCTGCTGGCACCCGGTGGCTCTCACCGGGCGGTGTCCTCTTGGCTTCTGGCCTTTGTTTGACTTGCCCCATTATAGCAATCTTGAGTCATAGACCATCAAGGTCTTTGAACATCTTGCACTGAGACACGATATCGTCCGGCCCGACCGGCCGACCGCCCACCCGCCTCCCGGCCCGGAGGTCTGCCGCCAGGGGACGAGCGCCTGGCCCACACGGTGATCGCCACCGGGTCGCAGCAGACACGGAGGCAACCACATGCCCAAGGCCGTCGGAATCGACCTCGGCACCACCAACTCGGTCGTGAGCGTCC
>DATJBC010000072.1:0-10846 GCA_035515515.1 Acidimicrobiales bacterium
GACCGTCTGGGCGTCCGCTGCATGCGCGGTGATGCGCCGGTGAACGTGCGGTAAACGTCGTGTGTCGGTCGCTCGTACCCGTTGACCCTGCGCTCGAACCACCGGTACCGTCCGGCGCGTTCGCACGCGGGCGGCCGGATCGGAGAAGGAGGGGCGACGGTGGAACGGCACGTGCACTCGTCCGATCGGTGGCGCGCGGGGACGACGGACAAGCGGGCCCGTTGGGTCACACGCGTCGGTCGCGTACTGGGCGCCCTGGGAGTCGTGGCGGCTGCACCCCTGCTGTGGGTCGTCGTCGACCAGGCGCCGGCGGCGGCGACGGCGGGGTACCCGTCGGTGGACGTGTTCGCCACCGGTCCCGTCGACGGCCAGATCGTCAAGCTCCCGGCGGGGGGCGGCTCCGAGACACCGGTGGACAGCGGCTTCGACAACCCCCGCGATGTCGGCCTCGACGCCGCCGGCGACCTGTTCGTCCTGGAGTACGACTCCCCCGGCGACGTCGTGGAGATCCCCGCCGGTGGCGGGTCGAGCACCGTCATCGTCCCCGACCTCTTCTACGCCGGGGGCATCGGGGTGGACGGTGCCGGCGACCTCGTCGTCGCCGACGGCGAAGACGATCAGCTCGTCGTCGTGCCGTCAGGGGGCACGGCGCAGACCATCAGCACCCCCGGCCTGTCGCCGGCGGACGCCGCCATCGCACCCGACGGCACGATCTACTTCGTGGCAAACCAGGGGCTGTGGGAAGTCCCGCTCGCGGGCGGCACCCCCAGCCAGGTCGACACGGGAGACACGAACCTGGGCGAAGCGCTGTCGGTGGCCCTCGACGGCACATCCAACGTCTACGTGGGGAGCACCGAGGCCGTGCTCGAGGTCCCCGCGGGCGGGGGCAGCGCCAGCACGGTCCTCGACACCGACGGCGATCCCGTCTTCGGCGTGGCCGCCGACGCCGGTGGCGACGTGTTCGCCAGCGAAGCCGACGAGAACGAGGTGATCGAGGTGCCCGCCGGCGGCACGCCCCAGACGTTGGCGTCGGACATCGATTTCGCCCAGGGCGTGGCCGTCGTCCCCGCACCGCAGGGCCCCCCGCCGGGCGCGCCGGAGTCGCCCGTCGTCGTCGCCCTGCCCGTGCTCGGCACGTTCGTCGCCGGGTTGGTGGTCTGGCGCGGGCGCGCCCGCCCCCGCCGTGCTGCGCCCCGGTAGCCTCGACGCCGTGACCGACGCCACGCAGAGCCCCCCTCGCCGCCTCACGCTGTCGGGGTGCGTCAACTTCCGCGATCTGGGGGGCTACCCCACCGCCGATGGCCGCCGGCTCAAGTGGCGGACGCTGTTCCGCGCCGACGGCCTCAGCCGGCTGGACACCGACGACTGCGACCAGCTCACCGCCCTGGGCCTGGCCACGGTCATCGACCTGCGCACCGTGGGCGAGCTCGAGGAGCGCGGCCGCGTGCCCGCCGAGATCCTGGCCGTCGACTACCACCACCTGCCGCTCACCGACGTGCTCCCCCCGACCGAGGAGCTCAGCCGCTACGGCGAGCCCGCCTTCGTGACGGCCCGCTACCGCCAGCTCTTCAGCGAGGGTTCGAGCTCGCTGGCGCGGGCCGTGCAGGTGCTGGCCGAGCCGGGCGCGCTGCCCGCCGTCTTCCACTGCAGCGCCGGCAAGGACCGCACCGGCATCCTGGCCGCCCTGGTGCTCGGGTTCCTGGGCGTCGAGCGCAGCGTCATCATCGACGACTACGCGCTGAGTGCCGAGGCGATGGGGGCACTGCTCGAGCGCATCAAGGCCGAGTACGCCGACGTGGTGGACGAGGTCGAGCGCTACGCCCCGGCGGTGATCTCGGCGGCACCCGAGACCATGGCCGCCTTCCTCGACGCCATCGGCGAGGAGCACGGGAGCTTCGACGACCTCGCCGCCACTCTCGGCATCGCCGACGCCGTGGACACGCTGCGCGCCGGGCTGCTCGAGCCGTCGGCCTGACCCGCCCTCCACGCCGCCGTCGCCGCAGCGACGACCGGGCAGCGACCGAGACGCTCAGTCCGCCGGCTGGCGGAAGACCAGGAGGTCCGACCCGTCGCGCGCCGTCACGGCGGAGACGAGCTCCCATCCGCCCTCGGAGCGGGCCCGCAGCACCGCATCCACCTTCTCCTCCGCCCCGTCGTCATCCGGTCGCAACGCGACTGGCAACAACGTCACCCCGTACCGCCACGACGCCACGGCGCAGACGATATCCAACCTTCCGTCGCCGGGCGCAAGGGGCGCTGCGGGCTCCGCACCTGGTGTCCGGCGGCCCTGCGCCGGGCCCGGGCCTGCCACCAGGGCTCTCGCCCGGCCCTCGCCCCGGATGAAATTTCCGCGACGCCCAGGTGAACAGGGGGCCAACGGGAGGTGAACCGCCCGTGACGGTCACCGGTCGCCGCCGGCCACCCCGGTCTCGAGGGGTCCGCCCGAGGTGCCGTCGGTGCGCTCGGCCCGCACGGCGCGCCAGCGGTGGTAGACGGCGGCCGCCACCGCCAGCACGGCCAGGCCGCCCGCCACGTAGGAGGCGTCGCCGAAGCCCTTGACCATGGAGTGGTAGCTCGACCCTAGGGCGTACCCGACGCCGGCCAGGACCCCCACCCACACCGTGACGCCCACGAAGGTGAAGAGCCCGAAGGACACCACCGGCATCTCCGCCACGCCGGCGGGGAACGAGATGAAGGTGCGCACCACGGGCACCACGCGCCCGACCAGCACGGCCGAGTCGCCCCGGCGCTTGAACCATGCCTCGGCGCGGTCGAGGTCCTTGTGACTGAGCAGGACGTACTTGCCGAAGCGGTCGACGAGCGCCCGTCCCCCCGTGCGCCCCACCACGTAGGCGGCCGACGAGCCCACCATCTCGCCCAGCACGCCGATCACGATGACGGCCGCGAGGTTGAGCGAGTGGCCGCCCGTCACCTGGCCGCTCGCCACCGCGCCGGCGAAGCCCAGGGTGAGCTCGGAGGGGATGGGGATGCACGCCGCCTCGGCCACGGTGAGGACGAAGATGGCGATGTAGCCCGCCGACGAGATGAAGTGGGTCACCCCACGTTTCTAGTCGGCGCCCCGTCCCTGTGGGGACGACACGGCCCGGGGCCCGCCCCGGCCACCCGGTAGCGTGCCCCGGCGATGCCTGACCAACCCGGCGCGTCCGGCGGGCACGACCGCCTCCGTCCCCTGGCCCCCACCGGCCGGGCGCGCGCCGCCGACGGGGTGGGCGTGGCCTACTACGACCTGGGCGGGGACGGCCCGCCGCTCGTGCTCGCCCACGCCACCGGGTTCTGCGGCCCCACCCTGGCCCCCATGGCGCGGCGGCTCGGCGACGCCTTTCGCTGCGTCGCCCTCGACGAGCGCGGCCACGGGGCCTCGGACCCGCCGCCCGGCGAGGTCGACTGGCACGGCTTCGCCGCCGACGTGCTGGCGGTGGTGGACCACCTCGGCCTGCGCCGCCCGGTGGGGATGGGCCACTCCTGCGGCGGGGCCGCCCTCCTCCTGGCCGAGCAGGCCCGTCCGGGGACCTTCGACGCGCTGTACTGCTACGAGCCGGTCGTCTACCCGGGCGAGGTCCCGCTCCCGCCCGACCGCGACAACCCACTGTCGGTCGGCGCCCGGCGGCGCAACGCGGCGTTCACGTCGCGACGCCAGGCGCTGGCCAACTTCTCGGGCAAGGCGCCCTTCGACCGGCTCGACCCCGAGGCGCTCGCCGCCTACGTCGACAACGGCTTCGAGCCCGGCGCGGACGGCACCATCGGGCTGCGCTGCCGGCGCGAGCACGAGTCCGAGGTGTACGCCCACGCCTTCTCGCACGACGCCTTCGCGCGCCTGCCCGAGGTGCGCTGCCCGGTGACCCTGGCGTGCGGCGGGGACACCGACTCCTTCGGCGTGGCGCTCCTGGAGCGCTTCGCCGCCCGGTTGGCGCGCCCCACCACGGCCGTGGTGGCCGGCGTCGGCCACTTCGGGCCCCTGGAGGACCCCACCCTGGTGGGCGCGTCGGTGCGCCGTGGCCTGGTCCGCGGCGGCGTCACACCCCCGGCGTAGCCTCGTCCCGATGGCCCACGTCGTGCCCCGGTCGCTGTCACCGTCGAAGCTGAGCGCCTTCAAGGACTGCCCCCTGGCGTTTCGCTTCGCGGCCATCGACCGCCTCCCCGAGGCCCCCTCCCCCGCCACCGTGAAGGGCACGCTCGTGCACGGGGCGCTGGAGCGGCTGTTCTGGGACCACCCCCGGGGGGCCCGCACCCCGGCGGCGGCCGCCGAGGCCCTGGCGGGGGCGTGGCAGGCCATGGCCGAGGACCCCGAGGTGGTGGGCCTGGGGCTCACCGAGGCCGAGGCCGGCGCCTTCGTGGCCGACGCCCAGCGCCTGCTCGACGGCTACTTCGCCCTGGAGGACCCCGACGCCGTGGACGCCGTGGGGGTCGAGCTCACCCTCGAGGCCGACGTGGGCGGGCTGCGCCTGCGGGGCATCGTCGACCGCCTGGACGTCACCGCCGAGGGCGAGCTCGTGGTGGTCGACTACAAGACGGGGCGGGTGCCCTCGGTCAACCAGGAGGGCCAGCGCCTGGGCGGCGTCCAGTTCTACGCCCTGCTGTGCGAGCAGGTGCTGGGGCGCCGCCCGGCCTCGGTCCGCCTCATGTACCTGAAGGAGCCCGTGACCATCGAGGCCCAGCCCTCCGACCAGGCCGTGCGGGGCACCCGCCAGCGCACCGCGGCGGTGTGGTCGGCCATCGAGCGGGCCTGTGAGAACGAGGACTTCCGGCCCCGGCCCTCCGCACTGTGTAATTGGTGCAGTTTCCGGACCCTGTGCCCCGCCGTGGGGGGCGACCCGGCGCGGGCCGCCGAGTTCGGCGCCCCGCCCCAGCTGGCCGCGGCCGGCTGACCCCGGCGCCCGGGGCGGGTCTTCTGCCCGGGGACCCGCAGGGGCCTGCCCGCCCGCTCAGGGATGGGTGGAGGGCACCCCTCCGGTGCCGGGCGTCCCCGAGGCGGTGGGCGCCTGGAGGACCGAGACCTCCGAGATCTTCCACACGCCCGCGCCCTGGGTGAGGTCGAGCACCACCCGCAGCACGTCGGGGACGGGCTGGCCGCCCCCCTTGGCGATGGTGGTGTTGAGGTAGGTCTGGTCCACCACGGCGAACACCTCGGCCTTGCCCCCGGAGAGGGACTGGACGTAGAGGTTGCGGACCTGACCCTCGGACTGGGCCTGGGCCTGCTCGAGCTTCTGGCGGATGTCGGTGCCGAAGAACTGGTTGGCCTGCTTGGCGAAGTCGCCGGCGGCGAAGGTGAGCAGGGCGCTGAAGTCGGCGTCGACGGTGGTGGGCTTGAAGTTCGTCAGGTCGGTGAGGAACGTGGACGACACCCTGCGCACCGCGGCGGCCTGCGAGGCCTGGTCGGAGAGCGAGGACCACTTGAGCCCGAAGGACGCCGCCGCCGCCGACGCCGCCAGGGCCACCACCACCAGGGCGACGGCCCAGCGCGTGGGCACCGTCCCCGGGCGCCGGGCGCGCCGGCCCCGCCGGGGCGGGCGCCAGTCGGCGCGCCCCTCGGGCGCCCCGTTGTCGTCGGCGCGCACGCCGGGCTCGTCGGCCACGGACCCCGCCGTGGCCTGGGCCCGCAGCTGGGCCCGGCGCCGCCCGGCGCGCGTCGCCGGGGCCGGCTCCTGGTGCCCGCCCACGACGGCCACCCCCTCCTCGTCGCTCATGAGCCGGTCGGTCATGGTGCCCTCCGTTGGCGCTCGGGGACCCGGGCACGCCTCGGGCGGGCCGCACGCACGGCGCGCCGACGGTGCCGCAGGGTCGCCATCGTTGTGAAGATCACGAATCCCGCTCCTAGGAGTACGCCCGCCGCCGGCGCTTCCTGCGGCGGGGCGGGCAGGCGGGCGGCCGCCGGGGTGGCGGCCAGGCCCGGCCCTCCCCCGCGCACCTGGGCCTCGGCCCCCGTGGGCGGGCGGACCTGGGCGTTGGGCCCGGTGGGGTGGAACCCGGCCTGGGTCACCGCCGGGGCCCCGGCCCCGAACTCGGTGTCGCACGCCGCCCCGGGGAGGATGGGGGGGAGGGTGACGGGCTGGGCGTAGGCGATGGCCGAGGGCTGGCCCGGCGGGATGAGGAGGCGGGTGCGCAGCCACTCCTGGTCGTCACGGGTGGCGTCCCCGGCGGTGAGGGCCTTGGCCGGGCCGGTGGGCGAGATGGCCGCCACCGCCCCGAAGAAGAGTTGGTTGGTGGCGAGCGCCGTGGAGAGGTTCGACAGGTTGGGGGCGGCGGCCAGGTTGGCGGTCACCGCCGAGGCGTCGTGGACGACGCAGGCGAGGTCGGGACGGTTCTCGCTGAGCAACGTCCCCAGCGCCTGGGCGGCGGCCCCGCCCCGGTCGAGGAGGCGCACCACGTCCGGGGACTTGCTGGCGAGCAGCTCCGCCACCGTGGCGGTGTCGGCCAGCGCCCGCTGGAGCTGGGGCGCCGACGCCGTCACCGTGTTGAGCACCGGCGGCGCGTTGGCCAGCAGGGCCTCGAAGTTCTGCTGCGACGCCAGCATCTCCTGACTGAACAGCGCGCTGGAGGCGGCGATGGTCCGCAGGTTGCCGGCGTTGCCGTTGAGCGACACGGCCAGCTCGTGCAGGACGGTGTCGAGGTCGCCGGGCGGGATGGCCTCGAGCAGCCGCGTGGCCTCGGCCACCACCGTGCCCACGTCCGCGGGGATGGGGTCCGACGCGGCGGGGATGACCGCCCCGTTGTGCAGGGGCGCCTCGGGGCGCGCCGCCGTGGGCACGAGGTCCACCTCCTGCTCCCCCAGGGCGTTGGCGATCACGACGCGCGCCGCCACGTCGCCGGGCACGTGCGCCGCGGGGTCGAGGGTCATGGCCACCTTGGCCCCGCCCGGGACGAGCGACACCGACTGCACCGACCCCACGTCCACGCCGTTGAGGGTGACCAGGAAGTTGGGGGCCAGCCCCGACGCCGACGGCAGCACCGTGGATACCGTGGTCTGGGCACGCAGCGGGTTGCCGAGCAGGTCGACGAAGCCGTAGGCGACCAGGGCGGCGGACACCACGAGGAAGACCACGAGGTTGACGGCGATGCGGCGGGTGATCATCACTTGCCCCCCGCGCACGTCGACGAGGCGTAGCGGCTGTCGCCCCCGCCGCCGGGGATGCCGCACACGATGATGTCGTCGAGCACCTGGGCGAAGTTGTTGACGGTGACGTCGGCCAGGGTCTCGTTGGCGCCCGGCAGGTACAGCAGCAGCTTGGCCAGGTCCTGCTGGTGGCTGGCGAGCTGGCCCGCCACGGCCGACAGGGCGTTGATCTGGTCCTCGGTCTGGGTCACGCCCGTGTCGAGGATCGACCGGCCCTGGGTGGCGAGGTCGTCGAGCGACTGCACGAGCGTCACGAAGCGGCTCGACTGCTGGGCGAGGATCTGCGAGGTCTGGGCCAGGTTGGTGACGGCCTGGGCGTTGGCCTGGGCGTCGGGGGCGAGCGACGACGAGAACTGGTCGATCTGGCCCACCAGCGCCCGGATCTCCGACGAGCGCGAGGCGTAGCCGTGCAGCACGGTGCCGAAGTCGTCGAGGAGCTGGCGCAGCTGCGCCGACTGCCCCCCGAAGCCCTGGGCGCCGCTGTCGATGATCTGGGACAGCTGCGCGGCGTTCACCGCCCCGAAGACCTCGGCCCCCGACGACACCAGCTGCTGGATGCCGGGGATGACGGCGGTCTTGGCGATCACCGCGCCGTTGGCGAGCGTCCCCGGCCGGCCCGGCGCGGTACCGGCCACGAGCGCCACGTAGTGCTCGCCCAGGATCGTCGTCTGCTGCAGCTGGGCGGTGACGTCGGCGGGGACGGCCGCGCTCTTGTCGATGTCGAGCACCACCTTGGCCCGCCCGCCGTCGAGCGAGATCGACCGGACGCTTCCCACCTGGATGTCCGCGTACTGGACGGGGGCCCCGGCCACCAGGTCGCTCACGTCGGGGAACACGGCCGAGGCGCTGATCGTGCCGCCCCCCGACCCGCACGCGCCCAGTCCCAGCGCCGACGCGGCCACCACCGCCCCGAGCACCACGGCGCGCCGCAGGCGGGACAGCCCGCCGGCGGGGCTCACCACAGGCTCCCGAAGAAGTGGGCCACGCCCAGCACGCCGTGCACCAGGCCGCCCAGCAGCCCGCCGGTGCCCTGGTTGGCCTGCTGGTCGGTGACGGGCGCCTTGACGGGGAGCTGCGCGGCGCCGCCCAGGGTGCCCGGGGCGCCCGCCGGCGTCGTCGTGGGGGTGGGGAGCGACGACGCCGGGACCTGCGAGAGCGTGGCGCGCTGCGACGCGCTCAGCCCCGGGATCTTGGCCAGCCCCTGGGCCAGCAGCTGCTGGGGCGTGGGGCCCGCGGCGGCCGACCCCTGCGACGCCTGGGTCAGCAGCGACGGCACGATCGACAGCAGCGGGTCGAAGAACCCCGAGGCGGGGTCGCCGCAGGTCTGCAGCGTCTGGGCCTGCGCCGCGCTCAGGGCGGGGGCGTGGTTGGCGAGCACGCGCCGGCAGATGCCCGCCAGGCGGTCGCGCACCAGCCCCGCCACGACGTTGGCGGTGATGCCGGGGGCCAGCTGGTTGTTGAGGTTCAGCCAGTTGTAGGTGGGGTCGTAGGCGCGCCCGGCCGCGCTGAAGAGGGCCACGGCCGAGGACAGGCCCCCGTCGAGCGACGACACGTTGCGGTCCAGGGTGCGCCCCACCTGGGTGATGGTCCCGATGTCCTGCTGCAGGGGGCCGAGGTTGGGGTTGACCAGCGCGGCCAGCTCCTGGCTGGCGTTGGCCAGCTGGGTGATGGAGTCCCCGAGCGGCCCGCTGTCGGTGGCGAGCACGTGCGCCAGGGTGCTGTAGGACTGCAGCAACTGGGTCACCGTCGCCGTGCGCTGGCGCAGCGTCCCGGTGATGGACGCCAGCGAGCCCTCCAGCTGGCCCAGGTCGTCGCCCTTCTGGGCGAGCAGCTCCAGGGTCCCCGCCCCGTTGGCGATGAGGCCGTTCAGGGCCCGGCCCTGGCCCTGGAGGTCCTGGGACAGGTTGGCCACGAGCCCCCCCACCGCCGGCGCGTCGACCTGCCCCAGGTACTGCTGCAGGTCGCGCAGGAGCTGGTCGGTGGAGATGGGCACCGACGTGCGGTCCTCGGGGATGACGGCCCCGGGGCGCAGGCGGGGCCCGCCGCGGTAGCCCGGGGAGAGCTCGATGGACGGCTCGCCCAGCAGCTGGGGCGTGGTCAGCGCGGCGTGCACGCCCGCCGGCAGGGCCTGCGAGCCGTCCACCGCCATGGTGACGATCACGTCGTGCAGCTCGGGGCGCACGCCCGTCACGGTCCCCGCCCCCACGCCCAGCACGTCCACGGCGTTGCCGGCGAAGAGGCCCTCGGCGCTGGGGAACACGGCGGTGACGGTGTAGGGCGGCGGCCCGCCGCCGCAGGCGGCGAGCACGGTGGCCGACACCGCCGCCAGTGCCATGGCCAGCGCGGCGCGCCGCAGGCGCCGAGACCGGTGGGGCGCCCTCACGACGCGCTCCCCAGGAGCGGCACGAGCAGCTGCTGGAGCGGGTTGGGCGCGGCCGCCCCCGCGCCCGACGACGCCGCCGTCCCCGACGAGCCGGCCGTGGGCGACCCGGCCCCGACCGAGCCCCCCGCGCTCGACGCCGAGGCGGACGGCCCGCCCGAGGCCTGGGCGCTCGAGCCCACCGGCGGGCCCGTGCGCTGGTCGCAGGGCGTGGGGTCGGGGCCGAGCACGGCGTCGAGGGCCACGTCCAGCGCCGCGCAGTTGCCGAGCACCCCGTAGGCGCCCGACGAGCCGATGAGGTTGGCGTAGATGTTGCCCCACGTCTGGGGGGTGTCGGCGGGGCCGGAGTAGCCGATGGAGGAGAACTGCTTGACCGCCGTCGCCAGGTACGACACGCCCTGGGCCAGGTCCATCTGGTGCTGCTGGACCACGGCGAGCACCGAGGTGAGGTGGGAGATGAGCCCCTGCAGCTGGGGCTGGTTCTGCCCCACCAGGCTCGAGGTCTGGGCGGCGACCGCCTCGGTGTTGGTGATGAGGGTGCTCAGCTCGGTGCTGTGGTCGGCGAGGCCGTTCACCACCGAGGCGAGGTCGTCGACGAGCGAAGCCAGCTGCTGGTCGCGCGCCGCCACCGTGGAGGCCAGCGTGTCGGCGGCGTCGATGAGGCTGCTCACCTGGGAGCGCCGGGCGTCGACGACGCCGGTGAACTTGTCGAGGCCGTCGATGATGGAGGCCACCTGCGCCTGCTTGCCCTGGGTGATGGCCTGCAGCGAGCGGACCATCTGGTTGAAGGCGGCCACGTCGCTGTGCTGGAGGAGGTTGCCCGTCGTGTTCTGCAGGTCCTGGAACTCCACCGGTACCGTCGTCTTGGTGATGAGCGCGCCGTTGCCCAGCGGATGCGCCCACCCCGTCCCGGGCTGCAGCGCCACGTCGAGCACCCCGAGGACCGTCTGCACCTCGATGGCGGCCGAGGTCTGCTGGGGCAGGACCACGCCGTGGTCGATGGCGAGGTCGGCCACCACGGCGTTGCCCGCCACGTGCACGGCGCGCACCGTGCCCACCTGGACGCCGGCCACCGTGACCGCCGCGCCCTTGCCGATGCCGGCGGCGTCGGGGAAGCGGGCGTGCAGCGTGTAGGAGGGGACGAACACCGACCGGTTGAGCACGAGCACCCCCGCCACCACGACGGCCGCCAGCAGGAGGCCCACGACGCCGATGAGGCGGGGGTCGCGCTCGGTGAAGGCCTTCACGAGCCGCTCCCGGCGAAGGGGGAGCTGCCCGCCACCATGCCGAGCACCTGGTCGACCGAGGCGAAGGGGGCGCCCGTGCCCGGCGCG
>DATJBC010000073.1:0-4807 GCA_035515515.1 Acidimicrobiales bacterium
CAGCGGCCGGGATGTTGCCCACCCCGTAGTGGAGGACGCCGTGGCGTTCCACCACGGGGTGCTCGTGGGTGGTCTCCACGGTGGTCTCGATGCACCCGCCCTGGTCCACGGCGACGTCCACCACCACGCTGCCGGGGCGCATGGCGCGCACGCACGCCTCGGTGGCCACCACCGGGGCGCGCCCGCCGGGCACGAGCACCGCCCCGATGACGAGGTCGGCGTCGGCCATGGAGCGCTCCACCACCGCACGTGTGGAGGCGAGCGTCATGATGCGGCCCCGGTGGATCTGGTCCACGAGGCGCAGCCGGTCGAGGTCCCGGTCGAGCAGCAGGACCTCGGCCTCCATGCCCTGGGCGATCCACGCCGCGTTGGACCCGACGGTGCCCGCCCCGATGACCACCACCCGGGCGGGGCGGACGCCGGGGGCGCCCCCCAGCAGCACCCCCCGGCCCCCGTTGCCGCGCTCGAGGAAGTGCGCCCCCACCTGGGGGGCGAGCCGGCCGGCCACCTCGCTCATGGGGGCGAGCAGGGGCAGCGCGCCGGAGGCCGTGCGCACCGTCTCGTAGCCGATGGCGGTGGCCCCCGAGGCCAGGATGGCCTCGGCCAGCTCGGGGTAGGCGGCCAGGTGCAGGAAGGTGAACAGCACGAGGTCGCGGCGCAAGAAGGCGTACTCCTCGGGCTGGGGCTCTTTGACCTTGAGCACGAGCTCGGCCCCCCAGGCCTCCTCGGCCGACACCAGCGCCGCCCCCGCCCGGGCGAACTCGGCGTCGTCGAGGGCCGATCCGGCCCCCGCCCCCTTCTCCACCAGCACCCGGTGGCCGTGGGTGGCCAGCTCGTGGGCCCCGTCGGGCGTGAGGGCGACGCGGTTCTCGCCCGGCTTGCGCTCGGCCGGCACGCCCACGATCACCGCACCGACGCTACCGCCGGGGCCGTGCCTACCCCCCGCCGGCGGCCCCCTCGGACCGTGCCTTGACGGGGTGCGGGCCCCGTCCCTAAGGTGCCCTCCTGTTCAGCATTCAGATCTAATGTTCGAAATATCGAACACAGGCGCAAACACACGAACGGGGGTGTGGGTGTGAAGCTCGACCTGCTGTACGAGATCGACGTGCCCAAGCCGTGGGGCAAGGAGCACCCGTGGGGCCAGCGCGAGGCCGAGCAACGTGCCTACGCCGAGGCCCTCGAGCAGATCAAGCTGGCCGACACGCTGGGCTTCAACACCGTGTGGCACGTCGAGCACCACTTCCGCGAGGGCCGCTCGCACTCGCCGGCCCCCGAGGTGATCATCGGCGCGCTCTCGCAGGCCACCAAGAACCTGCGCCTGGGCTTCGGCGTGGTGCTCATGCCGCACCAGTTCTGCCACCCGGTGCACGTGGCCGAGAAGGTCGCCACCGCCGACGTGCTGTCCGGCGGGCGCGTGGAGTGGGGGACGGGCCGCTCCACGCCGATGGAGCAGACCGCCTTCCACGTTCCGGTGGAGGAGAGCCGGGCCGAGTGGCAGGAGGCCATCGAGGCCACCGTGCAGGCCTGGCGCGAGGAGTACTTCGAGTTCCACGGCAAGTACCTCGACTTCCCCCGCCGGATGGTCACCCCCAAGCCCGTGCAGATCCCGCACCCGCCGGCGTGGATGGCGGCCACCTCCGAGGGCTCGGCCGCCGTGGCCGGGAAGCTCGGCATGGGGCTGCTGTCGTTCTCGATCATGCAGCCCATCCAGAAGATGGCCGAGCACATCCGCCAGTACCGGGCGGCCGCCGAGAACCCCGAGCCGCTCACCGAGGTCACCACCAACAAGGTGGCCGCCTACACCCTGGTGCACTGCGCGGACTCCATGGAGCAGGCGGAGGCCAACGGCATCTGGGACTCGGTGTGGTGGTGGTACAAGAACCTGGCGGAGTTCATCCTGGAGTGGGAGGTGCCCCACCTCTCCGACGAGGAGAAGGAGAGGATGTTCCCGCTCCTCAAGCGCCAGATCGAGGGCAAGTTCGACCCCAAGTGGTTCTCGGAGGCCGACATGATCATCGTCGGCGACCCCGAGACCTGTGTCGAGAAGATGGTCAAGTACGCCGAGCTCGGCGTGGACCAGCTCATCTGCTACGTGCAGTTCGGGTACCTGTCGCACGAGTCGGTCATGCGCACCATCGAGCTGCTCGGCACCAAGGTGATGCCCGAGCTCGAGCGGCGCGACATCAAGGTCAACGCCACCGTCGCCGGCTGACGGTCGGCGCCGGGGCGCGGGCACCGGGGGTGTCACATCGATGACGCGCTCTGACGACAGCGAGGTCCCCGACTACCTGTCGCTCCTGCGCATGGACGGCCGCGGGGTGGTCGTGATCGGGGCGGGGCAGGGGATCGGTCGCCAGACGTGCCACGCCCTGGCCCAGGCGGGCGCGGTGGTGTGCTGCGTGGATCTCGACGCAGACCTGGCCGGCGACGTCGCCGCCGAGGTGGACGGGGTGCCCTGGAGCGGCGACGCCACGGTGCGGGCCGAGGCCGAGCGCCTCTTCGCCGAGGCGCCCGCCGCCCTGGCGGGCAAGGGGGCGAGCGGCCTGGGCGGCATCGTCGACATCGTGGGCATGGCCCGCTACCGCGACCTGCTCGACATGGACGACGAGACCTGGGACTGGCACCACGACATCGTGCTGCGCCACGCGTACCTGGCCGTGGCCGTGGGGGGGCGGGCACTCGTCGACGCCGGCGGGGGCGTCATGGTGTTCGTGGCCTCGGCGTCGGGCCTCACCGCCGCGCCCCGCCACGCCGCCTACGGGGCGGCCAAGGCCGGGCTCATCGGACTGGTGCGCTCGGCGGCCGTGGAGCTCGGGCCCAAGAACGTGCGCGTCAACGCCGTGGCCCCCGGGATCGTGTGGACGCCCCGGGTGTCGGGCTACCTGGGCGAGCCGGGACGGGCCGCCAACGCGGCGAACTCCCCCCTGGGCCGGGTGGCCTATCCCCGCGACATCGCGGCGGCCATCGCCTTCTTGGCCAGCGACCTCTCGTCCTACGTCAACGGCCAGGTGCTGTCGGTCGACGGTGGCGTGGGGGTGAAGTTCCCCTACGGGGTCCCCGAGCACCTGTGACCCCATGACGGCGGCGACCGGCCGCCCGCCCGCGGTCGAGCCCTACCTCCGGGGGTGCGCGTACGGCCCTGCGCCGGGCGTGGCCTATCCCCGCTTCGACCCGGCCGACGCGGCGCGCATCCCCGCGGACACCTGGGGGTGCGCCTCCATCCCCGCCGGCGTGCGCCTCGAGCTGGTGGGCGACGCCCGGTCGGTCGAGCTCCGCTACCGCACCGCCACCGACGACCTGGGCTACCGGGGCGCGGGGGCGGGCACCACGTTCTCGCTGTGGCGGGGTGGCGCCCAACGCGACGAGCAGCCCGCCGTGCTGGGCGAGGGCACCGTCGGCTTGTCGCTCGGCGGTGACGCCGGCGAGGTGGCCGTGGTGTACCTCCCCGAGGGCATGCGGCCCGAGGTCACCGCCCTGGTGGCGCGCGGCGGAGCGGTGTCGCCGGCCCCCGCCGCCCCTCGCTGGGTCGCCTACGGCGACTCCATCCTCGAGGGGTGGGTGGCGAGCGCCCCCGCCCGGGCGTGGGGGGTGGTGGCGGCGCGCCGCCACGGGCTGGACCTCCTGAACATGGGCTATGCCGGGTCGGCGCGCGGCGAGATCCCCTGCGCCGAGGCGCTGTCGGCGCTCGAGGCCGCCGTGATCTCCATCTCGCACGGCACCAACTGCTGGACCCGCACGGCCCACAGCGCGGCCATGATGCGCGCCATCACCGCGGCCTTCCTCGACATCGTGCGCCAGGGTCATCCGCACACGCCGCTGGTGGTGGCGAGCCCCGTCCTGCGTCCCGACGCCGAGGAGACACCCAACCGCCTGGGGGCCACCCTCGGCGACCTGCGCGCGGCGATGGAGGAGGCCGTCACGGCCCGCATCGACGCCGGCGACGCCCGTCTGGTCCTCGTGCCCGGCGCCGCGGTGATCAGCGCCGCGCACCTGGCCGACGGCATCCACCCCGACGACGCCGGCCACGAGCGCCTCGCCGAGGTCTTCGGCGCGGCGGTCTCCGACGCCCTGGCCGCCGCGCCCGCCGCGGTGGAGGGAGCCTGAGCGATGGCGGGCTCCCCCTCGGCCGAACGGGTCGTCACCGTCATCGAGTTCCTGTCCACGCGCCCCGGCGAGTCCTTCGGGCTGTCGGAGCTGGCGCGCGCGCTGGGGATGTCCAAGGCCACCGCCCACGCGCTGTGCACCACGCTCACCGAGGCGGGCTGGTTGCTGCGCCATCCCGTGGACAAGTCGTTCTCGCTGGGGCCGGCCCTCATCGCCGCCGGGCACGCCGCGGGGGCCCGCCAGCTCGACCTCGTCGACCACGCCCGGCCCGCCATGGAGGAGCTGGCCGCCGCCCTCGCCGTGCAGGTGGTGGCGTCGAGCACGGTGGGAGACGACATGGTGCTCCTGGCCACCGCGGGGCGGCCCGGCCCCATGTGGCTGGCCTTCACCGTGGGCCAGCGGGTGCCGCTCGCCCCGCCCCTGGGCACGGTGTTCCTGGCCTGGGCGTCCCCCGCGGAGGTCGAGCGCTGGCTGGACCGTCTGGGGCCCGGCGCCACCCGGGCCGACCAGGAGCGGCTGCGCTCGGCGCTGGCCGTCATCCGCCGGCGGGGGTACGCGCTCAACCTCGAGGCCATGGCCAACCTCACCCTGAGCCGCGCCCTGGCGGGCCGGGGCCCGGCCGGGGGCAGGGCCCGCCAGCCCGGCGCGCCGGGGCCCTCCGACAGCCGCCGCCGGGCGCTGGCCGTGGCGCTCGAGGAGCTGG
>DATJBC010000074.1:0-4933 GCA_035515515.1 Acidimicrobiales bacterium
CAAGGTCGTGGGGGGCTTTCGCTATGTGAGCGGCGAGTACGCCGAGAAGCCCACCTTCGACCGGCTGAAGAAGATCCTGGGCGAGGCGGACGCCAAGCTGGGCACGGCCGGCAACCGCGTGTACTACCTGGCCACCATCCCGGCCATGTTCGGGCCCGTGGCCACGGCCCTGGCCGAGCACGGCTGCAACCTGCCCGGCGAGGCCGGCACCTTCGCCCGCATCGTGATCGAGAAGCCCTTCGGGCGCGACCTGGCCAGCGCCCGGGCCCTCGACGACACGCTGCACGCCGCCTTCGACGAGAGCCAGATCTTCCGCATCGACCATTACCTCGGCAAGGAGACGGTGCAGAACGTGCTGGCGCTGCGTTTCGCCAACGCCATCTTCGAGCCCATCTGGAACCGCCGCTACGTCGACCACATCCAGATCACCGTGGCCGAGAGCCTGGGGGTGGAGCACCGGGGCGGCTTCTACGAGACGGCCGGGGCGTTGCGCGACATCGTGCAGAACCACGTCATGCAGGTCCTGGCGCTCACACTCATGGAGCCGCCCGCCACCGTCGACGCGCAGGGGATCCGCGACGAGAAGGTGAAGGTCCTGCGGGCCGTGGTCGTCCCCGACGTCAACGAGACCGTGATCGACTCGGTGCGCGGCCAGTACACCACGGGGGTCATCGACGGCGACCCCGTGGTGGCGTATCGCGACGAGGCCGACGTCGACTCCCGCAGCCGGACGGAGACCTTCGTGGCCATGCGCCTGGCGGTGGACAACTGGCGCTGGGCCGGGGTGCCGGTGTACGTCCGCACCGGTAAGCGCCTGCCGGCGCGCGCCACCGAGGTGCTCCTGCAGTTCCACCGCGTCCCGCACCTGGCCTTCGGCAGCCGGCTCACGCGCGACCTGCGCCCCAACGCGCTGCAGCTGCGCATCCAGCCCGACGAGGGCATCTGCCTCCTCTTCGGGGCCAAGGTCCCGGGCGAGGCCTTCCGCCTGCGGTCGGTGGCCATGAACTTCAGCTACGCGGACGCCTTCCCGGACACCACGGCCGGCGGCTACGAGCGCCTCCTGCACGACGCCATGATCGGCGACGCCACGTTGTTCATCCGCACCGACGAGGTGGAGCGGGCGTGGCAGATCGTGGACCCGTTCCTGGCGGCGTGGAGCGAGGACGGGGTCCCCCTGGCGCAGTACCCGGCGGGCACGTGGGGCCCCAAGGAGTCCGACATGCTCCTGGCCCGCGAGCTGCGCCAGTGGCACGAGCCGTGAGCCCGGCCCGCGCCCGGGTCGGGGCCACGCTCCTGCGGCCGTGAGCCCGGTCCCGGGCACGGTGCGCGTCGTCGACGACGTGGCCCCCGCCTTCAGCGAGACGGTCATCGCCGCCTACGGGCGGCGCCCCGGGCCGCGCTTCGTCCTCGTGTTGTCGGGCGGCCCCACCGCCCGCCGCTGCTACGAGGACCTGGCCCGGCGGGCCGCCGGCCTCGTCGACTGGTCGACGGTGGACGTCCTCATGGGGGACGAGCGCTGCGTGGACGCCCACGACCCCGACGCCAACCAGCGGCTGGTGCGCGAGGCCCTGCTGGCGCGTGTCGGCCCGGTGGGGTCCTTCCGGCCCATGTCGTGCGACGAGGGCGCCGCCGCCTACGACGCCGTGGTGCGGGCGGCCGGCCCGCCCGACCTCGTGCACCTGGGGTTCGGCCCCGACGGGCACACGGCGTCGCTGTTCCCGGGGTCCGCCGCGTTGGACGCCCCGCCGGGGCGGCTCGTGGTGGAGTCGAGCGACCCCGCGGGGCGCAACCCCCATCGGCGCATGACCCTCACCCTCGAGGCCTTGGAGGGCGCCCGCCTGGCCGTCTTCACCGTGTCGGGTGAGGCCAAACGCGCCGCGTTGGCCGCGCTGCGCGCCGGCCAGGACCTCCCCGCCGCCCGGGTGCGGACGCCCGAGATCCTGTGGCTGGTGGACCGGGAAGCCGACGGCACGGCCGGGGGCGGGCGGGGGGACGCCCACTAAGGTGACCGCCGTGACCCCGGTGGCCGCCGACGACCTCCTCGACGCCGCGGTCCCCGACCTCCAGGCGGCGGCGCGCGCCGTCAGGGCGGGCGCGCACGGCACCCGGGTGACGTACTCGCCCAAGGTGTTCATCCCGCTCACCATGCTGTGTCGCGACCGCTGCGGGTACTGCACCTTCGCCAAGGCGCCGGCCCGGCTCGCCGCGCCCTACCTGTCGCCCGACGAGGTGCTCGCCGTGGCGCGCGCCGGGGCCGACGCCGGCTGCCACGAGGCGCTGTTCACGCTGGGCGAGGCGCCCGAGGACCGCTACCCCGTGGCCCGGCGCTGGCTGGCGGACCACGGGTACGCCTCGACGGTCGACTACCTCGTCGCCATGTGCGCGCTGGTGCGCGACGAGACCGGGCTGCTCCCCCACGCCAACGCCGGCGCTCTCGGGGGCGCCGACCTGGCCCGGCTGCGGGCCGTGAGCGCCAGCCAGGGGATGATGGTCGAGTCCCTCCACGCCGGGCTGGCGTGCCATCGGGGCGCGCCCGACAAGACACCCGAGCGGCGGCTGGCCACGCTGCACGCCGCCGGCGAGCAGTCCGTGCCCTTCACCACCGGGGTCCTGGTGGGCATCGGCGAGACCCGGGCGCACCGCCTCGACGCCCTGCGGGCCATCGCCGCCGCGCACCGGCGCCACGGGCACGTGCAGGAGGTGATCGTCCAGAACTTCCTGCCCAAGCCGGGGACGGCGATGCACCGGCACCCGCCGTGCCCCGCCGAGGAGCTGCACTGGACGATCGCCGCGGCGCGCGTGGTGCTCCCCGCCGAGGTGCACCTGCAGGCGCCGCCCAACCTGTCGGAGGACCTGCGGGCCCTGCTCGACTCGGGGATCGACGACTGGGGCGGGGTGTCGCCCGTCACCGCCGACCACGTGAACCCCGAGCGGGCCTGGCCCGCGCTCGCCGTGCTGCGGCGCGCCACCGAGGGGGCCGGCCTGGTGCTCGCCCCCCGCCTCACCATCTACCCGGAGTACGCGGCGCGTCCCGAGCGCTGGCTCGACCCCGCCATGCACTTCGCCGTGCTGGACCGGGCCGATGCCGAGTCCCTCGGGCGCGACCACACGTGGAGCTCGGGGGGGAGCGAGGCCCCGCCCCGCCTCCTCCCCGCCCCGGGCGGGGCCCGGGCCGGCGGCGCCGTGGCCGAGGTCCTCGCCGCCGTGGACGGCGGGCACGAGGTCACCGAGGACGACATCGTGACCCTGTTCGCGGCCCGAGGGCCCGAGGTCCCCGCCGTGGCCGAGCTCGCCGACCAGCTGCGGCGCGAGGCGGTGGGGGACGTCGTGACGTGGGTGGCCAACCGCAACATCAACTACACCAACGTGTGCACGTTCAAGTGCCGGTTCTGCGCCTTCTCCAAGGGGCCGCTGTCGCTCAACCTCCGGGGCGCGCCGTACCTGCTCGAGCTGGGCGACATCACCGAGCGCGTGGCGCAGGCCGAGGCCGCCGGCGCCACCGAGGTGTGCCTGCAGGGCGGCATCCACCCCAGCTTCGACGGTGACTACTACCTCGAGGTCATCCGGGCCGTGCGGGCCGCGTCGGAGCGCATCCACATCCACGGGTTCACCGCCCTGGAGGTCACCGAGGGGGCCCGCCGCCTGGGCGAGCCCCTGGCCGCCTACCTCGGGCGCCTCCAGGAGGCCGGCCTGGCCACCCTGCCCGGCACCGCGGCGGAGATCCTCGACGACGAGGTCCGGGCGGTGCTGTGCCCCGACAAGATCACCACCGACGAGTGGCTCGAGGCGCACCGCGTGGCGCACGGCATCGGGCTGCGCTCCAACATCACCATCATGTTCGGGGCCGTGGAGCACCCCCGGTCGTGGGCGCGCCACATCGTGCGCACCCGGGAGCTCCAACGCGCCACGGGCGGCTTCACGGAGTTCGTCCCCCTCCCCTTCGTGCACATGGCCGCTCCCATCTACCTGCAGCGGCGGGCCCGGCGCGGCCCCACGTTCCGCGAGGCGCTGCTCATGCACGCCGTGGCCCGCATCGCCTACCGCAACCTCATCCCCAACATCCAGGTCAGCTGGGTGAAGATGGGCGCCGGCGGGGTGACCCAGGCCCTGCGGGCCGGGGCCAACGACCTGGGCGGCACGCTCATGGACGAGAACATCTCGCGCGCCGCGGGGGCCAGCCACGGCCAGCACATGGGCGAGGGCGACTTCCGCCAGCTGGTGGAGCCCCTGGGCCGCCGCCTCGAGCAGCGCACCACCCTGTACGGCCGCCTGCCGGCGCACTGTTGAGCGCGGTGGAAGCCGCCCGCCACCGCGCCGAACCCGCCGTCCCCCCCCTGGCCGCCGACGCCGCCGGCGTCGAGGACGGCACGGCCGAGGAGCGCCTCCCGCCCGCGGAGACCGGGCTCGTCGACCGGCTCCTCGACGCCGCCGGCGTCCAGGAGCGGCGCGACCTCTACCGCGACATCTTCGGCACCGTGGTGCGCCTCGCCGAGGAGCACACCGACGCCCTCGACATCAAGCTGGCCCGGGCGGCCGTGGCCGAGATGGCCGAGGCCTTCCGCGTCTTCCGGCCCTACCGCCAGGCCCCCAAGGTCACCTTCTTCGGCTCGGCCCGCACCCTGCCCGAGGACCCGCTCTACCAGCAGACGCGCGGCCTGGCCGAGCGCCTGGCCCAGCACGGGTGGATGGTGGTGACGGGGGCGGGCCCCGGGATCATGGCGGCGGCCATGGAGGGCGCCGGCCGCGAGCAGTCCCTCGGGGTGAACATCCGCCTCCCCCACGAGCAGGGCGCCAACGAGTTCATCGCCCAGGACCCCAAGCTCGTCGAGATGCGCTACTTCTTCACCCGCAAGCTCATGCTCATCAAGGAGTCCGACGGCTACGCCGTGCTCCCCGGCGGGTTCGGCACCCTGGACGAGGCCTTCGAGCTCCT
>DATJBC010000075.1:0-3176 GCA_035515515.1 Acidimicrobiales bacterium
CGTGTACTCCTTGGTGGTGAAGGCGTTCATGTCGCCCCCCACCTCATCGACCGCTTCGGCGATCTCCGCCGCGCCCCACGTCGGCGTCCCCTTGAACAACAGGTGCTCGAGGAAGTGCGACGCGCCGGAGAACGAGTCGTCCTCGTCGCGCGACCCGGTACCCACCCACACGCCGACCGTGACCGACCGGGCGTCGGCCATGGACTCGGTCACGAGGCGGGCGCCGCAATCGAGGCGCTCGGTGCAGATCACCCGGTGGCCCCCCGGGCGCGACAGCGCCCGGTGATCACCGCCGACGAGGACGGCGCGGGCGGCGGTCGCGGTCGCCGCCGCCGCGTTCGGGGTTGCGGGCCCCGCCCGTGGCCGGCCCGGGACCGAGGTCGCCCAGCTCCCCCACGAGCTCGGCCTCGAAGGCGGCCTCGAACGACGCCGTGGGCCCGGCGGAAGGACGCGACCCCGACGAAGCCGGGGCGTCGCCGGCAGCCGAGGACCCGTTGCCCGCCGGCGTCGGAGCCTCACCCACGAGCGACAGCGACACCTTGCCCTGGGGGTCGATGTCGTCCACCTTCACTTCGAGCTCCTGGCCGAGCGACAGCACGTCCTCGACCCGGTCGACGCGCTTGCCGCCGCCCACCTTGGAGATGTGCAGCAGGCCGTCGCGCCCGGGAAGGATGTTGATGAAGGCGCCGAACTTGGTGATGTTCACCACCTTGCCGAGGTAGGTGGTGCCCACCTCGGCCTCGGGCGGCTCGACGATGAGGAAGATGCGCCGCTTGGCCTCCGAGACCGCCCCGCCGTCCTTGGCGCCGATGGTGACCAGCCCGTAGAGGCCGTCGTCCTCCACGGCGATGTCGGTGCCCGTCTCGGCCTGCAGGGCGTTGATGACCTTCCCCTTGGGCCCGATGACCTCGCCGATGCGGTCCACGGGGATCTGGAACGAGACGATCTTGGGGGCGTTCTCCGAGACCTCCTCACGGGGCTCGGCGATGGCGCCCGCCATGACGTCGAGGATGGTCAGCCGGGCCTCGCGGGCCTGGTGCAGCGCCTGGGCCAGGACCTCGGCGGGCAGGCCGTCGATCTTGGTGTCGAGCTGCAGGGCGGTCACGGCGTCGCGGGTCCCGGCCACCTTGAAGTCCATGTCCCCGAAGGCGTCCTCGGCCCCGAGGATGTCGGTCAGCGTGACGTAGGAGCCCCCGTCGGCCACGAGCCCCATGGCGATGCCCGCCACCGGCGCCTTGATGGGCACCCCGGCGTCCATGAGCGACAGCGTCGACCCGCACACCGAGGCCATCGACGTCGATCCGTTGGACGACAGCACCTCCGACACGAGCCGCAGGGTGTAGGGGAAGTCCTCCTCGTAGGGGACCACCGGCAGCAGGGCCCGCTCGGCCAGCAGGCCGTGCCCGATCTCGCGGCGCTTGGGGCCGCGCATGAACCCGGTCTCCCCCGTCGAGTAGGGCGGGAAGTTGTAGTGGTGCATGTAGCGCTTGTGCTCGTCGATGCCGATGGTGTCGAGCAGCTGGTTCATGCGGGGCATGCCCAAGGTGGTCACGTTGAGGACCTGGGTCTCTCCCCGCTGGAACAGCCCCGACCCGTGCACGGCGGGCAGCACGCCGACCTCGGCCGACAACGGCCGGATGTCGGCCGCGCCCCGGCCGTCGATGCGCACCCCCTCCTCGACGATCCGCTTGCGCACGAGCTTCTTGGTGAGGGCGCGCACCGCCGCCTTGATCTCGCGCTCGCGCTCGGGGAAGTCGGGGCCGAGGCTGGCCACGATGGACGCGCCGGCCTCGTCCAGGGCGCTGTTGCGCTCGGCCTTCTCGGAGATGGTGTTGGCCTTGGCGATGGCGTCGGTGCCCAGCGCGGCGACCCGCTCGTAGACGTCCTCGCCGTAGTCGGTGAACAGCTCGTAGGCGATGGTGGGCTTCGACCCCACCCGCGCCACCAGGGCGCGCTGCAGCTCGATGGACTCGCGGATCCAGGTCTTGGCGGCCTCGAGCCCCTCGGCCAGCACCTCCTCGGTGACCTTGGGGGCGCCGGCCTCGTAGTAGCTCCACGACCGCTCGGTGCCGCCCGCCTCGACCATCATGATGGCCACGTCGGCCCCGGGCTCCTCCGACAGCGCCCGGCCCGCCACCACCAGCTCGAAGCACGAGGCGTCGCCCTCCTGGTAGGTGGGGTGCGGGACCCACGTCCCCTCGGTCGACCAGGCGATGCGCACGGCGCCGATGGGCCCGTCGAAGGGGATGCCCGAGATCATGAGCGCGGCCGAGGCCGTGTTGATGGCCAGGACGTCGTGGGGGTCCTCCTGGTCGGCGGCGAAGATGGTCCCCACCACGTGCACCTCGTTGCGGAACCCGTCGGGGAACGAGGGGCGCAGGGGCCGGTCGATCAGCCGGCAGGTGAGGATGGCCTGGTCCGTGGCCCGCCCCTCCCGCCGGAAGAACGAGCCGGGGATCTTGCCCGCCGCGTACATGCGCTCCTCGATGTCCACGGTGAGGGGGAAGAAGTCCGCCCCCTCGCGCGCGCCGCGCGCCGCGGTGGCCGTGACCAGCACGACGGTGTCGTTGATGCGGCCGACGACGGCGCCGTCGGCCTGGGAGGCGAGCTTGCCCGCCTCGAAGGAAAGGGTGCGCTCGGTCCCGCTGATCGGGGCCGACACGGTGATGGCGTCCGCCATTGGTCTCCTCATGTCTCGAGGACACCTGCGGGGCCAGTTCCCAGTGGTCGACCACCTGGCCACGTGTCATCTCCAGGCTGCCCGGGGGCGGCCGGCGGGCGCCACGCGCCACAAGTGACCGGCGACTGGCAGCTGACCTCCGGTCAGGTGCCCTGTCGGTCTGTGCCGGGCGGTTCCCCGCCCGCTGCCCGGGCGGTCGGTCCGCCCGAGATCACCCCCGCCCGGCCGGTCGGCCCGGGGGCTGCCCGCCTAGCGGCGGATGCCGAGCCTGCCGATGATCGACCGGTACCGCTCGACGTCGTTGTTGCGCACGTAGTCGAGGAGCCGCCGCCTGCGGCCGATGAGCTTCATCAGCCCCCGCCGGGTGTGGTGATCGCCCTTGTGGACCTTCAGGTGCTCGGTGAGGAGCGAGATGCGCTCGGTGAGGAGCGCGATCTGCACCTCGGGCGAGCCCGTGTCGGTGTCGTGCAGGCGATGCTCGGCGATCGTGGCGGAC
>DATJBC010000076.1:0-9829 GCA_035515515.1 Acidimicrobiales bacterium
GGGACGTTCGTGGTGAGCTCGCTCGGGTGGGCGGTCGCCTCCTGGCGCTCGTCGGGCACGCCGATCCTCGCCCTGGCGCCCGGGAACTACGACACCGCCTATAAGCCCGGGCACGACCCGCTTCGGGATTCTCTCAACGCCTTTGTCTCGTTGTTCTGGAAGGCCTTCCAGTTCAACCTGATCGGCTTCGCCATCGTCACCTGCCTCGCCGTCGCCGTGGTGCTGTGGGTGTGGAGGCCGCACCAGCGCTCCGGGGCCCTCGTGTTGCTCGGGGCGGCGATGGGTTGCCTGGTGGAGCTGGCGGTGTTCACCCGGCAGTTCAACGGGGCGCTTCCTCACGACATTGCTCGATTCGAGGCGCCCAGCATGCTGGCGTGCGTGCTGTTCGCCATCGGCCTGCTCTGGCCGGCGCGACCTCGGCACGGTGAGCCAGCGACGGCGTCACGCCTCCGGGGCTCACCTGGACGTAGCACGGCGGCGATGTGGGCCTTCGTGACCGTGGCGCTGGCCGGGCTCGCCGTGCTGACCTTCGGGTACAGCTTCAGCTACGACTCCCGCTTGCTGCACAAGGACTGGCGCCGCGGCACCCATGTCATGGAGGGGTCCTACACCATCCCCGACCCATACCCGCCGGACGTGCGGGCCGCCTACGCCGGCATGAACAAGAAGGTCCCGCGCAATGCGCGGGTGTTGGCCGCGGTGGACGACCCGGGCCTGCTCAGCTTCTCGGGCTTCACCTTCGCCACCCTCGACTTCCCCGGGGCGGCGTCCCCTCCGCCGCACCTCCCGCTCTTCTCGGGAGCCGACGCCGTCGTGCGGTACCTGCGGCGCCAGGGATACGAGTACGTGCTCGCCGATTCACCCACCGCGTTCGGCTTCTACAACCGGGCGCAGTGGCAGGCCTCGGTCAAGAGCTTCAACTGGACCAGCCACCAGTACGGCCGGTACTTCCTCAAGTGGTCAAGTATCGTCGACAGCCTGGAGCACGATCAGCGGTTCCACACCTTGACGGTCGATCGGCTCACGCTCATCGACCTCCGCTAGCACAGGGGTAGGCGGCGTGGCGGCTCGGACAGGGGGGGCGGGAGGGCTCCACGGTCCGCGAGCCGTGCGGCCACGCCCGGGCGCCCGCGGGGACGCCAACCCGTGGTGGCGACGCCGGGAGCGGCGGGTGTGATGCCCGTCGTCCTCGGCTACCTGCTGCTCGTCGCCCTGCTCTTCGCGGGGTCGGCCGGGTGGGGATCGGTGACGGTGCGCCTCTTCGAGCGGCTCGGCTGGGCCGAGGCGCGGCGGGCCGTCACGCCGTCGCTGCGGCTCCTGCTGGGCGTCAGCCTGTTCCTGGGGATCGGCGGCGTCCTCGTGGCCTGTGACGTCGCGTACTTCGGCGTGCTGATGGCGTGGCATGCCGTCGGGGCCCTTCTCCTCGCCCCCCGGCTCGTGCGGGCACTGCGCTCTGCTGGGAACGCCCGCCGTGACGCGCGGATCAGAGCGCTGGCCGTGAGTGCCGTCGTCGCCGTCCTCGGGCTTGTGGCGATCGGCACTGCCATGGGCATGGGCACCCGCAACGTCTTCGATGACGATTCGGCCTACATCTACTTCGCCAAGCGCCTGCTCGCCACGGGCGGGCTCATCGACCCGTTCAACTACCGCCGCCTCACCGACTACGGCGGCTCGACCCTGTATCAGTCGCTGTTCTACCAGGTGAGCGGCGGGTCGTCGCTGCGGGGATTCGAGTTCACCTTCGCCAGCCTGCTGCTCGTGGTCGTGACGGTGGACACCGTGCGGCGACGGTGGCTGATCCCGGGGACCATCCTCGTCGGAAGCGTGGTCGTGGCGGGCTTCGGGCTCGGATCGGTCGTCAATCTCAGCCCGGAGTGCTCGGTGGCGGCCCTGACACTGGGGATCTTCCGCCTGCTCACGCGCGTCAGGCAGGGATCGCATCCGTTCCTCTATGTGGCGATCGGCTTGATGGCGGGCGCCGTGGCGTCGCTTCGCACCACGTACCTGGTGTCGGTGGGCGTCGCCGTCGTGTTGGTCGTCGCCTGCAAGGTCGCATGGCGAGGGGTGCGGGGTCTCGCCGTGGCGGCGGGCGTCGTCGCCCTGTTCTGCGCGGGGTGGGCGGCTGCGCTGTACCGGTCGTCGGGAACACTGTTCTATCCGCTGTTCGCCGGCAACGCCGACACCACGTGGCCCGCGGGACGCAATCCGGGTATCTCGACCGTGGGGCAGTATCTCCGGCTCTTCTGGAGCGCCTTCTCCAGCGACGCCATCGGGTTGGTGGCGCTGGTGAGCATGGTGATCGCCGTGGCGTTCCTGGTGGCCGGCGGGCGGACGGGCCCGTACGTGGAGCTCCTGGCCGCGGGCACGGCCAGTCTCGTCCAGCTCGTGGTCTTCGTCTACACCTTCTCGGGGTTGTCGTTGGTCGGGATCGTCCGCTACGAGGCGCCGAGCACCCTCGCGTGCGGGCTGTTCGCCGTCGGCATCTTCTGGCCCGAGGAGTCGACCGAACGGGCCCCCCCGGCCGTCCCGTCACGCGCCGGCCCCCGGTGGACGCCCCAGCGGGCGGGCGCCGCCGCCCTGGTCGTCTTCCCCGTGGCGATGGTCTTGCTGGTCGCCGGCACGTCCCCCGTGACCTTCGTGCGGTCGACGTTCGACTCGGGGCGGCTCGGGACGGAGGTCCTGGCGAGTGCCAAGGGATTCGGGGACCACTACGCCTTGTACCGTCCCGAGTACTCGGCGATCAGCGCGAAGATCCCGGCGGGGTCGTCGGTCCTGGCGGCCGTCGACTACCCGGCGCTGCTCGACGCCTCGCGGTACCGGTTCGCCACCCTCGACATCGCCGGAGCGGCGTCCCCGCCGCCCCACCTGCCCTTCTTCCAGGGTGCGGCGGCGAAGGTCCGCTACCTACGGCAGGTCGGCATCCAGTACGTCGTGGCTGAGTCCCCCAGCGTGGAGGGACTGTACTGGGGTGCCTTCTACACGCGACTGGCGCTGTACAACACCGACTACCACGAGCGTTCGTGGACACCGTACATGATCGACTGGCAGGGATCGGTGTCGGCCATGGAGTCCGATGGCCGCTATCAGACATGGCACGACAACACCCTGACCCTCATACGGATCGCACCGTGAGCCCGCCGGAGCTCGCGGCGGAGTCCCGCGTCGCCGCGCGGCGGGTCCCGGTCGTGTTCGGGACCCTGGCGCTGCTCGTCGTCGTGGCCGTGGTGGGGACGCATTTCGTCCGGGCGTCGAAGCACGTGGCCGCCCGGACGATACCCGTGGACGTCTCGTGCCCCACCCCGGGCGTCTGCGTGGTCGTCGACGACGCAGGCAACGCCGTGTGGTACCGCGGCCACGCGTGGTCGAAGGCGACCAGCATCCAGCCGGACCCGCTCAACCGCGTCTCCTGTGCGACCCCCTCCTTCTGCGTCGCCGTGGGGGTGACCGGTGAGGCGGAAGCCTATCGATCCGGGGTGTGGAGTCCCCCGTACAGCGTCGTGCCCGAGACCGCGGGTCTGCGGGCTCCGTCCTCGGGACCCACAGGCCTGGGGGTTGTCAGCTGCCCCGTCCCCACGAGGTGCGTCGCCGGGGACGCACTCGGTCGGGCGATCGTGTTCGACGGGCAGATGTGGCAGCCACCCACGGTGATCCGGTTTCCTGACGTGTCCCACCGGCTGCGAGCGCTTGGCCACGCCGACATCGCGGCGATCTCGTGCCCCGCTCCGACGTGGTGCGCGGCGGTGTCCGTGTCGGGCGACGTGGCCCTTTTCGACGGCACGAGGTGGAGGGACTCCGCTTCGTTGCAGTCGATATCGGACATCGAGAGCGCCCGCTACAAGGCCGTGCCGTCGGTGGCAGCTGTCTCGTGCGTCTCGAGGAGCTTCTGCGTAGCCGTCGACGCCTTTGGGCGGGCATTCACCTACCGTGGCTCTTGGTCAGAGGCGGAACCGATCGATCCGGACAGTGCGCAGGTGGGCAACGGCCTCGGGCTCAGCGCTGTCTCGTGCACGTCCTCGACGTTCTGCATGGCGGTCGACGATCGAGGCGACGCGATGGTCTACGACGGCACGTCCTGGTCGGCCCCGACGCAGGCCGACCCGATCCTGGGCCTGGCCCGGGTGTCGTGTGCCAGCCCGACGTTCTGCATGGCGCTCGACGACCTCGGGCACGCCCTCCGGTACGACGGCAGCGGCTGGTCGGCGCCCCAGGCCGTCGAGCGCTGACCGCCGGGCTGGCTCCGGCGAGGTCCATCGAGGTCGCACCGCTCTGAGCGGGACCTGGGCGGCGACCCCGGGGCTCCGGGGCTGCGGGCCATGCACCGCCGGTACTGTGCCCGTCGTTATCTTGTGCGCCGGGACCAGCCGCCGCCCTGCCGGGAGACCACGGTGTCAGACACGAACGACGACGAGCCCGCGGGTCGGGGGCGACTCTCGCGCCGAGAACGCGCCCCCAGTCCCACGCTCGTCTTCTCGGTCGCCCTCCTGATCCGCATCGTCCTGGCGGCCGTCTTCCTCGGAACGATCGACGCCACCGGGGGCGTCACGGCGATGCCCGTCGCCGCCAACCACGGCTACGTCGCCGTCCCCTACTTCCCGTTGCCGGCCAACTGGCTGGGACTGGCCGGATTCCTCTACGGCCACTGGATCGGCGTGGCCCGGGCACTGGGGATCGACTTCACGGCGGTGCCGATCGCACTCGTCCCCAAGCTGTTCCCCTGTATCGCCGACAGCCTCATCGCCACGTGGTTCGCGCTGGACCAGCGCCAGTCCCCCGCCTACCGGCGCCGGTCGGCGTGGATGTACGCGACGTGCCCGCTCCCCCTCCTGATCGTCTGCTCCTCGGGGCAGTGGGACTCGATCTGGATCCTGGCGATGATCACCGCCATCGCCCTGTCGGCGAGCACCAACGCCTCCCGGGGCATCCGCTACGGCGCCGGCGCGCTCTTCGCCTTCGGCCTGCTGGTGAAGCCCACGCCCATCGTGCTGCTCCCCCTGCTCTTCGACCGCTTCAGGTCCCGGCACTCCCTCGCCGGATACCTCCGGCGCATCAGGCCGCTCGTGGTGTCGGTGGTCGTCGCCCTGGTCGTGGCGTTCAGCTGGTTCGCCCTCGAGGGCTTCGATCTCCCCCAGAACCTCCATTTCGTGTTGAACTACTCCGTGTACGGGCCGTCGGGGGTCTCGGCGCTGGGACTGTCGCAGCTCACGTTCCTCCAGCACCTCGAGCAGTCGACGGGGATCTTCCGCGACCTGTCGGTGGGGGCCGTCGCCGTGGTGCTTCTCCGGTACCACCTCGCGCGCCGCGAGAGCGACCCCATGGCGACGGCAGCCGCCATCCTCCTGCTGGTCCCGGCCATCGGCGGCATCAACGCCCAGTACCTGTTGTGGCCCCTCCCCTTCATGCTCGCCGCCCGGCGGTTCCGGGTCTCGGTGATCTACGGCGCCCTCTGCGCCTTCTTGATCTTCGCCTACTGCGTCTTCTCGGGCGTGTGGGTCGGTGGTCCCACGGAGGAGACCACCTTCTTGCTCCCGCTCCGGCCTCTGCAGTTCCTCGCCATCCCGGATGGCGCCAAGGCCGGGCTGGCGTCCGGGGTGGCCGCCGCCGTCTTGCACCCGGTCTTCGACGTCGTGCTGCCCGTCGCCATGATCGCCCTGGCGCTGTGGCTCCTGCGGCCCGCCCCGGCCCGCAGCGAGCGCCCCGCCCCGATGGCGGCGGGTGCCCAGGCACGGCTCAGCCTCGGGGCGGTCGGTGTCTTCGTGGTGTCGGCGATCGTGTACTCGCTGGGCCCGTATCCGGGGCTCAGCGCGGTGATCGCCAGCCACTACGGCTCCGCGCTGCACGGCTATGCGCTGCACGGCCATGCGCTGCACGGCCTGCCGGCCCTCCCGGCCGACGCCGCCTCCGGCACGTGGTGGACCTCCGCCCTCGTCCTGGCGCCCGCGCTCTTCGTCGTCTGGTCGATCGCGGGCTTGCGGCGGCACCGCTGGTCGCCGGCGCCCGTGCCGCGACCGAGGGAGCTCGAGGTGTTGGCCCGGTCCACGACCTAGGGCGGCGCCACGAAGGCGGCGCGCGCCCCCGGGGCGCGTGGCTCAGGGGCCGGCGGGGCGGCGCCGGATCCGGCGTCTCGACCGGAACAAGCGGCGCATCGTCATCTTGCCGCTCGCCCAGCGCGACAGCGTGGTGGCCCCGATGCGCTCCCGGTAGGGGATGGCGACCTCGCTGATGCGGCAGCCCGCCATGGCGGGCCAGAAGATGAGGTCGACGGGCAGGGCGGGCCCCGAGATGTCCCAGTCGAATTCGTCGATCAGGCTGCGGCGGTAGGCCCGCTGGCCCGAGTGCACGTCCTTGACCCGTCGCCGGGCGCGGGCGCTGGCCACGATCCCGAAGGTGACGTTGGCGAGCCAGTTGGCCGTGGGCATGGACTCGGGCGGGCGCTTCCCCAGCCGGTCGGTGCCGGCGATGTCGAGCCCGGAGCGGACCTGCTCGACGAGCCGGGGGAAGACCTCGGCGGGGTAGGTGTCGTCGGCGTCCACCGTCACCACGATGGGACGCCCGGGAGCCCGCAGGGCGGCCAGCAGCGCCGGGGCGGCCCCGCCGCCGGGCTCGCGGATCACCCGGGCGCCCAGGCCGGCGGCGATCTCGGGCGTGGCGTCACTGGAGCCGTCCACCACGATCACCTCGGCCCCCGGCAGGCTGCCCTGGGCGTCGGTGATCACCTTGGCGATGGCCCCTTCCTCGTTCAGCGTGATCATGACGATCGAGACGTCGGAGTAGTCGCCGGTGCCGGCTGCCCCCGGGGCGTCGCTCACGCCCGCCCCCCGGCCTGGGCCGGGCGCCCCGCGGCGGCGGTGCCCAGCGCGATCTCGTCGAGCAGGGTGGGCCGCCCGTTGAGCGTGGTGGCCATCTCGAGGGAGCGCTGCACGCAGCCGTCCACGTTGAGGTACTCGAAGGCGCCGAAGCGCCCGTGGATGTGCACGCCGTGTCCGGCCGCCCACCGGCGCACCTCCTCGATGTGGCGCTCGTATCCCACGCTGTAGGCGACGTAGGCGTATTCGAGGCGGTCGACATGGCTCATGACCATGGGGTGCGAGGCGTCGACCATCCCGTAGCGCACGAGCCCGTCGCGCACGTGGGCCACGAGCTCCTCGTCGGAGCGGGCCAGGCTCGGTCCCCCCGCCCGGTCGGTGATCTCGGCCTGGATGCTGTAGTGGCCCTCCGGCCCGTTGTGGGGCGAGAAGATGCACGGCGCACTGACCCGGTTGACGAGGAACGCCGGGTCGGGGAAGTAGACGGCGGTGAACCCGTGGGGGTCCGTCCCGCGGAATCCGAGCGTGACGGCCGCCATGGGGTTGAACAACAGCGATCCCACCGCGCGGCGCACGGCCTCGGGGACCTCCGGCATCATCTCCAACAGGACCGGCATGGGGGCGGTGCACACCACCCGGTCGAAGCGCTCCCGGCCGTAGTCGGTGACGACCTCGACGCCGTCGGTACCGGGCTGCAGCGCGCGCACCGGCGACGACAGGCGCAGCACCCCCGGCTCGAGCAGGGCCGCCCACGCCGAGGTGATCGCCTGGTACCCCCCGGTGAGGGGGTAGTGGTAGTGGAGCTGGTGGAGATAGCCCTCGGTGCTCACGCCCAGGGCCCCCTTCACGACGTCCTCCTTGGGGGGCTGGGGGATGCGGTCGGCCCAGGTCATGGACAGCTCGGCCAGCGCCACGTTCCAGGTCTTCTCGTTGTAGGGGCGGAAGTAGAGGTCGGTGAGTCCCGCCCCGAAATTGGCCAGGAACCACTCGTCGAGGTTGGCGGGGTTCTCGGCCAGCCCGGCGTGCTCGTTGAACAGGAAGTCCAACAGGCAGCGGTTGCGCAGCTCGTCGGGCAGGGCGGCGAGGTCGTTCTCGATGGGGTACTTGACGAAGGATCCGTCGATGCACACCCGGTTGTTGCGCCGGCACCGGTGCACGTTGCCGGCCAGGCTGTCGATCATGAAGTCGAGGACGGCCGTGTCCTTGGAGAACATGATGTGCGGGCCCTCGTCGAAGGTGAAGCCGTCCTTGGTGAGCGCACGGCAGTGGCCCCCCGGCTCGTCACGCCCCTCGAAGACCACGACCTCCCCGTCCAGGAGCAGGGCCACGGTCAGCCCGCTGGCGCCCGCGCCGATGACCGCCGTCTTCACGCCGAGGGTCCCCCGCGGCCCGCCGTGACCACGATCTGGAAGGCCAGCAGGCCGGGGGCGAGGCGCACCAGGAGACGCTCGACGGGGAGCACGACCCGCAGATAGAGGCGGTAGAGGGGCGAGTCGGAGAGCACGTTGGTCTCCACGTCGCCGGCGGCGCGCTCGCGGATGTTTCTCTTGACGGCGGGGAGCACGGCACGCACCAGCATGGGCGTGAAGTCGACGCTCTGCACCTGCAGCCCGCACGAACCGATGAACTCGACGGTGGAGCGCTTGGTGAAGAAGCGCAGATGGGTCCGGTCCAGCACCCCGGTGTCCTTGTAGGTGAAGCGCCCCGCGAGCAGGGCCAGACGCGTCTGCCAGTTGGCCACGTTGGGGACCGACACGATCACCCGGCCCGTGTCGGCCAGATACGGCGTGTAGGCGCCCACCACGCTGCGGGGGTCGGGGGTGTGCTCGAGGACGTCGGAGAAGACCACGAGGTCGAAGCGCGTGCCGTCGAGCTCGCGGCCGATGACGTCGGTGTCGGCCAGGTCGCTCTCGATGACCCGGTCCAGTCGCTTGGAGGCCAGGGTCACCGCCGTGTGGTCGCGCTCGATCCCCCACACCTCGATGCCCAGACGGCGGAATTCCTGTCCGAGGGCGCCGAAGCCGCAGCCCACGTCGAGCACGCGCAGCGTCGGGGACGTGGCGGCCAAGGACCGCACGGCCCGGAGGATCGACTGGTTGACCTCTTCCAGGTACGGGTAGACGGCGTGCTCGGTGGGCGCGCTGGTCACGAGCCGGCCCCTCCACGCGCCCGGCGGGGGGCGGCGCCCGATGCGCTGCGCCGGACGACCACGGCGTGCCCGTTCAGGTTGTGCACGATCACGAAGTCGGGGTCGCCTTCGAGCTCGTCCACGAACTTGCGGGCGCCCTCGGTGAGCGAGAAGCCGTAGTCGTCGAAGACGGTGACCGAGCCCACGGCCAGGCGCGGGCGCAGCCACTCGAATGCCTCGCGCGAGCTGCGGTACACGTCGAGGTCCATGTGGACGAAGCGGAAGGAGCGCTCCTCCACAGCTGCGCCGGTGTCGTCGGGGAACGTGCCCACGAGGACCTCCACGTTGGACAGCCCCAGCTCGGCCGCCAGGGCCCGCACCATCTCGGGGCTGGCATCGGCGTGCTCCCCCCCCTGGTAAGTGGGGTCGTCGGGCCCCGCCTTGACCACCCCTTCGAAAGTGTCGCACAGGAACACCGTGGCGCCCGGCGCCTGCTCGGCGATGCGGCTGGCGATCAGGCAGCCGGCGCCGCCGCGCCACGAGCCCACCTCGATGACGTCACCCTCGACAGCGCCGACCTGCCCCGCCAGTCGCCACAGCTCGTAGAGGCGCATCTCGTCGAGGAGCGTGGCGTCCTCCACGACCCGGCGCACCTCCCGGAAGGCGGCATCGGTGCGCCACGGGCTGTAGGTGGCCACCGAGATCAACGTGGAGTGGTCGGTCCGGCCACGCAGCGCGGGGATCGCCAGCGTGCGCGCCGCGTGGATCGCCTTCGAGAAGACGCGGCGGCCCTGCTCGAGCCGGCGCAGCCGCCGCGTGGCGGGAGACACGGTCGTCATGTCGCAGGCCGCGCGGCTCGGCGTGCGTGGGTGGGGACGGGCACCCGACAACGGTATAG
>DATJBC010000077.1:0-6807 GCA_035515515.1 Acidimicrobiales bacterium
CTGCACGGCCTCCAGCGTCGGGACGGGGCGCCCCGGACGGGGCTCGACGATGGCGGCCACCCGCTGGCCGAAGCGCTCGTCGGGCGCCCCCACCACGATGGCGTCCATCACGTCGGGGTGTGAGCGCACGATGGACTCGACTTCCTCGGGGAAGATCTTCTCGCCGCCCGAGTTGATGCAGATCGACCCCCGGCCGAGCAGGGTCACGGAGCCGTCGGCCTCCACGGTGGCGAAGTCGCCGGGCATCACGTAGGGCCTGCCCTCCACGGAGATGAACACCTCGGCGCTCTTGACCGGGTCGTTGTAGTAGCAGATGGGGATGTCGCCGG
Organism: Acidimicrobiales bacterium; assembly: GCA_035515515.1. Taxonomy (GTDB): domain Bacteria; phylum Actinomycetota; class Acidimicrobiia; order Acidimicrobiales; family UBA8190; genus DATJBC01. The sequence continues at coordinate 330 of DATJBC010000077.1, forward strand.
AGCGGGCGATCTTGCCGATCACCCCCGAGCCTGGCTTGACCGGCTCGAGGTTCTCGTCGAAGACCACGGTCCCGCCCGTGGACGACACCGTGGGACCGCTCTTCATGGCCGTGCCGCCGGGCTTGATCATGGAGATGCCGTTGTTGCCGCCCTCCGACGAGCCGATGGCGTCGGTCATGATGAGGTTGGGGAAGCGGTTGAAGAAGGCGTCCTTCACGGCGGGCGAGAACAGGGCCGCCGTGGAGGTGATGCCGATCAGCGAGGACAGGTCGTAGGAGGCGCCCGGGTCGTCGAGCGCCTCGATGAGGGGCTTGCCCATGGCGTCGCCCGTGATCATGACCATGTTGATCTTCTCGCGCTCGATGGTCGCCCAGATCTCGTGCGGCTCGAAGCGCGGGACGAGGGTGATCTTGTTACCCACGAAGCTCTGGCCCATGACGGCCCACTGTGACGCGCCGTGCATGAGGGGGGCGATGGGGAGGAAGCTGATCTGTCCGGCCGCCGCCAGGCCCTTCTCCACCATCTGCTGGGGCCGCTCCACGCGCACCCCGGTGAGGGCGTCGATGCCGCCCCCCAGGGCGTAGAAGACGTTGCGGTGCTGCCACACCACGCCCTTGGGCATGCCCGTGGTGCCGCCGGTGTAGAGGATGTAGAGGTCGTCGCCCGACCGGGGCTCGAAGTCGCGCTCGGGGCCGCCCTCGGCCATGGCGTCCTCGTAGTCCACGGCGTCGTGGCGGGGGTCGGGCTCCTCGCTGTCGTCGTCGATCACGATGACGTGGCGCAGGTCGGGCAGCTCGGGCAGCAGCGCGGCCACCCGGGGGGAGAACTGACGCTGGTGGACGAGCGCCACGAGGTCCGCGTTGGAGAACAGGTAGCGCAGCTCGTCCTCGACGTAGCGGTAGTTGATGTTGATCCACACCGCCCGGAGCTTGAAGACCGCCCAAGCCGTCTCGACCCACTCCGCGCTGTTCAGGGCGTAGATGCCCACGTGGTCCCCGGGCCCGATGCCCGCGGCCCGCAGGTGGTGGGCGAGGCGGTTGGCGCGCTGGTCCATCTCGGCGTAGGTGAGCCGGCGACCTCCCGCCGCCAGGTACTCGCGCCCGGGGAAGGCGTCGACGGCCGCCTCGAAGAGGTCCGCGAGGTTGAATTCCACGGGCCACAAACTAGAACAAGTTCCCATGGGGGCGACAGCCGCCCGGCCCTCCGGCGGAGCCGGGGCGGGCACCGTCCTCAGGGCAGGTGCAGGCGGTGGCGTTCGGTGCCGAGCGCCTCGACGACCGTGCCGGCGATGCCCGCCGCGTCCAGGCCGAGGTCGGCCAGGATGCCGTCGGGCTTGCCCTGGGGGACGTAGCGGCGCGGGACCCCGAGCGTGCGCACCGGGGGGAGCGGCCGCTCGAGGTCGGGAAGGCCGCGCATGGCGTCCACCAGGTAGGTGCCCGCGCCCCCCACCCGCAGGCCGTCCTCGACGGTGACGACGATGCCGTGGCCCGCGGCGTCGCGCAGCATGTCGGCGTCGGGGGGCGACACCACCCGCACGTCCCACACCGTGGCGTCGACGCCGTCGGCGGCCAGCTTGCCCGCCGCCTCCTCGGCCACCTCCACCATCTTCCCCACCGCCAGGAGGCACACCGTGCCGTCGCCCCGCCGGACCAGGCGCGCGGCGAGGCCCGACCCCACGGCGTCGTCGCGCACGTTGCGCGCCGGGGTCTTGGGGAAGCGGATGGCGGAGGGACCCTCGAGGCTGAGGGCTTCCTCGAGCATGACGCCCACCTCCTGCGCCGAGGACGGCGCGAACACCGTCATGCCCGGGATCGACAGCGTCAGCGACAGGTCGAGGACGCCGTGGTGGCTGGGCCCGTCGTCGCCGGTGATGCCGGCGCGGTCCAGCGCGAACACCACGGGCAGGTGGTGCAGACCGACGTCCAGGTTGGCCTGGTCGAAGGCGCGGCTGAAGAAGGTCGAGTAGACCGCCACCACGGGCCGGAGCCCGGCCATGGCCATGCCCGCCGCGGTGGTGACGGCGTGCTGCTCGGCGATGCCCACGTCGAGGAAGCGGTCGGGGAACTCGCCTTGGAAGGGGAGCAGCCCGGTGGGCCCGGGCATCGCCGCGGTGATGGCCATGACCTCGGGCCGGCGACGGGCGCCCTCGAGCAGCGCCCGGGTGAAGGCGTCGGTGTAGGTGGCCGGCGCCGAGGCCGACGGGACCACGGCCGAGGGCTGGACCTTGTAGTCGTGCAGGCGCTGGATGTCGTCCGCCTCGGCGGGTGCGTACCCGCAGCCCTTCTGGGTGAGCACGTGCACCACGATGGGCCCATCCCACTCGGTGGCGTTGGCGAAGGCCTGTTCCATGCTGGCGATGTCGTGTCCGTCGATGGGTCCGGCGTAGCGGACGCCCAGCGCCTCGAAGAAGCGGTGGGGGGTGACGATCTCGCGCACCGCGCTGGTGAGGCCGTGGAGGCTGGAGTAGGCCAGCCCGCCCAGCCCCGGGATGGACCGCAGGGCCCGTCGTGTGCGCTCACGGGCGTGCACGTAGGACGGGCTGAGGCGCAGGTGGGTGAGCCCGCTCGCCAGACGCGAGATGGTGGGGGCATAGGAGCGGCCGTTGTCGTTCAAGACGATGACGACCCGGGTGCCGGAGTGGCCGAGGTTGTTGAGCGCCTCGTAGGCCATCCCCCCCGTGAGCGACCCGTCGCCCAGGACCGCCACCACCCTGCGGTCGTGCTCGCCGCGGCGCTGGAGGCCGACGGCGATGCCGTGGGCGTAGCTGAGCGCGGTCGAGGCGTGGCTGTTCTCGATCCAGTCGTGCTCGGACTCGGCGCGCGACGGGTACCCCGACATGCCTCCCGGCTGGCGCAGGGTGCGGAACGCCTCGAGGCGCCCGGTGACGAGCTTGTGGGTGTAGGCCTGGTGGCCCGTGTCCCACAGGATCACGTCCCGGGGCGACTCGAACACCCGGTGCAGGGCCAGGGTGAGCTCGACCGCCCCCAGGTTGGACCCCAGGTGGCCGCTGTTGGCGGTCACCCGGTCGACGATGCAGGTCCTGATCTCCTCGGCGAGCTCCGTCAACTGCTCTTGGGTGAGCGTGCGCAGGTCGGCCGGTTCGTGGATGTCGTCGAGGAGCATGGGCACCTGGCTGGGGCCGCGCGCGGCGGCGATCGTTTCGTCACGCTACCGCCCACGACACTAGGCGCGGCGCGGGGGCCGGTGGCTGCGGGCGGGCCCGGCGCCGGGGCCCGGGGCGTGCCCACCAGGGCGTCGGGGCCCAGGCCCGTGGCCCCGCCGCCGCCGACCGGTGGCCGCCGCCGGGGACATGGCGCCGGGCCGGGCCCGGGGGCGGCAGACTTTGCGCGACCGCCCCTGGAAAGGGCCCCAGGCGGCGCGGGGAGGAAGGAGCCACGCCATGCAAGCCGAGATCAAGGGCACGACCATGCCCGTGCTGGAGATGCTCCTCGAGCCGGGTGAGGCGCTGATCTCCACCCACGGGGACCTGTCGTGGATGAGCGCCAACATGCAGCTGTCGCAGACCACCCAGACGGCCGCAGGCGGCGGGATCATGGCCGGCCTCAAGCGGATGGCGGGCGGCGCCGGCCTGTTCCTCACGCGCTATGAGCCCGTCGGCGGGGAGGGCATGGTGACCTTCGCCAGCAAAGTGCCGGGGCGGATCTTCCCCATCGAGGTCGCCCCCGGCCACGGCTATGTGGTGCACCGCCACGGCTGGCTGTGCGGCACCCCGGGCATCACGCCGTCGGTGGCGCTGCAGCAGACGTTCCGGGGCGGGCTGTGGGGCGGCGAGGGCTTCGTCCTCCAGAAGCTCGAAGGCGAGGGGCGGGCGTGGATCGAGCTGTCGGGCGAGGTGGCCACCTACGACCTGGCGGCGGGGCAGTCCCTCCTGGTCCATCCCGGCCACGTCGGCCTGTTCACCGACAGCGTGTCGTTCACGGTCATCCGGCTCCCCGGCATCGTCAACCGCTACTTCGGCGCCGACGGCCATCACCTGGTGTCGCTCACGGGCCCGGGGAGCATCTGGCTGCAGTCGATGCCGTTGCCCGTGCTGGCCCACGCGCTGAGCGCGTACCTGGGGTCGGACTCCGGCGCCCGCGACGCCGTGGGGGGCGGCGTGGTGGGCGGCGTGCTCGGCAACGTCCTCGGCCGCCAGGTCTGAGCGGGCGCCGTCGCTCAGCGGGCCTTCGCCAGGAAGTCCTCGCTGTCGACGACGACGCGCGTGACCTTGCCCGCGCCGACGAGCCCGGCGTCGTCCGCGGCGGTGACCGTGAACACGAGCCGGCGACCCTCCACCTTCTCGAGGGTGGCCTCGGCGGTGACCTCGGACCCGGTGCTGATCGGCGCCAGGTGGTCGAACTGCACGCGCACCCCCACGCTGGTGCGCCCCTCTCCCAGGGTGCCGGCCACCGCCAGGCAGGCGGCCTCCTCGCACAGGGCGATCAGACGCGGCGTGCCGAGCACGGGCACGTCGCCCGACCGCATGGCGGCCGCGGTGTCCGCCGCGCCGACCACCATCGTCACGCGGGCGCTCAGGCCGGGCTCGACTGCCACGGCGGTACGATACGAAAGACCGGCGCCCTCGGCCACATGACCCCGTGCCCGCGCGCGCCTCGTGGGGTGCTTGCACCCGGCACCGGCCGACGCGGAAGGAGTGTGCGGTGAGCGAAACGGGCGATAGGGCCACGCTGCTGGTGGAGGCGCCGGTGGTCGAGCGCGTGCTCGGAGCCGCGCTGCGACGCGGCGGGGACTTCGCCGAGGTCTTCGCCGAGGACCGCCAGTCCACCACCGCCGTGCTCGACGACGGCCGGGTCGAGGAGCTGTCCTCGGGGCGCGACCGGGGGGCGGGGGTCCGGGTCGTGGTGGGCGAGACCACCGGGTACGCGCACACCGCGGACCTCACCGAAGCAGGCCTGTTGGCCGCGGCCGAGGCGGCGGCGGCCGTGGCCCGCGGTGGGGGCGGCACCCGGTCCGTGGCCCTCGAGGCCCGCGAGGCGCCGCGGCGCACCGAGGCGGCCGTCATGCCCGACGACGTCCCCAAGGCGCGCAAGATCGAGCTGCTGGCGCGCGCCGGCGAGGCGGCGCGCGCCGCGGGGCGCGCCGTGACCCAGGTCTCCGCCTCCTACGGGGACGGGCGCCGGCGCATCCAGGTCGCCAACAGCGACGGCGTGTTGGCCGCCGACGACCAGGTGCGGTCGCGCTTCAGCGTGTCGTGCGTGGCGGTGGGCGACACCGGCATGCAGACGGGGTACCAGTCCAGCGCCTTCACGGTTGGCTTCGAGCTCTTCGACACCGTCGACGTGCAGGAGGTGGCGGCCACGGCGGCCCGCAGGGCGCTGGTCAAGCTGACCGCCCGGCCCGCGCCGAGTGGCGAGGTGCCGGTGGTGCTCGCCTCGGGGAGCGGGGGCATCCTCTTCCACGAGGCGTGCGGCCACGGGTTGGAGGCCGACCACATCGCCAAGGACGCCTCGGTCTACGTGGGGCGGGTGGGCGAGCAGGTCGCCAGCCCCCTCGTCACCCTGGTCGACGACGGCACCGTGGGACGCGAGTGGGGCACCTTCTCCGTGGACGACGAGGGCAACCTGCCCCGTCGCAACGTCCTGATCGAGAACGGCGTCCTGACCGACTACATGTGGGACTTCCTGCGCGCCCGCAAGGAGCGCCGGGCGTCGTCGGGCAACGGCCGCCGCCAGAGCTACCGGTACCTCCCCATGGTGCGGATGACCAACACCTTCCTGCTGAACGGCGACGCCGACCCCGACGAGGTGCTGGCCCAGACACCCCACGGGGTGTACGTGGCCAAGCTGGGCGGGGGACAGGTCAACACCACCACGGGCGACTTCGTCTTCGGCACCGTCGAGGCCTACCTCATCGAGGACGGCCGCATCACCGAGCCGTTGCGCGACGCCAACCTGATCGGCAACGGGCCCGAGGTCCTGCGTCGCATCGACGTCGTGGCCAACGACTTCGCCATGGAGCCGGGGACCTGCGGCAAGGACGGCCAGAGCGTCCCGGTGGGATGCGGACAGCCGACCCTGCGCGTCACCGGGGTGACCATCGGGGGGACCGCCGGTGACTGACGCCGCCGCCGACCTCCTCGAGCTGGCCGTCAGGGTCGCCTCGGCGGCCCGCTCCGGGGAGCAGCTCGAGGTCTACGTGTCACGCGGGGTGGAGACCGACGTGCGCGCCTACGAGGGCGAGGTCGAGTCGCTGTCGTCGGCCGCCACCGCCGGCGTGGGCATCCGCGTGGTGTCGGGGGGGCGCCAGGGCTTCGCCTACGCGGGCTCGCTCGACGAGTCGGTGATCGCCCAGACCCTGGCGGACGCCCGCGACAACACGGCCTTCGCCACCCCCGACGAGCACGTGGGCCTGGCCGAACCCGACGGCGTGGCGCCCGTCGCCCTCGACCTGTGGGACGACGCCGTGCTGCGCACGCCCAGCGCGGCCAAGGTCGAGATGGCCCTCGAGCTCGAGCGCC
>DATJBC010000078.1:0-11899 GCA_035515515.1 Acidimicrobiales bacterium
GCGGCATCAACCCCCGGGTGATGGACCTCGCCTTCCTGGTCGTGGTGGCGCTCGTGACGACCATGGCCGTCCCCGTTGTGGGATCCCTCCTCATCTTCAGCCTGCTCATCGGCCCACCCGCCGCCGCCCGGTCCTTCACCAGCCGCCCCCCTGTGGCGATCTCATTGTCAGTGGTGCTCGCCCTCGTCACGGTCTGGATCGCGATCGCCGTCTCCTACGAGACGAACCTGCCCATCGGTTTCTTCGTCGGCGCCATCAGCGCCTGTGCTTACACCGTGGGGCGAGCATGGGCGGCCTGGCGGCAAACCCGCGGGAGGCGACAGCACGGCGTTCGGGACCGAGCGACCTCGGTCGACCGTGTCGAGCGGGAGGCCGCCAAGGCGGCGGCTGACGCATATGACCGCGGTCAGAGCTGAACACGTCGACTTCGGTCCGAGCCAGGCGGGAGAAGCTCGGGCTGAGCCAGCACCTGGTCACCTGACCGAGAGGCAGCGCAATCAGGATCCCAGGCGTGGGATCACGGTCCCGGCTTTAGACGTTCTGGCGCGCCCGTTGACCATCTACGAAAGCAGGTGCCAGACTCGCGGCGTCTGCGACCAGGAGGCGTCTTGATGCCGAAGTATCTCGTCCAAGCTTCCTACATCGGCGATGGTGTCCAGGGGCTGCGCCACGAAGGGGGCTCGGCCCGTCGGTCCGCTGTCGAAAAGGCGTGTGCGAGCGTGGGTGGAAAGCTCGATGCTTTCTACTATGCGTTCGGTGACACGGATGTTGTGACGATCATCGACTTGCCAGACAACACAACTGCTGCGGGGGTCGCTCTGCTTATTGCCGCCAGTGGCAAGGTGGACATCAAGACCACCGTCCTGTTGACGCCTGAAGAGATCGATTCTGCGGTGAAGGTTGGAGGTGAATACCGTCCACCCGGGGGGTGAAGTCGGCTCGCTTTGGACCGTCCGCAACGTGCCGACCCAGCGTGCCCGATTCGGCAATCATTGAGCCCCACAGCCGGGACTCCTTCCGGCCGGCTCGCACTCACCATCAGAATCCATCAGATCTGGGCAACACGACAGACTCACTGACTCACAACGGTGCTCCACGACAAATTGTCGGTGCCGCCTGCGACAACAGGCGCAACGTAGAACCGGTTGCCGCAGTCCTGCTGCGTCACCGCTACCGCCATCTGCTGCGTGTCGTTTGGCGGAATGACCAGGAAACCAGACGTTGTCTGAGCACACGGCTGATTGGCGGCGGCGTCGAAGTCTTCGCCATAGATGTCGAATGACGCCATCTGGCCTGGTGGGACGGCAACGGACGTCCATGCGGGGTCCGGGGGGGAATTCTGCCTGACCCGTATGGCCGTTGTTGGTTGTGGTCGGCCTGCGACGACACTTTGGACACCCGGCCAGCCCGCCAGCTCGCACGTGGTGTTGGAGATGTTCTCGAACACGAGGGTTCGAGTGAACTGGCCTGACGCATACCCAACGGCCGTGGCGGCGAGACGAAGCTGATCCGTTTGGCAGGTCGCCCAGCTCCCGAGGGCTGACTGGCCGGTCGTCGTCGTCGCGCTCGTGAAGGTGATGGGGGCTAGGAGGAATGGATTTCCACGTTGATCCGGACTCACCACGAGGACGCATTCCCCGGTGCATGGGGAAAAGACTTGACTGTTCACGGTTGAAGCGGCACGTGAATGCACCGTGAAGGAGGCCGACCCGTCTCCGGTGTTGTCGGTGACGCCGAAGGGTTGTTGGGCAAGCTGCGGACCGCACCCGTTGTGGCCCGCGGCGACCGGATCCAGGCACTCGGACACGAAGAACTTGAGTCCTCTGGGCAATCCCCTCACCGCCACCGTGACCACTTGTCCGTCTTCGAGACCATGAGATGGCGTTACGGTCACTGCTGGGGCGGTGAGCTTGATTCTTGGACTCGATGAAGTGGTGCTTTGGCCCGCCTTGGTCGGAGAGCCACAAGCACCAAGAGTCACACCAGCGAGTACGAACCCGAGAACCTTATGCCGACATGAAGTCATGACCCTTCACAGTGTGGAACGGGCGAGACGTGTCGATTGTGCACTCCCTGGGTGGAACAAGGTGGCCGACAAGAGCATACGCGTAGTCCCCACGCACCGCGTGTGCTAAGTGGACCGGGCGTCTCCTCTGCCCAAGGGCGAAGATGCAGTCGATCTCGACTGTGACAGCGTTGTGGACGGCTGGGAGCACAGGGCCGCAGGTCCGGTGCCGGCACCTCCCGTGTCCCACGCCGAGGGCCGTGCGGAACACGAGGCTTGTGCGATGGCCGGGTCACCGCCGGTGGGGGTGCACGGAAGCGCCGATCCGGTCGGCTCGATCAGCCCGCCCACACCCCAACGGCGGTCAACGCCGGTCCGACGATCTGCGCCGTTCTCAGTGGACATGCCAGGGTGACGATGAATTCCGCATCTCGCCGGGGTCTGCATCGGTGCAGCACCACCACGGGGAGGAGACAACCATGGGCGAGCTGGTCGTGACGGAGTTCGTCACCCTGGACGGGGTGGCGCAGGCGCCGGGAGGGCCCGACGAGGACAACGACGGGGGATTCCGGCACGGCGGATGGCAGGCGCCACTCTCGGACCGGGAGGCCGGGGGCGTCGTCTTCGACCAGGCCAGGAGGATGGACGCCCTGCTTCTGGGCCGGCGGACCTACGAGATCTTCGCCGGATACTGGCCGACCGCTCCGGGGGAGGTCCCGTTCACCGGCCTGCTCAACCGCGTCCCCAAGTACGTGGCCAGCCGGACCCTCGCCGAGCCTCTGGCCTGGCACGGCTCGACGCTTCTCGCCGAGCCGGTCGCCGAGAGAATCACCTCCCTCAAGGAGCGCCACGACGAGGTCCACGTCATCGGCAGTCTCAACCTCGTGCAGTTGCTCCTGCGCTTCGGCCTCGTCGACCGGCTGAACCTGTGGCTGTACCCGTTGCTGCTCGGCAGCGGCAAGAAGGTGTTCGACGACGGGACCCAGCCCAGCAGGCTGCGACTGGTTGCATCGGACACCTATGCGAGCGGCACGCTCCACCTGGTCTACGAGCCCGTCGGGGCGCCCGCGTATGGCAATCTCGCCACATGAGCGAGGGGCCCGGACACGGCCGGGCCGCTGTAACCCGGTACGCATGCACCGCCGAGGGGTGATGTGAAGGTGTCGAACGCCACGAGCCACCTCCTGGACGTCCCGGGCGCCCGGCTGTACTACGAGGTACGAGGCTCGGGCCCCGTGCTCATGCTGGTCGGCCACCCCATGGGCGCGTCGGGGTTCGACGCCATCGCTGCACCCCTGGCCGAGGCGTACACGGTCGTGACCTGCGACCCCCGGGGCTTCGCCCGGAGCACGATCGACGACCCCGACCAGGACGCGGAGCCGGACCTGCTGGCCGACGACGTCCGCCGCGTCCTCGAGGCGGTCGGCGGGCCGCCCGCGCACGTCTTCGGCAGCAGCGGAGGCGCTGTCACCGGCCTGGCCTTGGTCGCCCGGCACCCCGGCCACGTGGGAACGCTCGTCGCCCACGAGCCGCCCGTGGCCCTGCTCCTACCCGACGCGGCCGAGGCGAGTGCGGGCATGCACGAGATCTACGACACGTACCGCCAGCGTGGCATCGGCGCCGCGTGGCAGAGGTTCTCGAGCGTGACCGGCCTCACCATGGCTCCGCAGAACGGGGGGGCGCAGCCGCCGTCAGCCGAGGCGGTCGCCACGAGCGAGCGCTTCTTCGGCCACGGGCTGTTGCCCATCGCCCTCTACCAGCCGGACCTCTCGGCCCTGCGGGCGACGACGACGCGGGTCGTGGTCGGCGGCGGCACGACCTCCAAGGGCACGTTCCCCCAGCGCACGGCGGCCGCCTTGGCAGAGCGCCTCGGCACGTCCCTGGTCGACTTCCCGGGCGGTCACGCCGGTTTCGCGAGCGACCCGAAGGACTTCGCCGCCGTCCTGCGCCGCACCCTGACGTCGCACTCGTGACGCCCGGGCGCGGCCGGTGCCCTCAGCGCCTCGTCAGGCCGCCCTCGGCCGCCTCACGCCGACTGCGGTTGCGGGATGACCCCGAGCTGGATCAAGAGCGAGTACATGTCGAGGCCTCCCCAGCGCTCGGCGGCCCGCCCGTCCTCGGTCCTCACGAGGTCGACGGCTGACACCGAGACCCTCGCCGCCGTGGGCGCCAGGCCCATGAGCTCACCGTCGTGGGTGCCGGTCACCGTCGTCCTGGTGGCGAGGCGGTCGCCCTCGCAGACGACGTCGTCGACCTCGATCCGGAGGTCCGAGAACGCCGCCACGAAGGAGCGCAGCTGCTCCTTGAGCGGCTCGACGCCGCGCCCCCCGTCCTGGTGGTCCAGGAAGTCGGGCGCGAAGAGGTCGTCGAGGGCGTCGAGGTCGCGGGCGTTCATCGCCTGGTAGATGGAGTCGACGAGGGCGCGCCCGGTGCGTGGGGCCATGTGGACGGTCTCCTTTTCGTGAGAGTGTTACCATCATAACTATGGCTACGCCATCGTCAAGCTCCGACGAGCCCGACCCGGCGGGAGCCCCGCGGCTGTCGCTGCGGGCGGCCCAGAAGGAGCTGACCCGGAGGCGGATCGTCGACGCGCTCGCCGCGCTGATCGCCACGGACCACCCGCTCGAGATCTCCATGGCGTCGGTGGCCGAGCACGCCGGGGTGTCGGAGCCCACCCTGTACCGGCACTTCCCCAACAAGCGGGACCTTTTCGCCGCGCTGGCCTCGGACCACTACACGCGTGTGGCCGAGGGGATCGCACCCGGGAGCGTCGACGCGCTCGCGCAGGCCGTGCGGACGGTCTACGCCAGGGCGGACGCCATGGAGTCCACCGTCCGCTGGCTCCTGGCCGCACCCGACCCCGCCGGCGTCCCCCGGCCCAATGTCGAGCGCCGCCTGGCCATGCTGCGCAAGGCCGTCCACGACGAGCTGTCCTCGCTGCCGGCCAGGGACCGAGAGCATCTGCTGCGCACCGTGCTGCTGGTCACGTCCCCCATGCCCTTGCTCTACTGGAAGGACTACCTCGGGTTGAGCCACGAGGAGGCGGCGGACACAGCTGCGTGGATCATCCGCACGGTTGTTCCCGGCCGGGTGTCGGGCGAAGCAGGCTGAGCCCACGGGTCGCGGCCCCGACACGCCCTGCGCCGTGACGAGCGGATCCAGACCCTCCGAACCTCCCTGAGGACGGCCTCACGGCCCGGCGGCGCGCCAGCCACCGGGCCCGGCGCCGGGAGTCAGCCGAGGAGCCCCGCCAGGCGGTAGAAGGCGAGGCCGTCGACCGTCTGCCACGCCTCGGCGAGCCGGCCGCCCTCCACCGGTAGAAGAAGACGGCGCGGGCGGATCGTCGGCCACGCCGTCTGCTCCTTCGGTCGAGCCGGCCTCCCCACCGTCACGCACGTGCGGGGTGTCGGGCACCGGGTCTCAGCCTACGAGGCGTGGCCCGGCCCAGATGGGAGGGAGGGCTTCTCCGGTCACCGGCCATCATGGGGGGGTGGAGCCGCCCGCGGGGAGCCCGGCCTGGCTGGCGGTGCACACCGCGGCAGAGCGGCCCGACCTGTGGCACGCCGCCGACGGCGGCGGGCTCTTCCACGACCTGTGGCCGGAGTACAACCACCACGGGAACCACACGGCGGCCTACTTCGGCGCGTTGTCCGCCCGCTTCGCCCGGTACCAGGCGCTCTTCGTGGACCGTCGCTCCGAGCGCGTCGTGGCCCGCGGTCGGACGATCCCGTTCCGCTGGGACGGGACGCTCGAGGACCTGCCGGCGGGGATCGACGCCCTGGGCCTGCGGGCCGTCGACGACGACGATCCGCCCACCGCCCTCTGCGCGCTGGCAGCCGAGGTGGCCGCCGAGTCACAAGGCGCCGGCCTCAGCCGTGTGGTGATCGCCACCATGGCGGCGCTCGCCCGGAGCCACGGGCTCGGCCCCCTGGTGGCGCCGGTGCGGCCGAGCCACAAGGAGCGGTACCCGCTCACGCCCATCGGCCGATACGCCACCTGGCGCCGCCCCGACGGCCTCCCGTTCGACCCGTGGATGCGCGTCCACGTCCGGATGGGAGGCCGCGTCCTGCGCGCCGAACCCCGCTCGCTGCACATCCTGGCCGCCGTGCACGACTGGGAGGTGTGGACCGCCATGGTGTTCCCCGAGGACGGCACCTACGTGTTCCCCGGAGGGCTCGCCCCACTGTCGGTCGCCGGGGACCGAGGGGACTACTGGGAGCCCAACGTCTGGATCGTCCACGATGTCTAGTCACGGTGCGCGCACCCTCCCGTCGCTCGCCGTAGCCGCGTGACCGTCCCCGCGTGGCGATGGCCACCGTCGGTGCAGTGTGCTCACCACGCACCTGTCGCGGCTCGTGACCGGCGCCCCGGACCGCGCCGCCCACAACGGGCGGACCATGCAGGAGACGCCCGCCCGCCTGGCCACGGCCGCAGAAGGGGGGCGACCCCGGAGCCGCACGCGTCGATTGTCCGTGCCGAGGCGCCGACACCGCCGGTCGGCCCGCCGGTCTCGCCGGACGCGGGGCGGCCGGGGCCAGGACGCCTGGGAGGCCCGTGCATTAGCCTGGCGCGGGCGCAGCACACCCCACCGGGTCACGGGAGCACGGGTCCCGGGAGCACGGCACCCGGTGGCGCGCCGAGGACGGGGGAAGCATGACCGACGTGGTCAAGGGCACCGGCACCGAGCCTCCGGGCCAGGCCCCGGTGCCGCCGGGGGACCGCGGCAGCGGCGGCTTCAAGCGCCGGTCGCGGGTCATCCTCGTCGTGCTGTGCCTGGTGGTGGTGGCCGCCGTGCTCATCGCGGTGGGCGTGGGCGGCTCCGGCTCGGCCGGACATCCCAGCGTGGTCAAGACCATCTCGCTGGTGTCCCCGTCGTACACGCCCAAGGCGGCGGTGGGGGCGACCGACGACTACCACTGCACGCTGCTCAACCCCCACGTCGCCAAGGACTCCTACGTCATCTCGAGCCAATTCCACCCGGGGAGCTCCGAGGACCACCATGCCGTGCTGGCGCTGGTGCCGCCGTCGCTGGCGGCCACGGCGCTGCACGACGACGCCGCCACCGGCGGCAAGGGATGGACGTGCTTCGGCGCGCCGTCTCTGCCCAACGCCTCGCTCGTCCAGTTCCTCTCCACGCCTTTCCTGAGCATCTGGGCCCCCGGCCACGGCGCGGACGCCCTGCCCAAGGACACGGGGATCGCGCTCCCCGCCCAGAGCCTGGTCATCGAGCAGGTGCACTACAACCTGCTGGTGGGGGACAAGCCGGTGAAGAACACCCTGACCCTCGACACCGTCCCCAGTTCCACGCCGCTGCTCCCGCTGCACCTCGACCTGACGCTGGCCCCGCCCGACGTCCCGTGCCCGGCCGGCGTCACCGGCGCCCTGTGCGACCGTGCCGCCTCCCTGGCCGAGCAAGGGCGGGTCTTCGGGCAGCAGGAGGTGGAGATCGTGGACGGCATCGAGGCGGTCTGCGGGCACGACGCGTCGAACCCGCCGGCCAGCGACACCGCCTCGTGCTCGTGGAAGGTCCAGAAGAGCGGGTACATCGTCCGGGCCCAGGCCCATATGCACCTGCTGGGGAGCAGCTTCACGATGGTGCTCAACCCGGGGACGCCCCAGGCCCGGACGGTGCTGAGCGTCCCGCAGTACAACTTCGACTACCAGAAGGCCTACAACCTGAGCACCCCGATCCCCGTCGCGGCGGGCGACCGGCTCCAGGTCAACTGCACCTACAACCCCCGCCTCGCCCAGGAGCTGCCCCTCCTGCGCCAGGCCCCTCCCCACTACGTCACCTGGGGTGACGGCTCCACCGACGAGATGTGCATCGGGCTGGCGTGGACCTCGGCCACGGTACCCAACGCCCGCGACACGCTCTGAGCGGCCCTCGGGCGGGCGCGATCCCGCCGCAGGCTCAGCCCGGAGGGAGGGTCCCGGGGACGTCGCCTCCCCCTTCGGGGATGTAGCGGCCCGAGTCGCGCCAGGCCACGGCCTCGTGGAAGCCGTGGGTGGCCGCCAGCTGCTGGAACCACCGCCCTTCGGGTGAGTGCCGGGTGATGCCGTCGAAGAGCGTGGCGAGCATCTGGGTGGACGCCAGCCCCATGTTCTCGTAGGCCTGGTTGACCATGAGCTTCTGCATGGCGAGCTGGTTGGTCGGGACGCCGGCCATGCGCTCGGCGAGCTCCTCCACCCGCCCGTCGAGCTCGCCCCCCGGCACCGACTCGAGCACGAGCCCCCAGGCGGCCGCCTGGCGGCCGTCGATGGTGTCGCCGGTGAGCAGCATCCGCTTGGCCCGCTCGGCACCGAGGCGGTACACCCACATCGCCGTGGTGGGACAGCCCCACACCCGGGCCGGCATGTAGCCGATCTTGGCGTCGTCGGCCATCACCACCAGGTCGCAGCACAGGGCGATGTCGCTCCCGCCGGCCACGGCGTACCCGTGGACCTTGCAGATGGTGGGCTTGAGGGAGCGGAACAAGCTCATGAAGTCGTCGGTGTTCCTCTTCATGACGCGGTAGTCCTTGACGGGGTCCCACACCCGGGGCTGGGTGCCCATGCCGCCCTCGGCGAACTCCTTCAGGTCGTACCCGGCGCAGAACGCCCTGCCCGTCCCGGCCAGGACGATCACGTGCACGGCGGGGTCCTCGTTGGCGGCCTCGACGGCGGCGCGGATCTCGCCCGGCATCGCCGCGTTGATGGCGTTGAGACGCTCCGGGCGGTTGAGCGTGATGGCGGCCTTGCGGCCCGTCACCTCATAGTGCAGCGTGCTGAATTCCCTCACCGTCGTCTCCTCCAATTGCCGAACGCCGGGTGCCGAGTCCCCGCCAGGGTATCGGGGAGGCCGGTGCGGTCCTCGGGCGCCCGCGGCGCGGCGCGTCCTTTGCTACCGTCGGGCGCGCATCGAAGGGCCGTTGCGGGAGGGCGTGTGCGCCGGACGTGTGAAGCCAGCATCGAAGTCTCCGCCCCCGCGCCGGCGATCTGGAAGGTGGTTGCCGACGTGACGCGCGTGGGGGAGTGGAGCGGCGAGTGCCGGGGCTGCGCGTGGATGGGCGATGCCGCGGCACCCGCGCCCGGGGTCCGCTTCCGGGGCCGCAACCGGCGGGGCGGCTTCCGCTGGTCGCGGCTCAACGAATTCGTCGCCGTGGAGGAGCCGCGCACCTTGGTGTGGCGAACCCTCCGGCGCTTCCCCTACTTCGACTCGGTCGAGTGGCGCATGACGCTGGCCGAGGCAGGGGCGACGACGCGGGTGACCGAGTCCTTCCAGGTCCTGCGGTTGCCCGCCGTGATGGAACTCGCCCTGTGGCTGGCCATGCCCGCCCACCGGGACCGCTCCGGGGACCTGGCCGACGACCTCGGCCGTCTCAAGCGGGTGGTGGAGGCGCCGAGCTCCTGACCGTCCCGCCCAGGCCCGTGGCCACCGGGCACATCGCCGGTGACCGGACCCTCACGGACGCGCCGTGCAGGCCCGGCAGCGGCCCAGGACGGCGAAGTGATGGGGGTCGATGGCGAACCCGAAGCGCGTCTTGGCCGCCCGGGCCAGGCCGCGGAACAGCTCGGGGGGCGCCTCGACCATCTGGCCGCAGCGCTCGCACACCAGGTGGCCGTGCGCACCGGCGGCCAGGTGGTACGTGGCGGGGCCGTGGCCCAGGTGGGCGTGCACGACGACGCCGAGGCGCTCGAGCTCATCGAGGTTCCGGTAGATGGTGGACATGTGGACGTCGGGGGCCTGGGCCTGGACCTCCGCCCCCAGCTCCTCAGCCGTGCGGTGCCCCTGGGCCTCGAACAAGGCGTGCAGCAGGATGCGGCGCGAGCTGGTCAGGCGACCACCTTGCTCGCGCAGCAGGTCGAGCGCCTCCTCGACCGACGTGACCGGCGCCGGCTGGGCCGCAGCGGGGCTGGCTGTCACGGCCCCATCCTAGCGCCGGGCCCCGGCTCATTGCGGCTAGCTCCCTCTTGCGAGCTGATCGCATCCACGGGCTAGGGTGGGGCCGCCCACCCGAGCGCGAAGGAGGGCGACGGCGATGGCCAACCCCCGGGCCAGGCTCATGAAGATCCGCGACGGCCTCACACCCGGGGAATGGGCGCGGGTGAGTGGCATGGCCGCCACCGTGATCGGGCTCAACGTGCTCGGCTGGGGGATGCTGGCGTTGGCGCTCGGCCACCACTACCGCATCTCCAAGACCGAGGTGTTCGGCGTCGGGACGGGGATCCTCGCCTACACCCTGGGCATGCGCCACGCCTTCGATGCCGACCACATCGCAGCCATCGACAACACGACGCGCAAGCTCGTGGCCGACGGCAAGCGTCCCCTGAGCGTGGGCTTCTTCTTCTCGCTCGGCCACTCGTCCGTCGTCTTCGCGCTGTCGGTGCTGCTGAACTTCGGGATCCGGTCGCTCGACAGCGCGGTGCAGAACGACAGCTCGTCGTTGCACAAGACGACCGACATCATCGGGACCTCGGTGTCGGGGGGCTTCCTCTACGTCATCGCCGCGCTGAACGTCGTGGTGCTCATGTCGATCCTGAAGGTCTTCCGCGAGATGCGCCAGGGGAAGTACGACGACGAGGAGCTCGAGCGCCAGCTCAACAGCAGGGGGCTCATGAACCGCTTCCTCGGGCCTCTCGCCCGGCGCATCGACACGCCCTGGAAGATCTACCCCATCGGCGTGCTCTTCGGCCTCGGCTTCGACACCGCCACCGAGGTCGCCCTCCTGGTGCTGGCGGGAGACGCCATCGTGGGCGGACTGCCGTTCTATGCCATCTTGTCGCTGCCCGTCCTGTTCGCGGCGGGGATGAGCCTCTTCGACACCATCGACGGCTGCTTCATGAACTTCGCCTACGACTGGGCCTTCGCCAAGCCCATCCGCAAGGTCTATTACAACATCACCATCACGGGCCTCTCGGTGTTCGTGGCGTTCTTCGTGGGGACGGTCGAGCTCCTCGGCCTCATCGGGCAGGAGGCGAACCTCGGCGGGGCGTTCTGGGGGTTCTTCCAGCGCTTCAACATCAACAGCGCCGGCTTCGTCATCGTGGGCGTGTTCGTGGTGACGTGGGCGGTGGCGCTGTTGATCTGGCGCTTCGGGCGCATCGAGGCCAAGTGGGACGCGTCGGCTCGCCAGGCTCGAGAGGCGATGGCCCTCGACTAGTGCCGGCGGTGCCGGCGGTGCCCCTGTGACCAGGGTAGGCCCTGTTCCGGGGAGTGACGGACGGGGCCGTTTCAGCCCACAGGTTCGTCGGAGGGGGCCCCTCGTCGCCGGCGGGAACGGCGCACCGCCAGCGCCACGCCTGCGCAGAGACAGACGAACGCGCCCATGAAGATCGCCCACCAGGCCGGGCCGCCGCCCCCCGTGGAGCGCGCGGGGGCGAGGGCCCGTGTCTGGGCGCCAACTGGTCGTGCGTCTTCTGGCCCGGTGGACGAGGTCGTCGTCGACCAGGTGGCGATGCTCCCAGGGGGGCCAGCGACCGAGCTGGTGGTGATCGCGGTTGGACGGACCACCGTCGTGGTGGGTGGGGCCGGGCGGACCGGCGCCGGCGTGGCCGTCGACGGCGTGCGGACCTGCCCGGAGTCGGGCGAGACCATGAGCGAGGACTCGTCCACCGCGTCGAAAGCGCTCGCCGGGACCCGCTTCAGTTCGTCGACCAGTGACTGGGGCCAGGCCGGGTCGGACGTTCCGCCGAAGTACCAGTTGCTGCCGTTGTCGGCCAGGATCAGCCCGTAGCGCTGCATGGCGCGCAGCACGACCCGGGCCTGCGCCGAGTAGCCCGAGATGTCGTAGCTCGTGCGGAGGCGGAAGCGCGCACCCATGGGCGGAAGCGACGGGTCTGACCGCGCCCCTGCCTCGTGGCGTGCCGGCCAGATGAAGCTGGTGTCGGTCGAATCGGCCGTCATGCGGATTGCGT
>DATJBC010000079.1:0-6262 GCA_035515515.1 Acidimicrobiales bacterium
GGCTTCGAACACGATGGTGCGGTGGCACCTTCCCCCCGCGCCCCCACCAAGGGGGCGACCCAGGTTCTCAGGCGCTTCATCGAGGCCGTGGAGCGAGGAGAGCTGCTCGCCTCTTCGCCCCAGGACGCGGCGGTCGTCCGACGGCTCCAGGGGACGCTGACCGCCTTGGAGTCTGAAGGTGGGGCTGACGGGAGCTGACACGCCCCGGCCGCTTCACACATCGGGGATGACGATGGTGCGGAGCCCGGAGGGACGTCGTCAGCCAGGCAGCCGGGGCCCTTGGCGCTGGTGAGCCAGGGGGGACCCGGCAGATCAAGACGGCGCCCGGAGCGCGGCCGGTGCAGTCCCCGGGTGCCCCTATGATCTCGCCGCGACCCGACGAGCCAACAGCATCACGAGCGCCGGCGTGATGCGCGTGTCGCTCCGGGGAGCCTGGACGCCGACAACGCCGACCCGATCGTCCTGGTGCCATACGAGGGAATAGGCGCGCAACCCCGTCTCGCGACCGGCGTCGATGAACCATGCTTCGTCGCCCACACCGGGAACGGCGTGGCCCTCGATCCCAGAGAGATTGCCTACCCGGTCCAACGGCCTACGCTGTCCTCCGGCGGAGTCGATGACCGACGATCCCCGTCCAGCCCGGCTGTCCACTGTGCCCGGTGGTGTCGCCGTTCGAGGCGGACGTCGTCGAGCGCGAACACATCGGGGAAGGCATGTCCATCTGACAGTCGCCGGATCCGATATCCGTCTTCGAGTACGTCAGCCACCTCGAAGCCGGCGGTCCAGTTCCCGAGGAAGCGGTTCCGGACGTAGACCTTGGCGCCGACGTGGAGCGTGGGAGCCGTACCCTCGCTGGGCGTACCTCGTCGAAGGCGGCCCTGGTCAGGCCCTCCTCCGTCTGCCTTCGAATCAACGGCGCCCTCGTCTACGGGAGAGATGTCGGCTCCCGCCCGGCACGCGTCAGGGAACGACCGATGGATCGGTGCTCGCCCGCGTCGACGTCACCCGAGTCGAGCTGGGCGCGCGCCGTCGTCCACATCTGCGCCCAGGAGCGACGCCAGTCAGAGGACCCGAGGAGCCAGGCCATGACGGCGGCGATGCCTACCCCCCCGGCGACGGCGCGGCGCATGTGGGGGTGATCGGCGGCCTGGCCATTCTCCTTGAGGACCGCGGTCTATTCCGTTCGAAGGAGCAGTGCTTCCGGGGTTCGGGCCGCGATACGCGCGGGAATGGCGGCCACTACGTTGGCAAGGGCGATGGCGCCCAGTGCGATGACGCCTATCGCGAGGACCGGGACGGCCGGGAAGAGGCCCAGGAGCAGGGCGATGGTCAGGTGCGTCTCCCATTCGTACCGGAGGTCGCCCGAAACCGGTAGCACGAGGCCCCAATGACCGTGTTCACCGGTCCGCCCTCCCGGAGTCGGTCTGGTTGATTTGCCAAGGCTCCCACAGGCACGACGAGCTCGGACTTGTCGGTGCGCAGGCTCCGCTTTCACCCGCTCCGAGCACCAGGCAGCGGCCCGGGAGTTTCGCCACGCTCACGCTCGTAGGCGACGGCATGAGACTCGTAGGTCACCGGGCCCCTCGCCGGGGGCCCGGTCACCGGGCTGGGTGCGCTCCCCGAGGTGGATGGCGGACGTCGCCTGATCAGTGACGGCCCCGCCCGCGCGCCGAATGTGGCCGGCGTCTGAGAGGGGGGCCATCGCCTCGTGGTGGCTGCCGCCGGACAAACGGGTCCAAAGACCCTAAGGGCGAGCGCGGCTGGTGGTGGACACTTGAGTTGATGACCCGTCTTGAGGAGCCGACGCACGTCGAGGCCGGCGGGCCGGCCCTCGCACCGGGCTCCATCGTCGGCGCCCGCCGGTGGGTCGCGCTGGCGGTGCTGTGCGTGTCCCTCCTGCTGATCAGCCTTGACACGACCGTGCTCAACGTGGCGATGCCGACCATCGTCCGGAGCCTGCGCGCCACCTCCAGCCAGCTCCAGTGGATGGTGGACGCCTACGCGGTGGCGTTCGCCGGACTTCTGCTGGTGCTGGGCAGCCTGGGGGACCGGATCGGGAGGAAGTGGGTGTTCCTCGCCGGCCTGGCGGTGTTCGCGGCGGGGTCCCTCGGGTCGGCTTTCGCGGGGTCGGCCGACCGACTCGTCCTGACCAGGGCGTGCATGGGGATCGGCGCCGCCGGGATCATGCCCTCGACCCTCTCGATCCTGTCGAACATCTTCACCGAGGACGAGGACCGGGCCCGCGCCATCGGTGTGTGGTCGGGCACCACGGGTCTCGGGGTGGCCGCCGGGCCCATATTCGGCGGCTGGTTGCTCTCTCACTTCTGGTGGGGGTCTGTCTTCCTGATCAACGTGCCCATCGCGGTGATCGGCATCACCGCCGCCGCCCTCCTCGTCCCCAACTCGCGCAACTGGGACGCGACACGCCCCGACCCGGTCGGCGCCGTGCTGTCGGTGGTGGGACTGGGGGCGCTCCTGTGGGCGATCATCGAGGCCCCGGGCCGCACGTGGACGTCACCGCTCGTGCTGGGGGCCTTCGCCCTGGCCGCTGCGGCGCTCACCAGCTTCGTCCGGTGGGAGCAGCACTGCGACCACCCCATGCTGCACATCAGCTTCTTCCGATCGCGACGGTTCAGCGCGGCGATCGCCGCCATGGGACTGGTGATCTTCGGGTTGCTGGGGATGTTCTTCCTCCTCACCCAGTGGCTGCAGTTCTCCCTGGGCTACACACCCCTGCAGACGGGGCTGCGCGTGGGTCCCATCGCCCTCGTCGTCCTCGTGGGCGCGCCCCTCTCGAGCGTGATCGCCCGGGTGGTGGGCACCAAGCCGGTCGTCGCCTGTGGCATGGCCATGATCGCTCTCGGTCTGGGCCTGCTGTCGCGCATGACGGTCCACGGTGGCTATGGCGACGCCCTGCCCCTCTTCATCCTCATCGGCCTGGGCACCGGCCTGGCCCTGGCACCTTCGATCGAGTCGGTCCTCGGGTCGCTCCCTCGCCAGGAGGCGGGCGTCGGATCGGCGACGAGCGACACCGCCATACAGCTCGGGGGGGCCCTGGGCGTCGCCGTCCTCGGCACCGCCCTCAACCTGCGCTACCAGGGACGGATGTCGCCCCTCCTCGCTCATCAGCCGATCCCCGGCTCGATCCGCACCCTGATCCTCGGATCGCTGGGCGGCGCCCTCGGGGTGGCGCAACACGTGGGCGGGTCTCTCGGGGCCGAGTTGGCCGACGCCGCCCGGCGGTCGTTCGTAAGCGGCATGGACCTCGGCCTCCTCGCGGGAGCGGCCGTGGTCGGCGCCGCCGGTGCGGTCGTGCTCGCTGTCCTCCCCAACCGCGCGCCGCGGCCTCGACCCACTGCGCCGGCCGAGTCGGTCTGGCTGGTCCCGCCGGCCGTGCCGGCCGCGGCGACGCCCCCCGTGGCCGAGGGCGGCCCCGGCGTCGCCCACCGGCAGCCCGACCGGCCTCGTCCCTCCAGGCGTCGGCACCGGCGCTGGCCCTACGTCGTGCTCGCCACGATCGTGGTCGTCGGGGGGGTGGGTGCCGGTGTGGTCTGGCTGACGACCAACAGGGCGAAGCCCGTGACCCTGCGCCAGGCCGAGACGCGCTTGGGCCGGCAGGGGACCGGGGCCTCCGGCGCCTCCCGGCCGGCTCCGGGCGTCTACCTCTACTCCGGACACGGCACCGAGCGGCTGAGCCTGCCGCCGCTGTCCCAGGACGAGGGGCCGACCATGCCCGGGACCGTGACGCTGCAGGGACCGAACTGCTGGGTGTTCCGCATCGACTACAGCACCCATCACTGGCAGACCTGGGAGTACTGCCTGCACGGGACGAGCCTCTGGGAGGCCGGTGGCCAGACCTGGCAGCTGTGGTCGATCGGCCCCATCAACGTCACCAACCTGAGCACCTTCACCTGCATCCCAGGGACGATGGCGCTGGCAGCCAGTGCCGTTCCGGGCCAGCGGTGGCACTCGAGCTGCACCGGCACGAACACGTCCGTGAAGGGCCAGACGGTGAGCGCCGGCCCGTATCAATTCAAAGGGGTGGGCACGATCATGGTCGGCCACACCCGCGTGGCCGCCGCCCACTTCCTCCGTCTGCGCACGGACTCAGGCGCACAGAAGGGCTTCGAGCGCTCCGACGTCTGGTTCAGCACCGAGACCGGCCTGCCCCTGCGCTTCCAGCAGCAGCTGCAGGTCGCCACGTCGACGCCCTTCGGCAAGTCCACCTACACCCAGTCCGGGGTCTTCGTCCTGGACTCCCTGGTCCCGCACCGATAACCCGCCCGGGGCGACCGGGCGTCCGCTTCGGGAGCAGACCGGGTCCCGGGTGCGCCGAGATCCGCGGCGCGGCCTGGGCGGTCGCGGTGAGGATCCCGGCTCCCTCGACAGGAAAGGCCGTTGGACCCTGGTGGACCCCGGTGGCGGCGATCAGGATCGGACATAGCAACTGGCCTTTGGACCACGAACTGAGCGAGGCATCCGGGCTGAACACGGGCTGTGCACGGGACGGGGTCCCCCTGTGGGAACGGGAGGTGGGGGATGTCGATTATCTCCATTCCGATCGAGCGGCCGAGGCACGGAAGGCTCTACCAGAGGTTCTGGAAGCGTCAGCTGGCCAGCTACCCCGCCACGGCGCCCCGCATGGGGTACCTCGGCATCGTCGTGCTGGTCACGATCATCCTCTACTACCTCTACTACGTGGAGGGCGCCGTCACCCCGTTGATGCTGCCCTACTACCACATGTCGTTCCAGTACTTCCTCTACCTGCTGGTCGTGTCGAACGCCATCGGCGCGTTCACGGCCTTCATCGGCGGGCTGTCCGACAAGATCGGCCGTGCAAACCTGACCATCTTCGGCACGCTGACGGTGGGGCTGATCCAACTGGTGGGGGTCCCGAACATCCACAGCCGGCTCGGGTTCGCCCTCGCCTACTGCGTCATCGGCTTCGTGGAGGGGATCATCCTCGTGTCCACACCGGCGCTCATCCGGGACTTCTCGCCCCAGATGGGACGGGCGTCGGCCATGGGGTTCTGGGCACTCGGGCCCACGGTCGGCTCGCTGGCGGCGAGCATGGTGGCCACCCGCACCCTCCAGCATCTGCAGCCGTGGCAGGACCAGTTCGTCATCTCGGGCGTCGTTTGCGTGGTTGTCGTCGCCATCGCCTTCTTTGGATTGCGCGAGCTCTCGCCGCAGCTTCGCGACCAGCTCATGGTGTCGGAGAATGAACGTGCCCTGGTGGAGGCCCGTGCACGGGGCATCGACGTCGACAAGGCAACCGCCCACCCGCTTCGGTCCATGCTTCGCCCCGACCTTGTGGCGTCGTCGCTCGGCATCTCGTTGTTCCTGCTCATCTATTTCGCCTCCGTGAGCGTGCTCACCCTGTACTGGGTCGTGATCTTCAACCGGACCACCGCCGACGCCAATGGCATCAATACCTGGTACTGGGCCGTCGACGCCGTCATGCTGGTGCTGATCGGCATGCTGAGTGACCGGCTCAGGGTGCGCAAGCCGTTCATGCTCGTGGGGTCGTTGGCAGCGATCGCCGTGACGATGGGGATGATCGTGCAGGTGAGCCACCCCCACACCAGCTACTACGACAACGTGACCATTGCCGTGCTCCTCGGGATGGCGATCGGCTGCGCCTACACCCCGTGGATGGCGAGCTACACCGAGCAGGTCGAAGCCCACAACCCGGCCCTGTCGGCCACCGGGCTGGCGGTGTGGGGCTGGATCCTGCGCATCGTGGTGGCGGGATCGTTCATCGTCCTGCCCATGGTGATCACGACGGCCTCACCCCTCGTCGACAACCAGGCCCCGGCCACGGCCCTCCAGACGCTTCAAGCCGCCCAGCCGTACGTGCCCGCCGCCGGCAACACGCATCCGGCCGCCGCCCCGCCCAGCGTCATCGCCGCGCTCCAAGCCATGAAGCCGGCCGGGCCCGGCCAGGCGTTGGCCGCCCTGCTCCAGAAGTACGGCACCTCCCACGACGTCATGGCCGCCATGGCCGCCGTGCCCCCGGCCCTGAAGCTCCAGGTCGAGGGGTTGCTGGCGTTCTCCCCTCTGGCGACCACGATCCAGAACGGGGGCTCGGTCACCGCCGCGCAGATCAAGACCGTCGCGGCCAGCTCGCCCCAGCTGGCCGGGCTCCTGCGTGTCGAGCCGACCGTGCTCCGAGCCCAGAAGTCTGCCCCCGGCGAATGGAAGCGGTGGTGGTGGGTGTGCGCGCTGGGCCAGCTTGTCTTCGCCGGCCTCGTCTTCTTCA
>DATJBC010000080.1:0-10386 GCA_035515515.1 Acidimicrobiales bacterium
GTTGACCCCGATGACGGCGGCCAGCTCGCCGTTGTCCACCACGGCCCGCGTGGCGGTCCCGAAGCGGGTGTGGCGCAGCAGCCACCACAGGGCGGCCGCCAGCACCAGCGACAACACCAGCGTGGCGAGCTGGTCCCACCCCACGTGCAGCGAGCCCACCAGGAAGGTGGTGCGGGGGAAGATGCCCTGCAGCGGGCGGTCCTCGGTGCCGTAGAGGAGGGGGGCGAGCGCCTCGAAGAGCGCCAGCATGCCCAGCGACACCACGATCTGCACCTCGGCGGAGGCCCCCGACAGGGGGCGGAACAGCCGCTCGAACACCACGCCGATGACGGGCGCCACCACGAGCAGCAACAGCGGCATGGAGATCCACGCCGTGAGGTGCCAGGAGTCGTGCAGCTGCCAGTAGGTGTACGCGCAGAACATGGCCACGGCGCCGTAGGCGAAATTGAAGACGCCGACCGTCTTGTAGGTGAGCACGACGCCCATGGACGCCAGCGCGTAGATGCTGCCGCCGAAGACCCCGATCACCAGGAACTTCCACAGCACCGTCATGACGACGCCGCCACCGTCTGCCCACCGCAGAACAGCCCCGAGGCCGGGGCCCGGCGCACGAAGGCGTTGCCCTTCACGACCACGTCCACCTGGCACGAGCCCACGCTGTGGGTGGACGGGGTGTAGGGCCCCAGGGCGCCGCCGCCGTTCCAGTCCTTGAGGGCGCCCACCGCCTTGGTCACCGACGCCCGGCTGGGGCTGTGCCCGCTCGCCACCAGCGCGTACACGAGCATCTGCGCCGACTCCCACGACAGGAACCCGAACCCGCTGGGCTGCTTGCCGGGCTCGTACGTCGACAGCTCCTGCTGGTAGAGCTGCACGGTGGGGTTGGGCTCGTTGAGGGGGGTGAAGGGCACGCCCACCGTCAGGCCCTGCGCGGCGCTCTGGCCCGCGATGGTGATCTGCGCCGGTGTGTAGCCGTCGAAGGTCGTGTAGGTGTACGGCATGGTGAACGACTGCTGCGCCATGGCCTGGAGAAGCTTGGCGTTGCCGGTGACGTCGAGCGTCGTCATGACGCCGTTGCACCCGTCGGCCTGCATCTGGGCCACGTCGCTCTCGAGCGACGCGCTGGCCGGCGAGATCGAGAAGTCCGTGTAGCACGGCGACGCCCCGAAGGTGTGCTGGTAGACGTACTCGAACTGCTGGGCCGCCTGCGCGCTGATGGCGATGTTGTAGGAGAGGAACGCCAGCTTCGTGGGGAAGTACCCGCTCTGCTTGGCGAGGGCCAGGGCTGAGTCGTCGATGGCGTAGGGCCCCTTGCCGGGGCCCTGGGGCTGGTAGCAGCTGCCGCCGGCCGCCGACCAGTAGGTGGGCGACTCGCTGCGGTTGCAGTTGATGGCGAAGCCGAAGTCCGGGACGTTGGACTGCGCCATGGCCGGGACGCCGCCGTTGTCGGCGTCCGAGGTCGAGCCGGCGAAGGCCAGGACCTTGGGGATGAGGTCGGCGACGTCCGACGCGTTCGTGGACGCGTTCTGCTGGTCGTCCTCGGTGTCGAGCACCAGCTTGCGCCCGCAGATCCCGCCGGCGGCGTTGACCGCCGCGAACAGCGCGTTCACCGCCTCGGCGCCCTGGTTGAAGCTGTCGGCCAGCGGCCCCGTGAGACCGCTCACGTTGCCCACCGTGACCTGGCTGGCGCTCACGCCGGTGTCCGAGGCCGTGTTGCCCGCCGACCCCGGACAGGCGGCCGCCTCCGCCCGGGGGTCGAAGCTGAAGGACTGGGGGGTGACCGCCGCCGGGGCGCCCCCCGGCGCGCTGGCCCCGGGGGCCCCGGGCCGGCCGGCCGACGCCGTCGCCCCGCGGGCCGCCGCGCCGCCGCCCGCGGCGGCTCCGCCCGCCGCGCCGCCCGCGCCGGACGGGGCCCCGGCCACCCCGGCCGTGGCGGTGCCTCCCGCGGAGCCCGCCGCGCCGTTCTGGCCCGCGGCGGCGTCGGCGCCCAGATAGGGACCCACCCGGGCCCCGCACGCGCTGAGGAGGACGCACGTGGCGAGGAGGGGGAGGGCGGCGCGGGTGCGGGCGTGGCGCCCGGCGCGACGGGCCCACGCCGTGGCGGTGACGGACGCGCGCCCCACGCGCCGTCGCGTGCTGCTCGACCCCCTGCGCACGGCTGCCTCCTTCACGACCCGGCGCGCACGGCTGCTGTCGTGTCGGTCTCGATCCCCTCCCCGGCCGCCGTGGGGAGGAACGACCCACCGTCGGGAACCTTTCGTGCGCCGGCCACGACAGACCCATCTGACCTGGGCAAAGAGCGGCACGGTCCCCGGGCGGGGCATCTCGGGCGGGCGGGGCGCTCCAGGGACGGCGCCACGAAGCCGACGACGATGGTGGGGCCGCGCCCCGAACACCGCGCAGTACGCTTGCCCAGGGGGGCCACAGGGAGGGCCAGGACGTGGTGACCGCAGCCGGCGACAGAGGGGTGCTCCGGCGCGTCCGGCGTCGGGCGCGCCCCGACGATCCCACCCCGGCGTCGGTCGGCGCCGCCCTCCGGGAGGCCCGCCAGGGCGCGCAGCTGAGCGTCGAGTCGGTCGCCGACCGCACCGGCGTCCCCCGCACCCAGCTCGAGGCGCTCGAGGACGGCGACCTGTCGCGCTTCCCCGACCGGCGGGCGGCCGTGACGGCGGTGCGTCGCTACTGCGACCTGGTCGACCTGGACGCCGACGGCCTGTCCACGGTGGTCGACGACCACCTCGCGCTGGCGGCGGCGGGCATCGCCACGGGCGGGCCGGGCGCCCCCGGCGGGCCCGCCAACGGGGGCCGCGCCACCGGCGGGGCGGGCGGGGCCGGGCAACTGCGCCGACCGCTCGGCGAGGCCACCCACCTGCGCGCCTTCACCCAGACGGCGGAAGTGCCCGGGGTCCGCCGGGACGACCCGGTGGTGCGGAGCGCCGACCACCGTACGGGGCGCTACGACATCACCGGCTCGTTCCCCGTCGTGGACGACTGGATCAAGCCCGAGCGCTCCGCCCCCTTCGTCCTGCGAGCGGCGGTGTGGCTCGTCGTCGTCCTGCTCGTGGTGGCCGGGGTGGGCCTCGCCGTCCACCACTACGAGCCGCAGTGGCTGACGGACATCCACCTGCAGCGGGTCACGCCACTGACCGTGCCCGGCTCCCACGGAGCCACGACCGGCTCCGGTACGGGCGCGACCACGCCCACCCTGGCGCCCGGGCCGGGGAAGGCGCCCCAGGGGCCGGTGACCGAGGCGCTCACCACGGCGGGGAGCGCCACCGTCACCGTGCAGGCGGCCAGCTACAGCGTGGTGGTGAGCGCGTCAGCGCCGTGCTGGACGGTGGTCAACACGCCGCAGAGCTTCAAGCCGGTGTTCAACGCCGAGCTGGCCGCCGGACAGGTCGACAGCTTCGACTCCGCCGACGGTCAGCTGACGGTGAACGTGGGCGCCAGCGGCGTCAGCCTGCAGGTGCGGATCGCCGGCAGGCTCGTCTCCAACTGGGTGTTCCGGCCGCCGACGGCGCCCTTCGTCCTCAACTTCAACGCCTCGCCGGCCTGAGCACCCCTGCGCCGGCCCGGCCGGCACGGGCGGGCGGCCTCAGACCAGCCGGGTGTGGGGCACCGACGCCACCTCGCCTCGCTCGCGCAGCTCGCGCACGGCCGCCACCGGGTCGGCGTCGGCGAAGAGCCGCTCGTCGGCGTAGTCGGCGGGCCGGCCGGTGGCGTCGAGGGTCCACCACGACGCCTCGAGGGCGATGCCGTTGGGGTCGGTGAAGTAGATGGAGTGGATGAACCCGTGGTCGACGACGTCGGTCACCTCACAGCCCGCCGACTTCAGGCGGTCGCGCAGTTCGAGCAGGGCGTGCTCGTCGGGCAGGTTGAACGACAGATGGTCGAACTGCACGGCGCGGGGGTCGGGGACGCCCGCCGGCTTGGCGAAGCGCTCGAGCGCCAGCCCGCGGTACTCGAAGAAGGCGACGGTGTTCTGCGCGCCGAACTCGAAGAAGTAGTGCCGGAACCCCGGCGTGCCGATGGTCGCCACGAGCCGGGCGCCGAGCACGCCGTGGTAGAAGCGCACCGTGGCGTCCATGTCGTCGGTGACGAGCGCCAGGTGGTTGATCCCCCTCCACCGCGGCGCTTCCTGGTCCTGCGCGTCGGTCATGGTGGTCCCTCCCTCGCAGCCAGCGCTCGGTGCCGCTCTCCACGCTACCGCCCGCCGGGTCGGGTCGGCCCCGGTGCTCAGGTCGTGCTCCTGAACTGGTAGTGACCGGCGCCCACGGCCAGCACCACGCGGCCGGCGCGCCACGACACCACCCGCACCCCGCGGGCGCGCGCCGGGGGGCGGCCCCCCTCGGTCACCGCCCCCGGGCCCGAGGCCGGCAGGTGCACGGCGGCGGCCGCATTGGCGGGCACGGTGAGCTCGAGGGCGTAGCCCGGCGTGGGCGCCGCCCGGCGCTGCCACGACACCGCCACGGTGCCCCGCGGGGTGGGCACCGTCCCGGTGGCGTGGTCGACCCCGCCCACCGGCGGGATCACCGTGAACGACGAGAACCCGGGCGCGGCGGCCTCCACCCCGAGCAGCCGGCGCTGGATCTCCACCAGCACCGTGGAGCCCCACCCGTGCGACATGCTGTCCCCGTTGGCGTCGGAGGGCTCCCACACCTCCCAGGTGAAGGTGCCGCCCCGGGCGAGGATGTGGGCCCAGCCGTCGTGGTCGGGGTCGGTGAGGATGCGCACGGCGTCCGCCACGCGGCCGTTGGTGGCCAGCCCCTTGATCACCTCGGTGGCGGTGCGCGGCGCGACGCCCATCCCCTGGCGGGCGACGTAGGCGGCCACCGCGCCCCGCCGCGCCGGGGGCACGACCTCGTAGGCCAGCGCGCAGGCGTTGGGGTCCTGCGACACCGGCGCCCGGTGGCCGGAGCCGTCGATGCCCTGCACGTACAGGCCGTCGGGGCGCACCAGCCGACGGTTGAGGGCGGCCAGCAGCCGGGCCTGGCGGCCGCGCTGCAGCGTCACCTCCGACGACGGGCGGCCCAGGGCGGCGGCGGCGTCGGCCGTCCGGCGGAAGACGTTGACACCGAGGATGTTGAGCCTCGTCACCACGGGATACGGGTAGTAGATGTCGGTGGAAGCCAGGTTGCTCACCAGCCTGGAGCTCGGGTCGAGGGCGCCCGCCACGTAGCCCGCCAGGCGCACGAGGACGGGGTACACCTCGGCCAGCAGCGCCCCGTCGGCGGTGTGCATCCAGTACTGCCACACCCACTCGGGGTAGATCTCGGTGAACTCGTTGATGTCGAGCGCCCCCAGGCCGGTCGGGTAGATCTTGTTGACGGCGCCGCTGGGCCAGAAGCGCCGCTGCGACTGTGCGAACTCCTGCAGGGACTTGCGCGTCAGGTTGGTCTCCCCGAAGGCGGCCATGGCCGTCTGGGAATCGTTGAAGCCGTCCCACAGCCACGGCCCCTTCTCGCGCGTGGGCGTGTCGAGGAACTGCTCCTGGGCCGTGAACAACGCCGAGTGCCGGCCCAGCTCGAACACGGCGTCCACCGTGGGCGAGGAGGACGAGAAGGTGGCGGCGTGCTCGTCGGGGACCGCCGCGTGGCGGGTGCGGGCCACGACGTCGGCCGGCGCCAGCGCCTCCCCCGGGTCGTCGATCTGCAGGTAGCGGAACCCGAGGTAGTCGAAGGGGTGGAACTCCTCGCCACCGCCGCGCTGGACGTAGCTGTAGGACATGTCGGTGTGCTGGGTGCCGTGCGTCGTGGACACCTCGCCGGGCGTCCCGGGGCCGGCGTCGTCCAGGAGGTAGCCAGCGTGCATGGTGACGAGGCGCCCGGGCGTGCCCCGGTGGAACGACACCGTCGGCACCGCCGCGTACACCTTGCCGAAGTCGGCGACCACCGCCCCCGTGGGTAGCGTGGCGAGCGCCTGCGCCGGCAGCGGCTCCTCCACGATGCGGGTGCGCACCGGCACCAGGTGGCGCCAGGGGGCGGTCCCCGCCGGGCCGAGCACCGCGGCGGGCGACCAGGCACCGTCGTCGTAGCCGGGCTCGGTCCACCCCGCGGGGACGTCGGGCCCCGAGATGTTCTCGGTGAAGTCGACCTGGTCGCCCTCGAGGTCCCGCTGGGTCCCCGCCAGCCAGGCCCCCTGCCGCACGCGCCAGGACCCGTCGGTGACCACGAGGCGGTGCGTGCCGTCGGCGGCCAGGAGCGACAGCTGCAGGATGGCCCCCGGCCTGCCGGCGGGGTGGCCCTTGGTGGCCCCCTGCCAGCTCGTCACCATGGCCAGGCCGTTGGGCGCCCCCGGGCGCAACAGCGACGTCACGTCGAGGGTCTCGTAGTACTGGGAGTCGGGGAAGCTGTACGCCTGGCCCTTGCCCGCCCGGGTGCCGTTCACGTACAGCTCGTACTGCTGGTCGCCCGACACGTACGCCCGGGCGCGCACGACGCGCGCCGGCGGGGCACGGAACTCGTGGCGCAGGTAGGCGTACTCGTCGGGCCCGGGGCCGTGCGGGAAGGGGCGACTGATCCAGCGGGCCGCCCAGTCACCGTCGCGCAACCCGGTGTCGAAGGTGGCGTGGGGAGCGAGGGCGCTCGGGCCGCCGCTCGAGGCCCACGTCTGCACCGTCCAGGCGTAGGTGGTGTCGGGGGCGAGGGCCGGGCCCCCGTAGGCGACGAAGGCCTGGGCGCCCGAGACCACCGGGCCGCTGTCCCACACCACCTCGGCGCCGCGCCGCGCGCCCCCGGGCGTGGGCGGGCGCGACACCACCACCCGGTACCCGCGCTGGACGGCGCCCCGCCGGGGGTCGGCGAGGTGCCACCCGAAGAAGACGTCGTCCACCCCGACACCGATGGGGGCGGCCAGGCCGTCCACGGTGAGGGCGCGGGGGGCGGGGGCGGCGGCGCCCCCGGGGCCGGGCAGGCCGGCGTGCGACGCGCACGCCTCGGCGGCCGCCCCGGCGGCCACCACGCCCGCCACCCCGGCCAGCGAGCCCCCCAGGACCCGGCGCCGGCTCACCACGGGCCCCCGTCTCGGTGTCCGCCCTCGCCCCGCCACGGCCCGACGATAGAGCCGGGGCCGTGCCGGGGACGGGGCCCGCCGGGCGCGGGCGCGCTCACGGCGGCGGGGGCGTGAGCATGGGCGCCGTGGGCCGTTCCCGTCGTGAGGGGCCACGAGGAAAGGACCGCATCATGGGGGCATGTGCCGGCACGTTGGTCGTGCACGAGGACGGGACGCCGGTCTGGTGCTCGGAGGAGCTCGGCGGCCGGGTGTGCGGCGACCGGTCCTACGAGCGGCACCGCTCGTTCCAGTCGTGCCGGGTGGCACTGCGGCTGGGCTGCCCGGAGTGCGTCGGGGCCACCCTGGCCGAGGCGCACGTCCCCCGGGCACAGGCCGGCATGGTCTGAACGCTCCCACCCGGCCGGCCGGGAGGGCCCGACCGGCGGGGCGAGTGACGCCCCCCGGGCGCGCGGGCTTTGGCATCCTGGGCGCACCCCGTCGGAGGGGCCGCCCATGTTCCGCGCCAGCGCGCATCTCTACGACCTCATCTACGCCGCCGCCGGCAAGGACTACGCGGCCGAGTCGGCCGAGGTCCACCGCCTCGTCCAGCAGCGCCGCCCCGGGGCGCGCTCGCTGCTCGACGTGGCCTGTGGCACCGGGGGCCACCTGCGCCACCTCCGGCGGTGGTACGAGGTCACCGGCGTCGACATCGACCCCGCCATGCTCGACGAGGCCGCCCGGCACCTCCCGGGCGTGCCCCTCGTCGCCCAGGACATGGCGCGCCTCGACCTCGGCACCAATTTCGACGCCGTGGTGTGCCTGTTCAGCTCGATCGGGTACCTCCCCGACCGCGCCGCCCTGGACAGCACGGCCCGGTCCCTGGCCGGCCACCTGGCCGAGGGGGGCGTGGTGGTGGTGGACGGCTGGGTGCGGCCCGACGCCTGGCGCGACGACGCCGGCGTGCAGGTGGAGACGGCCGCCGACGACGCCACCACCGTGGTGCGCATGAGCGCCTCCCGGCGCCAGGGCGCCGTCACCCATCTCGAGATGCACCACCTGGTGGCGACGGCCGGCGGCATCGAGCACATCGTGGAGGACCACCGCCTCACGCTGTTCGCGCCGGGGGACTACGAGGCGGCCTTCGGCGGGGCCGGGCTGGTGCTCGAGACGGTGCCCGGCCCCATGCCGGGGCGCGACCGCTACGTGGGGGTGCGGCGGGGCGGGGTCTAGGGCGAGGCCGAGGCGCTCAGCTGTTGGCCGACAGCATCTGGTCGCGCCGGAGGCGGGCCGCCTTCTTGGCCTCGTACATGGCCTCGTCGGCCTGGCGCACGAGCACCATGGGGTCGGTGTCGGCGTCGCAGCGGGTGAGCGCCACGCCCACGCTCGCCTCCAGCGGGACCAGGGCGCCGTCCACGGGGATGCGGCACTGCGCCACGCGCTCCCGGATGCTGTCCACCACCGTGTCGCCGTCACAGCTGTGGTCGTGGCACAGCACCACCAGGAACTCGTCGCCGCCCAGGCGCCCTACCACGTCGCAGTCGCCGGTGGCGGTGGCCAGCGCCATGGCGGTGGCCAGGATGGCGGTGTCGCCGACCTCGTGCCCGTAGGTGTCGTTCAGCGGCTTCAGCCCGTCGAGGTCGATGAACAGGACGGCCACCGTCTCGCCCGCCTCACGGCGGCGGGACACGTCGTTGGTGAGGTAGTCGAGCACGGCGGCACGGTTGAGGAGGCCGGTGAGCCCGTCGTGGGTGGCGGCCTCGTGCAAGAGGGCCCGCTGCAGCTCGCGCTCGCGGATGCGGGCGGCCAGGGTGTCCACCGACGCCTGCAGTGCCCGGCCCGTGCGTCCCGGCAGCGGGACCAGCAGTTCGGGGTGCGACAGGTCCTCGGCGGCCAGCGCCACGGCCTTGGCCTCCACCGCCTTCAGGGTGGACGCCATGTCGTTGAAGGCCTCGGTGGTGTCCTCCACCTGTCGGGGCCCGCCGGGCGGGAGGCGCTCGAGGTCGAAGTCGCCGTGGTGGATCCGCGTGGCCCCCGCCGCCAGGCGCTCGAGGGGGCGGATCAGCACGCGGCCGGCGAAGACCACGCTGCCCAGGCACACCAGGGCCAGCACGCCCAGGAACGACACCTCGAGCACGAAGCGCCCCGTGGCCGCCTTGGATTGGGCGAGCGCCGCGCTGCGCAGGTCGTTGGACGCCGAGGTGACCAGCTTGTTCAGGTCGAGAAGGTACTGGAGGCCCGGCGTCATCGACTTCCCCGCGAAGGCGAGGTTGCCGAGGAAGGGCGGCTTGGTGCCGTTGAGGGCGGTGTTCACGCCCAGCTGCACGGTGGCCGCGAAGGCCCGGTCGACCGGGTCGGTCGTCAGGTGGACCCAGGCCCGGGAGGCGGTCCCGCTCAGATGCCCGGCGAACTGCGCGGTGGCGGTCCCGAACTCGCCCGCCGCCTGGATGAGGGCCTCCTTGGAGTTGGCCGGGCCCAGGCCCTCGAGCACGAAGATCGCCCCCTGGATCTCCGCCCCGCCGGCCAGGAACGCCGCGTAGGCCTGGCGCAGGGCGGCCGCGTTGACCTCGAACGACCCCGGCGGCTGCCACTGCGAGATGGCCGACTGCAGGTTGGCGTAGTCGCGATACCAGATGGCGTCGATGTCGGTCGCCATCTTGTTGAGGAAGCGCTGCACCACGTCGAAGGACACGGCCTTGTTGGCGACCTCGTTGATCAACGTGCCCAGCGTCTTGGTGTCGGCCCGCAGCGTCGGGGTGGACCGGAAGGTCGGGAACCCGTCGATCTGCTTGGTGCCCTGGGCCAGCTGCACGTGGAAGGGGACCTTCTGCTGGAGCAGGGCGTCGAGCTCGCTCTCGCTCACCCCGAGCTGCGCGGCGTAGGACACCGCCGAGAGCGGCACTTCGATCGAATTCATCTGCGCCCGCGCCGACGCCACGACCTCGAGCTCCTCGGCGTCCTGGGCGGCCACCGCCGCGTGCACGCGCGTCGCCCACGCCGACGACGCCGAGGACACGATGAGGATGCCCGTCGACACGAGCGGGACCAGCACGACGAGGGCCAGGACCAGCCGGACCCCGGGGCGCCAGCTGCGCGCGGCGCGCTCGTGCCTGTCGTCGTCGTGCGCCGGGGCGCCGCGACCGGGGGCCTCCGCTCGCGAGCGGTCCACGCCGTTGGGGTTGGGATCGAACACGGACATGCTGCACAACTTCTCGACACCTTGGCGCCGGGCCTTGACCGCTTCCTGGGGGGCCGGGCCGAGATGTCAGGAGGCCCTGACGCCGGGGGCCGGCCGGCCGAGCACGACGCGGCGTGCCCGGTCCCCGCCGGCGGCGCCGGACGTTGGGCGCCCATTGTGACCGTGCGCCCGACAGGCCCGCCCAACTGGTGCTTCGCGCCACA